>JBDUAJ010000122.1:0-8858 GCA_040004695.1 Nitrospirales bacterium | reverse complement strand
CTGAGACAGCCAGTCTTCAATCAGCGCCGTGTCCTCCAGAGAAACGGGAATCAGCAATTCTTTCGGCGGCAGTCCATCTTTGTTATAGAATTGTTCAATGGCCGACCGAACCAATTCTACGTCCGTCGTGTCGGCCGCTTCCTGCCAAAAGAAGTCCTTTCGCCCAATCAATAAGCCGCCGCGGACAAACAGCATCTGCAGATCCACGGCCGTTCCCTGCCGAGCGATTCCCATGACGTCCTGGTCGATACAGCTCGTCTGAGCCACTCGCTGCCGTTCCAGCGTCCGGTCGATCTTCACGATCCGATCGCGCAAGCGCGCCGCCTCCTCGAAATGCTCGCGCTCGGCGGCCGCCTCCATCTCGGCGCGCAAACCGTCCAGCAGTTCCGTATCCCGTCCTTCCAAAAACATTCGCACCTGTTTGACGATCAGGTGATAATCTTCCTTCGTCTGATTACCGATACAAGGCGCCATGCATCGTTTGATTTCGAACTCCAGACAGGCGCGCTCAGCTTGCCCATTGATCTCAATCTCACAGGTCGCCAACGGAAACACTTTACGGATGACCTTCAAGGTCTCGCGCATCGCACCGGTCGGCACATAGGGACCATAGTAGAGGGCGCCGTCTTTCTGAACCCGCCGAACGATCGACAGCCGAGGAAAATCATCTTTAATCGGCAATCGGAGGTACGGGTACTGCTTATCGTCCCGCAGGACGACATTAAAGCGTGGCCGGTGTTGCTTGATCAGATTGCTTTCGAGAATCAGCGCTTCTAACTCGGACCTCGTGACGATCGTTTCGACATCCATCACCTGACCGACCAGTACGCTCGTCTTGGGCGTATGATCGCTCCCCATCAAGAAATACGATCGCACGCGATCGGCGAGCACACGTGCCTTTCCGATGTACACGATCTCGCCTCGCGCGCTCTTCATCAGATAGACGCCAGGCTGTTCGGGCAGATGGTCGAGTTTGGACTGAAGGTCGTCGGGAATCGGCATGATGTTTAAAATCACAGCTGTCAGCTTTCAGCCGTCAGCTTTCAGCTCCGTCGAGATAATGCCACAGGATAATTGTACGGTGAGCGGATTAGGTCGAGCAAGCGGGAGTCTGCGTACTCCGGTCTGGTTTCTCTCAGACAGAGAGCTGAATGCTGATTGCTGACAGCTAGGCCAATGCGGTGCCTGGCGGCCGTTCAATGAGCTCAATCTCATAGCCATCGGGCGCATCGATGAAGATAAAGCGACTGCCGGATGAGGATTGAGTGGGGCCGTCGGTAATCTTAACACCTTTCGCGCTGAGCTCACGCATGGTGTCGTCGAGATTCTCGACCTGAAAAGCGAGGTGGACCAAATCTTCCTGTACCTTGACCGGTCCGCTTGGCGGATAGCTGGCTAACTCGATGAGCTCCTCACTGTTCGGTACTTTCAGAAAGGCCAGGTGAGATCCGCGCGGCGAGGTTTTCCGCTCCATGACGTCCAATCCAAGCACGGTGGTGTAAAAGTTAATGGTCTGATCGATGTCACTGACGCGCATTCTCGTGTGAAGAAGTTTGGTCACATGCATAGAGACTCTCCAGTCTTACAGCGTTCAGCCATCAGCGGTCACTCGTTTCGAAGAAGTGATCGCTATTCTATCATGTCGATTTTGCCGATCCGATCGTCTTGCGGAGGAGAATTTCCGCCGTCCCCGGCATCAGGAGATCGGGCAAAGAGCCCACTTCCAGATAGCCGTTCTGTTCATAAAATTGGCGGGCCGACGTGTTGAAGTCGGACACGCAAGCAAAGAGGTTCGTGGATCTCGTGAAGACAATCCTTTCCAGGTGGTTCAATAAGGCACGTCCCAACCCTTTGCGTTGCGTCGACGGTGCAATGGCCAGAAGTTCCAGATAATCGCCGAACAGAAATTGCCTGCGCAGAAGAGCGAGACCGGCCACTATCCCATTCTGCTCAAGGACGTAGCCTTCCCGGCCTGGTGGAAGAGGCGTAAAGAGCCGTTCCCAATGCGCTGCGGTATATCCGAGGCGTTTCCACGGATCGGAATCGGCCAGCATACGGATGACCGCCTCACGGTCATCCGTTCGATAGGCTCTAATGGTCGGACGATCGTCCGTCATGTGAAGATGGTGAGGCGCATTCGTTCAATAAAGTGGAGACGGTGACCGGTCGATAACCTTGTCGAACAATAAGATCATCGTAGAGATCGTCGATGACTTCACGCGTGTGCCGGCCTTTGCCGTTTGCGTGCATGACGACAATGCTTCCGCTCCGCATCCGCGACTTCACGGTGTTGAAAATCTCAGGTTCAGAGAGATGCGGATCGGGATCGCCGGATACGACATTCCATAGAATAAATCGAAGACCTAAGACCTCTGCGAGATGAATGGTGGCCTCATTGTACTCTCCGTATGGCGGGCGGAAAAGGGTCGTCTTATGACCGTATCTGCTCCGAAGCAGAGTGACCGGTTGCATGATCTCGTGTCGTTGCTGTTCGTCATCCAGCTCAGGCAGGTGCGCATGCACATGGCCATGCGTGCCGACTTCAAAAAACGGGACGGCCAGCAGCATGCGGACTTCCGCGTCATGTTTCGCCATCCAGCGCCCGGACAGAAAGAACGTGGCGGGAATCTCCTTCTCAATCAACGTCCGAACCAGCGGTTCGTCATAGCCACTCCCCTCTCGCACGGGGCACATATCAAAAGTGAATGCCACGGTCTTGCAACTGCGCGGCCCCTCCCGAATCACTTCGGCGAAGCTAACGGCGGGACATGTCCCCACAAGCACCATAACAATCAATACGATTAGAATTCCGTGCATCTTCTATTTTTACCCGATGTGGACGCCCAAAACGGCGATCCAACGAGGCCGAGCCGAAGTCAAAGCCGCAGGCGTAGCCTCTGGGCTACGTTGAGGACTTTGATGAGGCGAGAACGAAGTTGGGTGCCGTTTTCGGCGTCCACTTATTTGCCGGCGCGGGCGATCGATATATTCTGCGCAATCCCAATACGAATCAAGTAGACAGCAACTAGAAATCCATAGACGACGCAGAAGAAATTAAAAGCGACTTGGTAAAAGTTGACCAGGACCAATGGCAATGAAAGCGCGAATACCAAGCTGGCCACGAGGGTAGCGACGGTCAGGCGCTGGCCGAAATCGTGGGCCGGCTCGCGTTGAACAGGCCGCAACGCCTGGGCATACCGCTCGGCTCGAGCGAGGCAGGCAAGTCGGGCGTGTTCATCCGAGGGACCCCAACGTTTGAGGAGACCTAATCCTCCGAGAATGATCAACCACGGCGCCGACCACATCGGCCAATACGCTTCGCCGGTGTATTGATCAACCAACAACAGGGCGAGGAAACATGGCAGGTACAGCGCGCCAAGGATCAACGGAGCAGCGGGTGTGTCCCTGAGCCAGGTCTTGGCCTGCCCGCCCTGGATCAGTTCTCGGTCAAACAGTGGAAAACCATACTTGATCAACGTCAACGCGATCGCCACACTAATCGTCTTATCCGGAATATAGCGCAGGCAGTTCTGAATCCAACTCAGCATGGCCCACCCGACACTCCCTCCCCATACAATTCCGAATAAGGCCTCGAACCAATCTTGAAGAGATTCCTGCCAGTCCAGAATCATGGCGTGGAGGGCTTGCGCGACATCGGGATTAAGGGCCAACACCGTCGGCTCCGACACGGCAGCTTGAATAAAGGTGCCAGGCACACTCATCACGGCGGCTCCTACTACACCGAACATGAGGAGATAGAACGCGTGTGCGAGCGCCGACGTTCGAGGGGCCTTCACATATTTACGAAATGTCGCCCGGCGCGCCAGAAATCCCCAGAAGAACCCTCCCGCCATATTGACCATGACCCACGGGAAAATGACGACGTCCGCTCCAGGCCCTGGAAAGAGCACCCAGTTCACCAGCGCGCTGGACAGCAACGCCGTCAGTGCGCCCCACCACGGGCCGAGAAGCAGCGCGGCCAGCGCGGTGCCGACCATATCTAAGTAGAGAATGCTTTGCAGACGAAGGCTCAGCATCAAGCCGAGATAATTCAGGAGCACACCGGTAGCGACGATCACCGTGAGTTCGTGCACCAATAGATAAGAGGAGACATTGACCAGTTTCCAAGCCGGTTGCTTTCGGCGTGGTGAAGGCTCGTGCGGGACTGCCGGCGAGACGGGGGCGACACCCTCTTCAGGCTCTTCTCCCGGGCGAAAGCGTTGTTTGAGGTCGAGCAGTTTTTCCATGATCGACAGCACCGCCGCCACAAATCCGGCGATCGTCCCGGCTAATAGAAGTGCGTCTTTTTCCATTCCAAGCCTCCGCGCGCCCGCACTTCAGCATAGGGGAAGAAGTGCAGCATCAAGTTTACCCTGGAACCGGAAAGCCCGCTAGAAAGGTGGTGGGAGCGACAAGCGTACGGAACGCGGCAGGATTTCTATGAATTGGTCGACTCTAGCCCGTACGGTAGGTGTGAAATAGGTGTGTTTCAGGCCCAGCAGTGGGAGGAAATATGGGATCGGTTAACGGTGGTGACGCTTCAACTATTCCACGCTCTCCGTAGCCGTATGGTCTCTCATGTCATACCACTCGCCTCCGGTCCGACACTCAAATCAGTCTCGCAGCCCGACATATCTTTCGGCTCGCTCTTTTGAGTCGGCGCTTTTTTATCAACGGCAGTCACAAGTTCGGCCAACCCGAGATTGGCTAATCGAATCACGCGTTGGAAGTGGAACCACCGCTCACCATTGACCGGCTCAACGGAATCGGCCCAAATCAAGCCCACGGGGTGTGTCGGCGTCAGCAAAGTCCCAATGGCCACGCAGGCTGGACGAATCGCGGCCAGTGCCCGCCGAGGCAAAGGGCCTGGCGTGAGATCGTCGCGGGACAGGAGGTGCATACCACGACGCTGTAGAATGAGCGCGAGAAGCGAGGTCTCCGTGTCGAGAGGGGTTGTAAAAGTAGGGAGTAGGCCTTGAACCTGTTCTCCGAGCCCACATCGGGCGATGAGCTGCTGACCATTCGACGTCGGAATAATGAGAAAGGCATGGGTAAAGCCGAGACCGCGTTGCATGATCTCCAGGATGAAACTGATAATCGTATTGAAGTCGGGCACCTCGTTGACATGCTGGGTGAGTTCAAGGATCAACTGCTGCACCGCCGGAACAGATTGAGGGGAGGCCGCTTCCTCCAGGAGTGCACGCGCTCTCTCCGCATCCGGAGGATCGGCACGGATGAGCGGCATTTCCGGGGATCGCTTCAGAAGGGTGGACCAAGCGGTCTTCAGGCATGTGGTGATGACCGGCTGGGGGAGATTGAGGGCCTGACCGGTTTGAGTAACCAGGGCATCGTACGCCTGTGTCGTTTCGGAAGAGGACGGGGCTAAGCGGTTCCGGGCAAACGCATTCGCCAAGTGGATCGTGCCGTGCAGACGCTGTTCCGCCGTCCACGTCTCCGGCTGATGCCAGTCCAATGGGACAGTGAAAAACTCCGTTGGGAGCCCATTCAATTCGCAAAATACTTTGATGACCTGAGATGGGCTGAGTCCTGTGACCTGCACATGGGCTTCCTCATAACTCGTGCCACGGCTAAAGACGAGGGCCTGGATCCGGGCATACAGATCCGGAGCATGCAATGCCAGTGTCAACTCGTCGATCGTATGGAGCAGGGCTCGGGTAAAACCTTCTTCACTGTCCGGCAGACTCTGAGCAAATCTGAATTGGTCGGTATGATGAGCAGCCAGCACCGCCTTGGTGAGGAGGTGTTTTAAATGGATGCTCTTAGGAAGGCGCTTTTCGGTGACATCGACGACCTCTGCAGCGATCGCCAGATCGCGAACCGCATTATAACCGACGATGAGGATGCCCCGAGTAATTGAAGTGATGGGGCGCGGTCCGGCATTGAGCTTATTCGCCGCATGCAGAACGATCGCCGTAAAGCCTTGGTCTTGAAGAATGACATTCGCTAAGTCGGCAATGCTCATCTGCGTCGTGAGATATTGAATACGCCGCAGGGTGTCGCCCAAAATCGGATAGGAGCGGTGCATGACCTCAGCGCGAAAATGTACCAGCAGCGCAGAGCCCGTGGGGGAGCGTACAATCATTCAGATGACACACCCATGCAGTGCGACTGACCGAGTCACGAACAAGCCTTTCCTATCCATCCATTCTATATAGGATCACTACATATAGCAGAACGGAAGGGAGCCGGTAGAGCCGGATGGCGGCAGCGAATGCGAAAGAGTACCCTAGCCTCACGTGAATGGAGGAAGCGTGATGCAGATTCGATCCACCGAACCGTTGTGACGCTCAGTCACGCTTCGGGCCGACTTACGCCCGAGGTCACCGGTCTCGGCCCCGGCCCTGTTGGAGACGATGCACAATTTCGGCCCCAAAGAGAAACAACGTGGCCGAATAATAGATCCAGAGCAGAAACAGGACGACGAACAGGAGAGAGCCGTACAGCCGACTGTACACGGCCAAGGTCGTGACATAGTTGCTGAAGAGATGTTTGGCCATCTCCCACAGCATGGCGAGGATAAAGCCACCGATGAGCGCATGGCGCCATGGGGGTCGTCGTTGCGGCAAATAGCGATAGAGACCCGCTACAGCGATAAGCACCATTGCGAAAGGAAGCAGATAGGAGAGGAGAAATCGATAGGCGACGACAGCGGCGAGATCCAGTTTTCCCATTCGCGGGGCATAAAGAACCAGCAATCCTAATATCTGAGTGACTAAATAGGACAGGAGCAGCAGAAGTCCCACTAATCCGACGAGGATCGCCGACATCGCGGCTGAGAGAAGAGGATGACGTTTTCTCTGCGTGCCAAAGACGACGTTGACCGCATAGTCCATCTCATAGAACACCTGCATGCCGAACCAGATCGCCGTCACCACAATGACCCACCGAACGGCCTCCATCCCTGCCACCCGCTTGAGCTCTTCAGCGAGATCCGGCCCGAGGGCCGGAAGAAAGCCGTTAAGAAAATTCAGCATCAGTTCATGTCCGACCTGCTGCCTCAGCACGGTACTCATTCCATAGAGCAGGACAAAAATGAGCGGAAAAAAAGATAAGAGGGAAAAGTAAGCCAGAGAAGCGGCGAGGCTCGGACAACCATGGCGCCGAAAGTCGGAGACGGCCCCCCGGAGCAGTCTGAAGAAAGCGATCACGTAAGCAGGTGCCGATCCAGTATGCCGGTCATACCGCTGGAACAATTATTTTAGGATCAAAACCGATTGGGTCGTCAGGGACACGAGGGCATTGGGGAACAGTCCTAAGAGAACGACACCGGCCAGCGCACAGGCCAATACAACCGTCATTGCGGGAGAGGCGACGAACCGAGGTGCTCTGCGCCCCACCGGTTGCGGGTCCCGCATGTACATGACCATGACGACCCGGAGATAGAAATAGGCCGAGACGGCGGTCAGTACAACGGCGACGATCGCGAGCCCGGTCAGTCCGGCTTTGATGGCGGCCATGAAGAGGTAAAACTTCCCGATGAATCCGGCAGTCGGCGGGATGCCGGCCAACGACACCATAAAGACGAGCATCAGCAAGGCAGCGACCGGATGCCGCGTGGAAAGGCCGGCAAAGTCTTCGATCTCGTCACCGTCGACACCTTCCTTGCGCACCATGGCGACCACCGCAAATGCGCCCAATGTCATAAAGGAGTAGACCGCCAGATACAGCATGACGCTTGAGAGACCAAGCGTGCGGATACTGCTTTCGGCCTCGGCATGTCCCGCGACCACGACACCGATCAAGGCATATCCGGCATGCGCAATGCTGGAGTAGGCGAGCATCCGTTTGATATTCGTCTGCACGATGGCCACGACATTGCCCAAGACAAGTGTGGCGACACAGAGGGCCAGAAACAGCAGTTCCCAATTCGCCTTGAGGCCGCCCAGCCCCTCTAAAAATACGCGCATGAACGCCGCGAAGCTCGCGACCTTTGACGCCACGGCCATGAAGGCCGTGACGGACGTTGGGGAGCCTTCGTAGACATCGGGCGTCCACATATGGAACGGCACGACGGCGATCTTGAATCCGAATCCGACAACCAGGAGGATCATCGCCAACAACATGGCCGGATCGTCCAGGCCAAGGGTGCTGCTAGCTGCCGCGATCGCCGACAAACGCGTGCTCCCGGCCAGACCGTAGAGCAGCGAAATTCCATATAGCAGGATGCCGGAGGAAAAGGAGCCGAGCACAAAGTATTTGGCGGACGCCTCCAACGAACGGGACTCGACCCGCTTGAACCCGGCGAGCACGTACAAAGACAAGGACATCAGTTCGAGACCCAGATAGATCGTCAAAAGATCTGCCGCCGACACCATGATCATCATGCCGGAAAGCGACAGGAGGAGAAAACCATAGTACTCCGCCAGATGGATACGTTCTTCCTTTAAGTAAGACATCGAGAGGAGGATGGTGAGCCCGCTGCCCCCGTATAACAGCAGTTTCCAGAAGCAGGCATATGGATCGATGATGACGAGATCGCTGAACGCCGATACGACCCCACCCATCTGCGAAGCGGTGACACCGATACAGATAATCAGCGCCCCGAGACTCAGCCAGGCCAACCAGTCCTTTTTCTCGACCGGCGTGATGGGGTCGAGTGCCAGGACCAGGCACGCCGTTCCCGCCACAATTAACTCCGGCAAAATGGCAAGCAGATCGCCCATTGGTAAGATCATGGCATCCCACCCAACGGGCGAGAGGCGAGAGGCGAGAGGCGAGAGGCAAATTCGTGCTCATCCCCTTGCCCCTTGCCCCTTGCCACCAGCCCGCTTTTGTCATGATCAATCCGTTCGACCAAGCGATTCACGGTCTGATGCATCGGGGCCAGAAGCGGAGAG
>JBDUAJ010000121.1:0-8872 GCA_040004695.1 Nitrospirales bacterium | reverse complement strand
GGGCGGCCACCTGCGAACCGTGCCGCATGCTTGCCGCTTTCAATGCCCGTTCCCCCTGCTTCGACGCCGATCATCTTGACGTGTGTATCTTTCAAGAATGGATGGAAGAGACCGATCGAGTTGCTGCCGCCCCCGACGCACGCCACCAGATAATCCGGCAATCGGCCTTCTGCCGCCATGATCTGTCGCAGCGCTTCCCGTCCGATGACCGATTGAAAGTCTCGAATCATCATGGGATACGGATGCGCACCCAAGACTGACCCCAGGATGTAGTGTGTCGTGTCTACATGGGTGGTCCAATCTCGCATGGCCTCATTAATCGCATCCTTCAGCGTACGACTTCCTGCGTTCACACCGGTCACGGTAGCGCCGAGCAATCGCATCCGAAACACATTCAGGGATTGCCGCTCCATGTCTTCCGTGCCCATATAAACTTCACACGTTAACCCGAACATTGCCGCCACGGTTGCCACGGAGACCCCGTGCTGCCCCGCGCCCGTCTCGGCGATGACACGCTTCTTTTTCATTCGGCGGGTCAGTAAAGCTTGTCCAATGGAGTTATTGATCTTGTGAGCGCCGGTGTGCGCAAGATCTTCACGCTTCAAATAAATTTTCGCGCCACCGAGTGTCTTCGTGAGCCGCTCGGCAAAATACAGCGAGGTAGGCCGTCCCACATAATCTTTCAGATAATGATTGAGCTCAGTCTGAAAGGAGCGGTCTTTGCGCGCCTCGGCATAGGCTTGTTCTAATTCGAGAAGCGCCGGCATGAGTGTTTCGGGAACATACCGGCCGCCGAATTGTCCGAAGCGGCCTCGCTTATCTGGAATCAGTGGCATCTTGGTGAATCGTTTTTGTTACACGTTCGTGGCGTGACGCCTCAGGAATGCGCTGCGGGCGAGTATAGCCTTACCGTTGATCCGAGACAAGCTTGGCGGCTCGAATAAACGCCTTCACTTTCGCATGATCTTTTTTGCCGGGAGAGGCCTCCACCCCACTACTCACGTCGACGCCATACGGTCGGACTTTGACAATGGCTTCGCCGACATTTTCCGGTGTCAGTCCTCCGGCCAATAGGATCGCCGCCGTTTTCCCCGCTTCGGCAGCCAAAGACCAATCGGTCGTCCGGCCCGTCCCACCATAGGCCGACTCCGAATAGGTATCGATAACGAATCCGCGGACTCCAGCCCGTCCCTTATATTCAGCGAGGGATAAAAAGCTACCCATGTCGCGCAATCGAATGGCTTTCAACATCGGCCGCCCAAGCTGCTCACAATACGCCGTCGATTCATCACCATGCAACTGGGCAAGCGCCAATCCACATGTATCCATCAGATCACGGACCACTTTCATATCCTCGTTCACAAACACACCCACCGGCAACACAAACGGTGGAAGCAACGCGATAATTCGACGCACACCCTCAGCAGTCACACATCGAGCGCTGGCCTTGTGGAAGACAAAGCCCAGGGCATCCGCACCGGCCGTCACCGCCGCAAGCGCATCATCGGCATTCGTGATGCCACAGATTTTAACTTTGTATGCCATCGTGCTTATCAGACTCGCGGTTATGAGCCGCAGCGAAAATCAGCCGTCATCCCATCAATTGTCTTCACCCACTCCGTCGCAATCGTGTGAAGATTTTGTAATCGTCCGTCGCCGGGATCGGCATCAACCAACAGGGTCACGGCTTTCCCCAGCGATTGTTTCGCGAGCGTCATCGATCCACAGACGCCGGACGATGCCGGGAGTTGACCGCCGGCGCGCATGAAGAGCGCCTGCGCCCGATAGGTGTGTTCTTGAGCACGGAAGAGCGATTCAGCGCCGCGGTACCATTGAGTTCGTCCGGCGTCTTTGTGCCGACTTGCCAGGTGTCCTGCCATCAGTGCGGCTTTGCCCATATTCATGGCAGCCCCATCGGCATCGTCATTCGCGATAGCCTCTTCGGCTTTCTGTTGCAATCGCTCCAACTCGGCCTCTTCACCCATCACCTGGCCGAAGGCCAAGGGGACAAGCGTCCACGCGACCGTCAGCGACATCACCGCAATGCATGCGCTGCGTGGATCAAGCACGCGTCGATGATTCCTGTTCTCTGCCGAGCAACTCCCGAACTTTCGCTCCGATATCCTGCGCACGAATCAACGACTCCCCCACGAGCATGGCATGGATATCGGTGTCGATAAAGCGCTTCACATCGTCACGCGTATGAATCCCGCTTTCGCTCACGATGACCTTATCTTTCGGAATGCGCTTCGCTAACCGAAAGGTCGTGGTTAAGTCAGTCGTGAAGGTCGTGAGATCTCGATTGTTGATACCGATCAATCGGGCATCGGGCAGCCATTCGAGGACCGTATCGAGCTCACGTTCATGATGGACTTCGATCAACACATCGAGGGACAGATCCCTGGCCAACGCGTAAAAGTCGATCAATTGTCGACGTTCGAGGCCCGCAACAATGAGCAGCACGGCGTCCGCCCCATGGGCGCGCGCTTCGTAAAACTGGATATCGTGGACCATAAATTCTTTATTCAGGGTCGGCAGGCCGATCTTGCTCTTCACCGACTGGAGGTCGTGCAGGCTTCCGCGAAAGAATGTCTCGTCCGTCAACACGGAAAGACATGACGCGCCGTGGTCTCTATACTGTTCCGCGATACCCACAGGGTCGAATACGTCTTTAAACTCTTCCTTGAGGAACCCCAAACTGGGCGACGCCCGCTTCACCTCTGCAATCAACGCCGGACTCGTCGGCTTTCGCGTCGCCTCAAGTGTCAGCACAAACAATAAGGGCGGCATGCGATCCGCAATCTTCGCCTTCAACTCAGCCAGATACCCGCGGCTCTGCTTATGCCGAACCTCCGCCCGCTTATGCTCTAAAATCCGATCCAGGATCATCCTTTCTTATTCCTTCTCCTTCTCAGGGACGAACAGATCCGATCTTGGAGGAACGAAGGATGTCGATTCGATTGCGCGCGTCCACCGAGCACCTTCTTCTCGGGAAAGAGCGCATCTTGGTGCGCTTGGGGCGGGCGGGTGAACTCACCCGCGATGCGCGAGCACGGAAGCGACGTCCTTTGTTCCCTCCTCTTCATTTCATTTATTCGTAAACTCAATTAACCGCTCCAACTTTTCCATCGCCGCTCCACTCTCGATCACTCGTCCCGCCAACTCAAATCCTTCTGCGAGCGTCTTCGCCCTTCTTCCCGCAACCAACGCGAGCGCGGCATTCAGACATACAATGTCTCGCTTCGCCCCCTTGCGTCCACTAAGAACGTCGCGAGTGATCCGGGCGTTCTCGTCTGCCGTTCCGCCGCCGAGGTCCTTCAGCCGCACGCGCTCCAGGTCGAAATTCTTCGGCTCGATGAAATAACTGGACACCACTCCAGCCTTGCCTTCCGACACCCATGTCCGATCGGTAAGCGTCACCTCGTCCAACCCGTCCATTCCATGCACTGAAAAACAGTGTTGCGTGCCGAGATGTACCAGCACCTTCGCCATCAGTTCCGTCAAGCCGTGATCATAGACACCGAGTACTTGCATGGTCGCTCCAGCCGGATTGCTGAGAGGGCCCAGAATATTGAGGAGCGTGCGAATACCTAACTCCTGGCGTGGCGCGGCACAATGCTTCATCGCTCCGTGAAACAGGGGTGCAAAGAGAAACCCGATGCCGACTTCGTTCACACATTCTTCGACACGGTCAACCGCGAGATCGATCTTGACGCCCAGTGCGGCCAGCACATCCGCACTCCCACATCGCGAGGATACCGATCGATTCCCATGCTTGGCGACGGTGACACCGCTACCCGCCACCACAAAGGCCGCCGTTGTCGAAATATTGAACGTTCCCGATTGATCCCCCCCGGTTCCACAGGTATCCATGACCAGGGGATCGGTCACGCGAATACGTGTCGCTCTTGCCCGCATGGCCCGCGCGGAGCCCGCGATTTCTTCCACGGTCTCCCCCTTGATGCGAAGCCCCATCAGGTACCCGGCGATCTGCGCCGGGGTGGCGGCGCCATCCATCATTTCAAACAAGACCTCTTCGGCCTCTTTTTCACTCAGGTCGATCCGCTCGGCCAGTTTGGCAATGGCGTCTTTAATCATATCTTTTGCAGGGATGCCGTCAGCATTCAGCCATAAAACCGAGACGAAATGTAGAGAGCGGAATTGTATGAGATAGCTGGTGTGAAAGCAACGAACGGAATCTGCATCCAGGGTCGTACCCTCACTGGTCATGGAGAAAGCCACGATGTTCCGGAAGGCTGCGCCAGTCCCTTGTCTCACACGGCATCCGGCCGACCTCCTGGCCCTCGCCAGTCACCAGCCTGATGTCGTGCAGCGATTGGTAATCCAAGTCCGTCGCTGAGCCGTTGGCGAGGCACGCACCATTCCAACCCTGTTTATTCCGGATGGAAGTGTGGCTTCGTAAGCCTTGATCGTGGCCGCGTGCAATTGCACGACATGTGATTGCCATCGGCGATACCCCGTCTCCCCTAGCCGCCATCAATGCGCCGCGCCTCGCAACGAGTCTCCACCAATCCCTATCATCTTCCAGCTCCTCCATGTAGGGAGTGAGGAAGATCTGCAGCATGTCGAGATCGTCGATCAACCCGGATGGACCCCTTAGACGACAATTCGCACGGGTCACGTCATCGACGCCATTGCGACCCACTCAGCCCCGCTGACCTCGTCGTCATGGCCACGGAGTGTCACCATGGATTGCTGATATGGTACGGAGATCGACGACAGAACGGCGTACTCCTCCAGACCCGATGCCCGCTACTGGCTATTCCGATGGACCAATGAAGACGTTCAGGGCGGCGACTATTGTCCGAGCCGTCCTACACTGCCCTACCTGAGACGCCGCTGACGAGAACACGAGGACGCGAGTACACCATAGAAGACAAAGAGGTGGCAGGAATGAGACATGGATTAAAATTATTGACTGGGGTGACGCTCGGAGCAGGCCTGCTGTACCTGCTGGATGCAAAGCACGGGGCTCGACGCCGTGCATCCTTAATGGAGGGCGGGTGGCCGCTACCAGCGCGCATCGCGGCGGGGGCAATCGGGAGCGCAGTAGCCTGGCATGGGACAAACCGGAAGATCATGCCGGGGATTCCTCTCACATTGATGGGGTTCGGTCTGCTCGGACGGGCTCTCGCAAACTGCGGACTTGTATCGTGGATGGAGAGAGACGCTGACGGCCGCTCCTCTGTTCAGGGCCCGACAGTAAAGAGAACCATCTCGATCAGTGCGCCGATCGATCACGTTTTCAATTTTTGGGCTCACTATGATGAAACCTTTCCACATTGCATCGCACGGGTGAAGCAGATCACCGCGATGGGACTAGGACGGGCGCGATGGGTGCTGGACAGTCTGGGCGCCGCAGACATGATATGGAACACCGTGGTCACGCGCTGCGACCCGAACAAAGAACTGGCATGGGAAACTGAACGTGGCTCGGCGGCACAACATTCGGGACGTGTAAAATTTATCAATAGTGGCCAGGGAACGACAACGATACATGTACAGATTACTTATAATGCTTTAGCGCAAGCGCTGGCTCGCAGCATGGCGGGCTCACTAGGAATGGAGACCAAGACGCTTCTTGAGGAAGACCTCAACCGCATCAAGAGCACGATTGAAAGCGGCGTTATTCCGCATGGGTCGTCCCACCGTCCGGCTGAGGCCTCAGAGGCCGCCAGTTGATGCAGCTAGCCCGCTATCTTAATGATGTGAGACGTCCGATGGCTTCAACGCGGTTTGGTCGGGATCACTCTTCGTGGCTCACTAGGTGACCGATCTTCTCGTTGGCTTCGCCGACCTCCTCAGTAGCGGGTCCGGCTCAATGCCAGCGTGATATGTTCTTCCCGCTCCTCTTCAGTGGCATGATTTTCTTCCCTCCGAGTCCCGGATGAAAGTGCGCCGGTTTTATCGTCTGCCTTGCCCTTCCATACACACAATTACTCCTGCGTACCATGAGAGGCCTCTCCCAGTAGCACCACGCGCGCATCCCAGACCAGGTCCATCAGCGGATGATAATCCGTCCGGAGTCCTTGCAGAAAATGCACCACGTCCGAAACTCGCTCTACGATTCGGCCGGGTTGCAACGTTTTTCATGCTGTCTTGTCTGCCCCTCCACGATTCAACGCAGGCGCAGCGCGCTCCAGCAGATCGCGCACTTCCTCATCACTTGTCTGATCAAATTCCTCGTACCACTCGCCCACGCCATAGAATGGCGTCGGGGTCATGGCACACACGATCTCGTCCACCTCCTGTTTCAGTTCTTCGCAGGGCTCAGGTGCTGCCGTGGGAATCGCCACGACAATGCGAGTTGGGTGCCTCCGCCGCAACGCCGCCACAGCGGCTCGCATCGTGGACCCCGTCGCGAGTCCATCATCGACAAGGATGACCGTCCGGCCTTCAATCGTCACCGGTGGACGTTCTCCACGATAGGTCTGCTCGCGACGAGCCAACTCCTGCCGTTCGATGGCCGCCACGGATGCCATAATAGCCGGGGTGAGACCCAAGTGCCGGACCACCTCCTCGTTGATGACTTGGACGCCGCCGCTCGCAATCGCACCCATGGCCAGCTCTTCATGACCTGGGACACCCAACTTCCGAACGACCATCACATCCAACGGCGCGTGCAGAGCCGTGGCGATCTCATACGCCACCGGCACTCCGCCACGAGGGAGCCCCAAGACGACGACGTCAGGACGCCCGCGGTATCCGGCCAAGAGACTGGCCAGCACCTGCCCGGCCTCACGTCGATTGCGAAACACGCGCTCCATAGTCGACTCCTGCGTTACCGTGACACGCTGTGGGTCGTCTCCACGCGATGTGGTGATTGGTTGCCTCGGATGAGTCGGAGATGAAAGCCGTGAAAGGACTTGCTGAGCATGGCTCGAATGATGACCGGCATGATCACGAACAATGAGACGAGCGCCGCGACGCCGACCGGAAGCAGTGAGATCCAAAGCGACGGCTCCGTCCGGGTTAATTCCGGAATGAAGTACAACACGAGCAGATTGACTGCGAACAACAGGACGAGAAACCCTCCGAGGCATCGCCACAGCAGGGTCCATCCGATTTGGATCGATTCCCGATACGTGGGTTCTTCGACCATATCTCCTGCTCGACAGCCGATGGCAATCGCCGGCATGTCAGGGGTTTGACGGTTGCGGATTCGGAGGTAAAGGAGACGGCGGAGCCGGTAGTGGCATCGGTAATGGATTGGGCTTTGGTCCGGGAAACGGATCGGTCGGCTTGGGAACGGGATCTGTTGGGCCGGGACCCGGCACATCGACGGCCACAGCAAAGGGGGTCAGGGCACACGCAGTACCCACTGCGATCACGATTCCCAACATCCATCTCTGCAGCTCCATGACGCCCCCTTCGCCGGTTACTCGTTAGACGTTAATCGTGAATCGACACAGAAAGGATGTCCTCCCGATTCACGAAAAACGATTCACGATCCTCTCCAGTCACGCCGCTTTGGAACTGGCCTTGCTCATCCGCCGACACGTTTCGGCACAACGTCGGCATTCCTGCGCGCAAGGCCCGCATAGCGCATGATGCGGCGCATGTTGTTCGCAGATCTCCGCACATTGATCGCACACGTCGGCGCACAGCGCGCACAGCTTTTGTGCCAGTGGCGAGACGCGACTCATCCAGCGACCAGCCATCGTGCAGATGTCCGCACATTCCTGGCACAGCCGCATGCACCGTTCCATTAACTGCCTGTCGCCCTTATGCTCCATTCCAATCATATCGTCGGCGCATTCGTCACAGATCTGCGCGCAGCGAAAACAGGACGCAATACAATCCTTCCATTCCTGGGTCAACGTTCGGTTGTCCTGATGCATACTGTTTCTCCTTTCACGATATCAGATGCGTGACGATCGATACGTAGCGAATGGACCCTACACTCCTCGCGCCTCATCCTATTCGGTCTATACGATCTCAGTTCATGAGCACGTCGTTCGGTTCGCACAAAAAAACGAGGTCAAAGTTTCATTGCCAATAGACAGCTCGTCATCGTAACCGGAAGCCTTAGCCTCCGACCATGACCGCAAGCGTGTCTCCAGCTCACCTCGACCTCGCTCCTTACTCTAACCCGGATGGTATGTCTATGCTATCGGTACGCGAGGTCTTTATACGTCAAACGACGGGACAACATGACGAAGGGCCGCTACCTACGTGAAGAGTCCAGGCCTCTCCAGGGCTTAGGTCCGGCATGGCGTGGTTCAATAGTCAGGCACCGGGCTCGGATCATCATAGTAAATCTCGCGATAGATCGGGCAGAGACCTTTTGCCCTGATGATCTCGGTGACGTCTCGAATCATGGCATGATTTCCGCATAGATAAACGTCTAAGTTTTTCACCGACGCGACGCGCTCCTTGACCAAACCAGTTACTCGTCCAGTATCGCCCCGCCATCCTGCGTCAGGACGGGACAGCGCGATTGTAATGGAGATATTAGGAAAGCGAGCCGTCAAGGTCTCATATTCCCGCTGATAGTACAGGTCCCCTTGAGTTCGCAATCCCCAATAGAGGCGGGCAGTTCCTGTATAACCACTGTTCGTTAAGTCCAACAACATGGAGCGTATCGGCGCGATGCCCGTCCCGGTCGCGATAAAGAGCATGTCGCGTGTCCTGTCACGCAGTTGAAACGATCCCTGTGGCCCTTCGAATGCGACCGTGTCGCCCTCCCTCAAACTGAACAGATACGTGGAACCCCCGCCTCCCGGCACGCGGTTGAAGACGATAGCGACGCGGTCATACTCATACGGCGGCGAGGCGATGGAATAGGGCCGAATGATCAATCGCGGACCACCAGGTGGCGTGATGTCGAAAGCAATAAACTGCCCAGCCT
>JBDUAJ010000120.1:0-8881 GCA_040004695.1 Nitrospirales bacterium | reverse complement strand
ACGGGACGCGGCCATCAGACCTTGGCCACGGGCATCTGGGACCAGCGGCAACGAGCGGATGCACCCGCGTTAATCTTCGATGAGGATGGGCTGGCGGATGCAGTGCCTCAAGCCGACCCGGCGATACTGTTTAAAGACGGCGACGGGACGGTGACCACTGAATCCGCCATGCTGCCTCTCGCTTATGCCCATACGTTCCGGGTGACTCACCGGCAATATGATGTGGGACATGCGGAATTGATGACATGGCCTGCGATTCAAAAGGAGATCATCGCATTTCTATCGACCAGTCGGAGGACACCGTGACGCAGCTGGCCGCTGCCTTTTCGCTTCCCGTCCTCTCGTTTCCCTGGCAGGCGGGCCAGGATCCGGCGACCCTGGTGGATCGTGAATGGCTTGTTACCAACGGCCTGGGTGGCTATACCTCCGGGACGCTCAGAGGCATTGAGACGCGGCGGCATCAGAGTCTATTTGTGCCCGATCGCCCGGCCCGCGTGACCGAATGAGGAGGTTGCCGCGCGTCGATGAACAGGGAGTAGATGGCCTAGACTTCTATGTAAGGGTATCGCCGTCAACCGAGCGGCTCATACAAGCCACGATGAAATGCAGTCCCACTGGTAGCCGATGTCAGCATGCAGTGATTAGAATACATCATTAACGTGTCAGAATTGCGAGGAGCCTAACGAAGGAGGGTGACCCTATGAAGATAACGACATTGCTTGTGACGACGATAGTACCTTTGTCATTACTGACGGCGTGTCAATCGAGCCCGAGCCGAGACCAACGCGATATGCGGGCAAGTGCTCAGACGGATCGATCTGTGAGTACCGATCGTTACCCGGCCGGTTCGGAAACCCGGCGTGAAGTCAAGAGGCAGCCTGCCGGTCAATACTCGTCCGCAGATCATGAGCGAACGATGGTCAATGAGATGAACCTTCATCGGCCGAACGAACAGCGTGCGATGACACCCAGCGAGCGAGAGATGTATCCCCAGCGGTCTACCGATCAGACTGGTTTGACCGCCAGCGAGCGCGACAATATCGCACTACGGGACACCATCGCTGGAAAGCCGCAGCGGTCCCGAACGACTCAGGCGGCCGACGGCACCACGAACGAGATGCCTATCAATAGAGCGTCCGAACAGGGTTTGACCAGCCAACGGCAATCTGACCGACAGGCGATGATGCAGACTGAACAACCGGTGGCGCGAGATCATCGTGGCGCTATCATCCCGGTCGTCCCCATTGTCCCTGGGGGGGGAAGTGCTCTGGGTCCGCGGGATCGTTCATCCGAAGAAGTAGGACTCCGTCAAAGTGCAGGGTCTGAGTTGAGCGTTGCTGATATCGGCCCCTACGAACCCGATTTCCGCCAGAACTATGAAGCGAACTATGTGAATTCGGGATACGGATACGACCAGTATCGGCCGGCGTACCAGTATGGATTCGGGCTGGCGAAGGATCCTCGCTACACGACGATGGACTGGAATGAATTGGAAATGCAGGCTCATCGGAATTGGAACGAAGGTACTATGGGGCCGTGGGATCGATATAAGGATGCGGTCCGGTATGGATGGGAGCGTGGTCGAGAAGCGACCCCCGGCCGAGGATAAGTTGAAGCGCGCTCGAGCCGGTTGCACCGGTTCGAGCGCGTGACACATCCTGAATCGCGCATACATCCTCTAGTCCCTTAAGTCACGTCTGCCTTTTCTGGCCATCCTGACACGTTCACGTCATCAGAGCGTTTCCGGGTATTTGTCCGTCTCCTTCCCACAGTGATTCGCATGGCTGACGCCTGGCCAAACCTCTCGCTCGACAGCATGATTCAGAGATTAAAGGGCCATACTGGGGAAACGTCCCGGAGGATTGCCTATGACCGATCTCATCGCGGCCCGTTCTCAGATGGCGATCTCGCTGGGCTTTCATATCATCTTCGCAGCGATCGGCATTGCGATGCCCCTCATGATGACGATCGCCGAGTGGAGGTGGTTGCGAACCGGTGACAACATCTATCTGACGTTAGCGAAGCGGTGGGCGAAGGGCACGGCGATCCTCTTTGCGGTCGGGGCGATGTCGGGTACGGTGCTCTCGTTCGAGTTAGGTCTGCTGTGGCCTTCATTCATGAATTGGGCCGGCCCCCTCATTGGCCCGCTCTTCGCGCTGGAAGGCTTTGCGTTTTTTACGGAGGCCATTTTTCTCGGACTGTATCTATATGGTTGGACGCATCTGCGCCCCCGCGTGCATCTGGCGACAGGGATGATTGTTGCCCTCAGTGGAGTGGCGTCGGCCATCGCCGTGGTCATCGCGAATGCGTGGATGAATTCGCCGACCGGCTTCGAGTTGGTCGACGGGCGTCCTACGCAGATCGATCCGATTGCCGCCATGCACAACCCTCATGCGGCGGATGAAACGATCCATATGGTGCTGGCCGCATTCGCCGCGACCGGATTTGTCGTCGCGGGCATTCATGCCTATTTGCTCCTGCGCGATCGCGCCAATGTGTTTCACCGGCGGGCGCTGGAAATAGCCCTGGTCGTAGGAGGCGTGACCGCCATGCTCCAGCCACTCAGCGGAGACGTCCTGGCAAGGACCGTTGCCCACCATCAGCCGGCCAAGCTTGCCGCGTTCGAGGCGCTCTTTCGTACTCAAGAAGGCGCTCCATTTCTTATTGGCGGCCTGCCCGACGCCGATCGGCAGGAGGTGCGGTACGGGATTGAAATCCCCTACGTATTGAGCCTCCTGCTCTATCATGACCCGCACGCGACGGTGGCCGGGCTCGATGCGATACCACGCGAGAACTGGCCGCCCGTGGCGATCGTGCATGTGGCCTTTCAACTCATGGTCGCCTCGGGATTCATCATGGCAGGACTAGCCGTGTGGGCCGGCTGGCGATGGTGGCGTGGACAGGGTTTACAACATGAGACGGCCTTGCTGCGGGCCTTGGTGCTGGCCACGCCTCTGGGATTCCTGGCGATCGAGTCGGGGTGGGTCGTCACGGAGGTCGGCCGGCAGCCATGGATCATCTATGGCGTGATGCGAACGAGCGACGCCGTGACGCCGATGCCGGGGCTGTGGGTCCCGATGATCACCTTTACGCTGCTGTATGGCGTCTTGGGACTGGTCGTCGTGTGGTTGCTGAAACGGCACATCGCGGCCAGCGCTGTAGGCGCAAGTACAAAGTAAAAACGCAAAAGTAAAAAGGTTTTGAAAATAAATAACATCCACACTTTTTACTTTTACCTTTTCACTTAATCTTATGTCTCTCGAGCTCATCCTTGCCGGCATCATTCTGATCTCGCTGACGTTTTATGTGCTCCTTGGCGGGGCGGATTACGGCGCGGGTGTCTGGAGCCTGTTCGCGACTGGGCCGCGAGCCCTGGCCCAGCGTGAGGCCGTTGCAAAGGCGATCGGACCGATTTGGGAAGCCAATCATGTCTGGTTGATCTTGGTCGTCACCGTTCTGTTCACCGCTTTTCCGAAGGCCTTTGCCTTGCTCTCCACCAGGCTCCATATCCCGCTTTCCCTCATGCTGATTGGAATTGTCTTGCGCGGCTCTGCCTTTGCGTTTCGTACGCATGATGTGGTGCCACGCTCAGAGCGTGAGGCAGGGGCTCAGAAAGTGTGGGAGCGCGTCTTTGCCGTTTCAAGCGTCTTTACACCGATCATGCTCGGCACGACGATTGGGGCGGCCGCCTCTGGGCGCCTTGGTGGACAAGCCGACACCTTTGTCGACATGTTTGTGCGTCCTTGGGCAAATCCATTTTGTCTCGCCGTGGGATTGCTTGCCCTGACGCTGTTTGCGTTTCTGGCATCGGTGTATCTTCTGCTCGAAACGCGGGATGATGGATTACGAGAGGACTTCAGGAAGCGTGCCTTGTGGGGGGGGGCCGTCGCGGCGTTGATGGCTGGAGCAGTCTTTCTGCTGTCAAAAAATGGCGCTCCTTACGTTCAGTACAATCTTGCCTACACAACCTGGGGGAGATTGACGGTGGCACTCGTCGGTCTGTCCGCACTCGCAGGGTTCGTCTCCCTCTGGCAACGGAGGTATCGGTCGGCATTCGTGTCCACCATCGGCGAGGTCACCTTCATTCTATGGGGATGGGCACTGGCGCAATATCCCTATCTGGTGATCCCCGGCGCGACCATTATGGATGCCGCTCCAACTCCAACGTTGGAATTGGTCCTAGCGACACTGCTGATCGGTGCGCTCGTACTCTTTCCGTCCCTGTATTACTTGTATCGCGTGTTCAAAGGAAGCATAATTCTGCGCGCCCTGGAATAGCGGCCGCTGCGGCCGCACGTACAAGGATAAAAGGCAACCGTACATAGCGGACGCAAGTAGACTCCACCTGTACCACTTTACTTGGAACCTGCAACTTCAACAGGGAGGTCTTAATGGCAACCGGCATAGCAAGACAGCATGGACATATACAAGGGACATCTCTCTCTTCGGAACAGTCTGCGAATGTCGACGACGTCGAGCGATGGGTGTCCGGAATCAGCGGAGCGGCTCTGGCTTTGTACGGTGCGAGGCGCCGCGGTGTCGACGGGGTTGCGCTCGCTGCCTTAGGCGCGGCGTTGCTCTATCGCGGCGTCACGGGTCGAAGTCTGTTGTACCAGGCGTTGGACCTGCGGCTGGTTCGGACGACAGGTGGACGGCAACGCATGGAGGTTGTGAAAGCCATGACCATCAACCGGTCTCCTGACGAGCTGTATCGGTTCTGGCGCAATTTCGAAAATCTGCCGACGGTCATGCGTCATCTGGAATCGGTGACCGTGCAGGATGCTCAACGATCGCATTGGGTGGTGAAGGGGCCGGGCGGGAAACGGCTCGAATGGGATGCCGAGATCGTCAACGACAAACCCGGTCAATTGATTGCCTGGCAGTCGTGTGAAGGCGCGGATGTCGACCATTGGGGTGTCGTGAGATTTGTCCCCGCACCCGGTGGGCGTGGAACGCAAGTGACCGTCGAGTTGGAGTATGAGCCCATCGGTGGCGTATTCGGCGTGACTGTGGCGAAGCTGTTCGGTGAGGAGCCGGGCCAGCAGATTGGCGAGGATCTGCGGAGGTTCAAACAACTCATGGAAACGGGGGAGGTGCCGACGACTGAGGGACAGCCGAGGGGAAAATAAAGAAGCGGGGGCGGATGGTCGTGCCCCTGTGCTCGCAGAGCGCGCACGATAGGAATGTGCTCGCCCAATGCGCGCAGTGAGGGCACGACCATCCGCCCCCCGCTGGGTCGTCGGTCAAAGGGAGAGAATAAAAAAAAGAAAAAGAAAGAGAAAAAGAAAGACTAGGAACAGCGCTCACCAATCCAAACCGTACTCATTCTGAAAAATGGTCCATGCGGCAAGGGCGAGCAGAATGAATCCCGCCATGTGTTTGGGCTTGAGACCTTCGCCGAGGTAGACTTCCGCGAAGACGATGAAGACGGTGAGGGTGATGACTTCTTGAATGGTCTTCAATTGATAGGCCGAGAGGGTGTGGTAGCCGATGCGATTGGCGGGGACCTGAAAGCAATATTCAAAGAAGGCGATGCCCCAACTCGCAATGACGGCCAGCCCAGAGCGGCCAGGTCATGAAGCGCAAGTGCCCATACCAGGCAAATGTCATAAAGACATTGGAAAGAATCACTAGCGAGACGGTGGTCAAGAGCGTCATTGACACTTCTCCTCAATGATGATGGGACTCATCGTATCTCCTGCTGTGCTTACGTCTCTTGATATCGGACCGGTAGCGCGGGAGCCGCTGGATGAGGTGGATCACAGGTGGTCGCTTCCTTCGTCTCCGGCATCGCCCAATAAAAGAGCAGCCAGCGAAAGAAATCCTGCCTGATAGCCCCAGATCTGCACGACGTAACCGGCCGCCAGATTGCTGAGCGCGGCCCCGATGCTTTGTGCGGTGGCGATGGCTCCGAGCGTCAAATTATACAGTCCGGTGCCCTTCGTCAGATCTGCCACGACGGTGACCCATAGCACACCGAAGATACCTGCTCCGATCCCGTCGAGGAGTTGGACTATGACGATATAGACCAGATCGTCGCTCAAAGTATACAGGCATCCGCGAATCGGAAGCACCGCAAACCCAATTAAGAAAACCGGTTTACGCCCCCACCGGTCGGCCAAGGTTCCGGCAAGCGCAGCCACGGGAATCATGACCAATTGGGCAGCGATGATACAGGCCGACATATAGAGCGAGGCGCCGGTGGCCCTGCCGTCGGACAGCAGTTGTCCGGCAAGCGGCAGCATGGCGGCATTGGCAAAATGAAACAGCGTGACCGTCAACGCAAAGATCAAGAGTTCCGGACGGGCTAACAACGCGATGAAACCCCCGTCCGCTTTCTGTTCTGACGTGTCGGCAGGGGCCGCGGCACGCGCGTGTTGGTGATCGATCTCCGTTTCTTTGATGAACAAGACGGATACTGCGCTGGCCAGGGCGATTGCGGCGACCAAATAAAAAATCCATTCTCGCCCCAGATAGAAGCCGGCCAGTCCAGCTAATGCCGCGGCGACATTTCCACCATGGTTGAATGCCTCATTGCGGCCCATCCGGGCCGCAAAGCGTTGTGGCCCGACGAGGCCGAGCGTGATGGCTGCGACGGCCGGCGCAAACACTGCCGCAGCCACACCATTGAGCGCATGGCGGCGATGGGATTGCGAATCTCATGCGCGAGAGCGGCCGTCATTCTGCCCAGGGCGGCCAGTCGATCCGCCTGGGCCAGCCGTTGACTTAATTGGCCGGTCTCTTCCCGAGCGGCGGCCAGCCGCTTGCTGAGATGATTCACGGCGGCCACAATGCGGTCCAATTCGCGCTCGCCGGTTTCGGGAATGTGCGGCAATTGCTCCAGAGGATAGGCGGCGATCGCCTGTTCCAATTGAGCTACTTGATTCGACCATCGACGACGAAGCAGCCACAGCCAGGTTCCCGATAGGACGGCAAATAAGAAGAGGATGGCCAGCCCCAACTGGAGCTGCGTGTTCGAGGCATAGCTTTCCACGGACACCCGCGTCATCGTCCACGCCACGTCCCGGGCCGAACCCGCCAGAGGGCAGGCATGAAGGATGAGCGCTTCCCGTTTCGTCTCATAGCGCTGGGTATCCATTGCACCCTGGCGGGAGACTTTGCCGGCGAGTTCTATAATGCGTGGCTGTTCCGCCTCAGGCACATCCCGTTTCGGCGTCGCTCCCTGGTAGGACGGGAAGGCATACGCGACGAATCCATCCCGTGAACTCCAAATCCCGCCTTCCATCCCTTCGAATTCAGCTAAGACGATGTCCAGCAGAAAGGTCAGTTCTCGTGTGGCCACATCGTGAGATAGATTGGCGGATGGCTGCGCAGATCCGGCAAAGTACCGATCGAATTGGTCCTCGATGGCGGCACATCCGCGTGCTACCCGTGCGGCAGCCTCTTCAATGTGTGCGCTCACCCCTTGGCGCACGACGCCAATGAGGATGGCTCCGATGCTGATCGACATAATCAGGATCAGAACCCAGAGCGAGGTCAGAGCCGATCGCAACGAATAGGGCATGCTTATGGTCTTTCAACGCCTCGTATATCGGTATCATTGTACGCGGGATAGGTTCTCCACGTCCTCCTCATACCAACGTAGAATAGCCCTGTCGATGGGCGAGAAACGCGGCTTCGGCTGATACTCAATATGGGAGCGGTCAGACTCCTCTTCTTATGAAGTAATGGGCTGCAATCATGAAGAGAAGATACAATAAGAGCAAAACGATGCAGGCGATGCGGCCGCTCGGAGGAGGCGCGGAAGGCGTGCGCGAAGCCAACGCGTCCGTCCACAGATCAGCCTGACATTCAGCAATAGAAGCCGGGCGCCGCAGACGATCAATACACGCGGCGGGGTGCAGTCTGAAAACCGTCTGATGCGGCCCTGGTGATGAATAAAGGTGGGGAGTCCCTCACATCTCGGACAGCTTGTCTCTGCGCGGATATTCTGCTCGTTTCCACCTGGGCGTCGTGTTCTCTGTCTTGCTTTTAAATCGACAAATCCTTATTGAATGATTTGTCAGGCGATCTGCGATTAGGCCCGTCCTTTGCACATCCTCCATGGATAACGGACAGCGAAAGAGGAGGTAACCATGGGCGCGTCAACAAGACAAAGATGAACCTCTAAGGTTCGGCGACAAACTTGAGGAACGGGATCGTTCCCGCTGGGGAGCTTGCTCCGACCTCTTCCGACGACTACCAAGAGCGGCTGTCTGATGGGGACCGTTACACGTTATTCGTTCAACGTGAATCGTGAATCGTCGGATTAAGAATGTCTGGAAAATACGCTCTAGCGTTTAACGAATAACGATTCACGAATAACGTCTTAACCAAGGGGGGACGATGCCGGAAAAAAAGACGAAAGAGCGCGCCCGTAAAGCGAAGCAGGAAGGTAAAGCGCCATCTAAGCAAGCGGGTGAGTTCGTACGCGAAGAACTGCATCATAAGAAAACAGGAAAACATCCGGTTAAGAACCGCAAGCAAGCGATTGCGATCGGGCTCTCGAAAGCGCGTCGCTCTGGTGTGAAGGTGCCTCGCAAAAAAAGCGCGTCGAGCAAAACGACCAACCGGCGATCGTCTCAAGGCCGAAACAAATCCAAGGGATGAACCGAGGGGGAGAGAGAATGCCTGAGTATCCAAGCAGATATACCGGTGGATCGAACTTCATCACGGACTCGAATGATTGGGAGGTAAGTGAGGCTCAACGCCTGGCATAATACCGCGTGCGAAGCCCTTGCGATTGTTCAGCCTCTGGCGTAAATACGGGCTGATCCAGCTAGGGCCTTCATCGGACAATTCGGGCTGAAGCTGTCCCAGTACGAAATTCATGCCGATCCAATCATTCCAAGCCACAGTCAATCGTGTTCACGACTTGACT
>JBDUAJ010000119.1:0-8895 GCA_040004695.1 Nitrospirales bacterium | reverse complement strand
CGTGTGCATGGCGCCGCTCTCCATGTATCGTCTCGAACCACTGACCGGCCTCTGGCCTCTAGGCGATCCCGGTATCTATCGCGGGTATCATATCTGGGTCAAGGGAAGTTAGATGGCCATGGAGGTAGGAACCATCCTGGCAGCCGCCATCGCGCTCCGTTTTATTCGGTTTCCCTTTCTGACGGCGCCCATCGCCTTCACGCTGTGGTATATGTCCATGGACTTGACTCCGCTCTTCTTCGGACAAACGGAGTACAGTGGAACGAGCGCCTTTGGGTCTCATTGTGGTTTTGGGTCGCCATGCTGATGGTCAGCTTCGTGATTGATCGCCGCATGCGGGAAGATTTTTCCTTTTGGGGATACCTCTTCGGTTTGTTGGCCTTTTGGGAGGCCTCTCTTTGATGCAGAGCGGAAGCGAGTTCAACACGCTTCTGTATTGCCTGATCAATGTCGGACTGATGTTGGCCTCTGTGCTCCTTGAGCGGCCTGTCTTCATTGTTTCTGTGGTCTGGGTGTCTTTGGATATCTGGGACATGTGGCTCACAGCGTGTTCAAGGATTCAATGCTGTTTCCCTTCGCCCTAAGCGCGCTGGGAATCGGCGTGATCGCTCTCGGCTTGTACTACCAGCGACGGAGACTGCTATGAACGGGGACTTCTGGATTTTATTCCAGAGACGTTGAGGGAACCTCTCCCGCGAGGACGAACGCCAGAAAGATGACGACCGACTCCACTCCGAAGATCATCGATTGCCATGTTCACCTCGCCGCATTTCCCGATCGAGATAACGGCTGTTTTATTTCTCCGAAAATGCTGAAGAGCCCGCTGTTCCGATTTCTCTTGTGGAAGCATGGCCTCAACGCGGCGCACGCGGCACCATCCAACAAGAAGTACGTCGACGACCTCCTGTCGGAACTCCGGGCATCGGAGTATGTCGGCCGCGCAGTCCTGCTTGGAATGGACGGCGCTTACGACGGCCGCGGGACGCTGGATCGCGGGCGCACCGATTTATTGGTGAGCAACGACTATGTGCTTCAGGTGGTAGCAACGTACCCGGATGAATTTCTTGCCGGCGTCTCAATCAATCCCCAGCGACGCGATGCCATCGCTGAAGTAGAACGCTGCGCTGAGGCGGGCGCCGCGCTGGTCAAAGTGCTGCCGAACGCTCAAGGGTTCGATCCTGGCAGCCCTGCCTACATTCCTTCTATCGCGCGTTGGCACGACATGGCCTTCCACTGTTGAGCCACGTAGGATATGAATTTAGTTTGATCGGCAAAGATCAGTCGGTCGGAGACCCGGGTCGATTGCGCGTGCCGCTCGACGAAGGCGTCACCGTCATCGCCGCGCATGGCTGCAGCAATGGACTCATGGTCCATGAACCGTTTTACGCGACCTTGCTAGCTCTCGTAAACACCTATCACCACTTCTTTACTGATCTGTCGGCCTTGACGTTGCCCAATCGCTTCCTGATGCTCTTGAAGCTTCGTCGCCATCCGGAATTGGCCGACCGCCTTCTATTCGGGACGGATTATCCCTTGGCTGTATTCCATCTCCCCGCGTGGGGACGCGTCCGGATGCGGGAACTACCCTCCATCATCCGCACCAAGAATCGCTTTGATCGTCAATATCGTGTTCTACAAAGCTTGGGGATCGCCACCGGATCTTTTGACAAACTGATCACATGAGAACGGACTCACGCTCTTTATCATGAGGACTTCGTCGACCTCTTGCAATTTCCATGTGTCTTGCCACTCAACGCCCGGCACACTATCCATGATGCTCGCGTGGCCCACGATTCCTATACCGGCCTGCCGGACGAGGCTCTCTACATCTAACCTCTCGGCTCACGTTACATCGCAACCGCACCATAGGATTGGCTGGATTGCCCTAGGCCGCTGGCGTATACTCGTGTCACCATGCGCCTTGCAAATCTCTCCAAGCTAGGCTTCGTTGGCATTCATTCTCCAGCGTCATCAATTCCATCACTATTGCGCCTCGCGTCACGACGTTATTTCTGTGTCACTGCCTTGCTCATCGGGCTGACACTGATTGTTCCGTTCTCTGTCTCGGCGGAAGACACCCTATCCACGCGTGGCGTTTGGAAATCGATGGTGTCGGCTCGCACGGCACGGACCGAGGTGGCCGCCGCAGCCATAGGCGGAAAGATCTATGTGATCGGCGGTTTGGGTGAGCCGAGTCTAGGCAACGTCAAAGATCTCGCCATCACGCCCCTCGTCGAAGAATACGATTCCGCAACGGAGCAATGGACGACCAGAGCCCCCTTGCCGGTGGGACTTCATCACGTCGGCATCGGAGTAATCGGTAACCGTGTATACGTGATCGGGGGATTTAAGCAATCGTTGATGTCCGTATGGAAACCGGTGGCCACGGTCTATGTGTATGACGCGGCACGCGATGCATGGTCTGAGGCATCCCCTATGCCGACCGCGCGAGGAGCACTCGCGGTCGCGGAAGTCGGAGGGAATTTATACGCCATTGGAGGCTATGACGGGGATGGAAATACTCCCGCGGTGGAATCCTACGACCCGGTTCAGAATGTATGGACAGTGCGCGCGCCGCTGCCAATACCGCGCGATCATCTGGCGGCTGCAACCGTCAAGAAAACGATGTATGCCATTGGCGGCCGGCTCAACTGGGATTATCAAAACAATCTCTCGGTCACTGAAGCGTACGATCCTTCTACCGATTCGTGGACACGAGTCGCCGATCTCCCGACTGTCAGGAGCGGGATCACTGCAGGTGTGATCGACAACATGATCTATGTTCTGGGGGGCGAATCTCCCGGTGGAACATTTTCTACGAACGAAGCGTATGTGCCGGCTCAAGATCGCTGGTATACGATGACGCCCATGCCGACCGCACGTCACGGACTTGGCTCGGCGGTCGTCGACCAACGTCTCTATGTCATCAGCGGCGGACCAAAGCCGGGCGGATCATTCAGCGGCGTCAATGAAATGTTCGTGCCGCCGCTCGCGCGGACGCCTCAGCGGATGAGCGGACGCGCCTCGTCGAAACAGGTCGGGACGATCATGGCGTTGCTCGCGACGTTTCAGGACGCACAGGCGCTTCCTCCGGAATCCAGTCCCGATGCCAATCGATTGATCAAAGCGCTGATTCAATTCCAGGCCGCGTTCATGAAAAGCGCGGCCCCGGCCATTACACAGCTTCTTAGCGATGCGCTCACCGTCAGGTTTGAACATCAGGCGAACGCGGAAGTGGCTCGATTTCACGCAGCCGGTTGGACATCCGAGTCGTTGGAAGCACTGGTTGAGTTCATCACCGATCGCAAAAGCTGGCAACAGCCCGATATTCGTGCCGGATTCCAAACATACAATGTCGGAGATGAAGACTTTGCACTGCTCGCCAACACATTGATAACCGCACGCCGGAATCTCGCTGAGCAGGGACAGAATCTTCACGCCGTCTATGCCTCGCGGCGTCGTGAAATGCCTGGCGCCCGCTCCTGACACGTGTACATCATCCGCGCTCTCATCCAGAGAGCGCGAGAAAACGGAGGGTCTTATGCCGACGAAAGCGTATATTTTGATCAAAGTGAAGGCCGGAAAAACAAAGGAAGTGGTGAAGGCGCTCAAGAAGGTCGCCGGTGTGGAGCAGGTCCATTCCTGCTTTGGACAACCCGATATTTTCAGCTTCGTCAATGTCCCCGATGAAAAATCCCTCTCCGATGTCGTGATTACCAAAGTGCACACCATCGAGGGCGTGGAAGAAACCGACACACATATTGTCGCCGACGCCTAGGCGTCGGCGGTCATCATCACGTTACGGATGATGCACGCTACGTGGCCACACGTGCGACCCGTCCGCTCGCCGCCGATTCATAACACGCGTCGGCAATCGCGACCGCCTTGTAGCCATCCCAGCCGGTAATCGGCATCGGTCCGCCGCGCTTCAGTGCGGTGAGAAAGGCTCGAATCGTCTCCACCACAGTGTGGCATGGCGGCACTGACCATTCGTCGACAAGCGACTGTGGCCCCAGTCGATGAATGCGATGGTGAATCCAATCGGCATTGATTTGAACCTGGCCGGCCATCCAGTCCACTCGACTGACACGACCCATGCTGACGCGCGACACATCAAGGATGCAGGCGACACTGCCTCGGGTACGCAGGGACACCAGGGCACGTGACTCAGTTGTCTCGAGTCCCAGACGATCCAGCTCGCACCGAACCTCCACGACTTCATCCCCTGTCAGGTAGCGAATGAGATCGAACAGATGCGTCCCGATCTCCAAGAGAATGCCGCGCTGCTCGTACTCAGCCGGGTCTTTTCCCGCCACTGTATGTCGTTCGAGGCGATACGTCAGGGCCACATAGTGAGCCTGGCCGGCCTTGGAGACTTCCACTTTTAAGGCCTGGATCGTCGAGTCGAAACGGAGCGTCTGAGCCGTCATCAAAGGGACGCCCGCGATCTCTGCCGCTTGCGCCATCGCTTTTGCCACAGCGCCTGTACAGGCCAATGGCTTTTCGATCAGCACGGGCTTCCGAGCCTGGACGGCTGTCATGCAAATCGAGGGAGTCAACACGGGCGGAGTGACCACGATGACAGCGCCCACATCCGGATCCGCAATCAGTTCACGATAGTCTTGATGAAAGTGTACCCCGTGCTCGGCGGCAAACGCGGCGCCCTGGGCCGCATCTCGGCGGGAGACGGCCGCCAGTGTCGCGTCGGCCCCGAACTCCCGAAGATGCTGGGCGTATCGCATCCCATGGCGACCCAATCCGATCAATCCGATACCTATTGGCGCCACAGTCGTTTCTCCATCGGCTCACCGCTCCAGAGACGATGATCGTCTAGCTCTGGAAAGAGTAATGTGCTTATTCACTACGCGGCTCGTTGACATTCAGAAAGATCCCAAATCCCCCACAGATTTCTCATGTCCAAGCAGACACTCTCTTGTACTACATTTTACCTTCAAAATCCTCAGTACTTGCTGGGATTGCACCGACTATGGGGATGGCGCCGCCGTCATGGTGACGCTGCCAAAGGCAATGCGTCTCCTTCGAGAGGACGGGACCTACGGTGAGCCACTGTCCAGTGCGCGGATTAGAAATGCGGAGGCCGTCATTTTAATGAAGAGTGCCCGCTGACGCACACGGGCTTGAACCGGATTTTCCATACGTTGATCTTCCAGTGGAGAATGCGCGCACCGTCGGGTGACCCATTCGTCCATGAGCCTTCATCGGGATTGTCGCATCGTGGGAACCCTTGGCAACGCGTTTCACCCACGACCACGCACATCCGTCTGTTGATCGCGATAAATTGACATGGGCGTAAGCGGCTCGTTATAGTACGCGGTCTGAGTGCCGCATGTGCGACGAGTGTCCCATTCACCATGACAGGGGGATAGATGACGGATCGATCTTCTCCTTTTTCTATTGAGCAAATCGGGACGAACGCTGTCCGCTTTCCCAGTGGGATCCCCATTCCAACCGCCACCGATGCCGCTGTCGATCCGTATTTTAAAACGCGCATTCCCAAAGAGGTTCAGGTCGAAGGCGTGATGTTTTGGCCGCAAGAGAAAGGGACCTTTCCCGGACTGGTGCTGTTGCATGAACGGTGGGGGCTCATCGCTCAAATCAAGAGTGTCGCCACTCGCCTGGCCTGCGAAGGCTATATGGTGCTCGTCCCGAACCTGTATGGTCGCCAGGGTGGTATGGTGACCGCGAATGCCGAGGTGGCGGACGCCCTGGTCGCCCGCATCAAGGAACCGGACGTTCTACAAGATATCAATTCGTGCTGCGAGTTTCTCAACACCAGAGACCAGATCAAGAAGAACATTCACGGGGTGATCGGGTTCGGCATCGGCGGCTCTCTGGGGATACGCTTCGCGTGTCAGCGGAAACGGCTTCGTGCCGCGGTGTCCTTTTATGGGAAGGTCATGACGCCGGCAACCGTGCTGAAAGAGCTGGCATGCCCTATTCTCTATCACCGAGCAGGGGCCGATCCGTCAGTGACCGACGACGAACTGGCGCTCTTGCAGCAAGCCGCTCAAGATTCCGGCAAACCGCTCGACCTCAAAACCTATGAGGGAGCGCCACACGCATTCTTTGATGATTCGCGTAAGGACTCTTATCGGCCCGATGCTGCCCACGCCGCATGGGATTCGACGGTCGCTTTCCTTGCGTCCCGCTTTCAAGCTGAACGATAATCCTCGTCCTGTTCAAACGTTCTCGCCCGTGCGTATCCTCCTGTCCTCCCTCCCTTGAGATTCGATCCATGATGTCGGAGAATGAACCATGCGCTCCTGGATCTTCGTTCTTGCAGTCCTTGCCGTTCCGCTCTTCTTTCAGCCGGCTTTTCCGCAGCCCGGCCCTCCTGAGGAACTCTTTGTTCCCAGCTTGAAACAGGCCGATATGGACGGGTTGGCCACAGTCCACTCTGACGAGGAGGCGAAGAGCTTCTTTTCGGCTCGTCTTCGGGATGCATTCGGCCTAAAAACCATCATCCCGGACATGAGTCCGGGGTCTCCCGGTACATCCAAGATGTCCCAGACGCCATTGCCTTCTCCTGACTGGATGGAGATTGGTGGCCGACTCACAGCTGAACTGGCAGCACGGCAGTTGGCCATGCGCCTGAAACAAGCAGCGAGTGACAATGATCCGACAAGTCTGCCGACCGTCCTGGAACAGACACGTGGACAACACCCGTGGCTTCTGGAAGGGAACGCCCGACCGGAACTCACCCGGGCCGTGACACTTGCCGCTGTCCTCTCTGACTTGGCCTATAGCGCTCCCGGTACGACCACTCCAGCCCTGATCGACCAATATGACCATTATCTAGACCGCGCCTATCCTGAGTTCATTGACACTGAGCACTCTTGGGTAACTATTGCGGAGCGGGCGGGCGCGGCGGGAGTCCGCCAACGATTGATGGCATTCTGGGACGAGAATTCCAACGCTCGGTCCGGCGTGAGCGAGGCTGAACAACAGAGACTCGCCTCACATTATTTTCACAGTCGGCTCAGACCGGTTCTCTTGGCTCAAGTGACCGCGTCGGCTATTAAAGCCGACGTCATCGCTGAACAACATGCCCGCACACACTGGATCAGCTTGAAAGCATGGCCTGATAAGGTACGCGAAACGAAAGGACTGGCTCGCCTCTGCGGCACGTGGCAATGGACCATCCATAACCATCAACACCATCAGGACCAGAAAGTCGCCATGGTGTTTCCGCCGCCGGATGCCGGCTCATTTACGGGAGCGCGTCCTGCCAAAACCGTGGTGCTCGGCGATACCATTTATTTGCGGTGGGAATTTCCAGGCGTCGTTCAAGAGGACAGCCTTCTCTTCACAGGAGAAGGCCAGAGATTAGAAGGCTCATTCGTCAATTCGTCCGGCGCGTGGGGCTCCATCACGGGGAAACGCACGGCAGCGTGCGGCCGATGATGCGAGTATCATCGCTCTTCTCCTCCTCCTTTCTTCTGCCACAGATTCCACGCCAACGTGATCCAGCCGGCCAGAAAGGCTACCCCACCAAGCGGGGTGATAGCTCCAACCCATCGTGTGGATGTTAACGCAACGACGTAGAGACTCCCTGAAAAGAGAACGATGCCGGCGATAAAGCACCCACCGGCCACTCGTAGACCTCGTTCAGGAACCTGCTTCAGCATGCCGCTGACTACAAGCAAGGCAAGCGCATGGTACATCTGATAACGCGCCGCCGTTTCAAAGACGACCAGCATGTCGACGGAAATGATCCCTTTCAACGAATGTGCGCCGAACGCACCGGCTGCCACGCTGAGGCCTGCCAACACGGCGCCTGCATAACCCAATTTTCGGGACATATCGAATTCCAAACGTGCGACGCGCTCTCCGCAACCACTGTACAATGGATGCCCTGGCGCCTCAAGGCTGGAGTACAATTCGTTCCTTAGACGGACAAGTTGCTTCTCCCCAGGTGATTCGTCTTAGCACCTCTTACTTGCCACGGCAACCGTGCTCCGGCCTCGACGCGAGTGTCCACTGTGCTGACGAAGGCTTAGATGATCTCCCTTTGTGATGGACGTCCGCCTAACACATCGAGACGGGAATCAAACCACGGCCCGAAGTTTGCATTTAGTTTGCATTTGTATACGTGTTCGATCACAGTAGCTGAAGAGGAGGAACTATGAAGATCCAATGTGCATGCGTCCTTATGGCGGTGCTGGTCACGTCCGGATGCCAAACGAATCCCCTCACATCAGAACATCGCGACCTGGCAAAATTCACTAGAACAGGTGCGATTCACGATATTCGCATCGGCGAATCCATCACGCCTGCGGAATTGACGGTGAGGCCTGGGGATGAAGTCCGATGGGTGAATGGTCGTAGTGCCGGCGGCCAAATTGTGTTCACCGACTCCTTGAGAGACAGGGTCTCGTGCCAAAACAGATTTTCCGGGAGGGACTCGACCAACGTTGATCCCAATGAGTACGTGAGCCTCTGCTTCTCATCTCCAGGCACGTACAAATATATTGCTCGAATGGGATCACCAGTAGCGGGCGGAGAAAAGAACCTCTCAGGAATCGTCGTGGTGCAAGGAGAGGAATCACTCCCACTGGTAGACACGCAACCCATTCAGTTGGCTCCCTGATACTCTGCAGATCGTTCTAGGACCAGTGATGGGTAGCATCCTCCACATTGGCGGCAAGGGAGGATTGCTATGGAGCTACATGGGCTTACTCGTCGGCTCTACAATGACGTGTTATCAATCCGGCATGGCCTTCCGATAAGCTTCCAGCCTCCCTCAAACATTGTTCTCGCTAATTTCTGTCCGTGACCTCCTAAAAAGGAAAGGGCATCTCACAAACTCTACAGTAGTGCTTCTCGTTCCCCCTTCTATTTCTATCTATAGTGCCTTGATTCTTCTCAGGTATT
>JBDUAJ010000118.1:0-9082 GCA_040004695.1 Nitrospirales bacterium | reverse complement strand
GGTAAGTACGTTGAGGCATACGAACGATCGAGAACGAAGTTGGGGGCCTTTTTCAGCATCCTTCTCTAGCGTCCGAAAATCTGTTCCAGCTCTTCCGCCGGCAACCGCAACGCAATTCGGCGCCCATGCGGACATGTCGTCGGGACGCCTTCAGCCACCCAATCTTCAATCAGAGCCTTGATCTCAGGCAGCGTCATGGAGCGCCCGGCTCGGACGGCGCTATGGCACGCCATGGTGGCGAGGATCGGTCGCATGCGTTGCTCGAACGACGCCGTCGAACTCCATTCATTGAACTCCTCCAACAGACCGTGCACCAACGCCGCGCCATCCGTGCGACCCAATAGGGCGGGAACGGCTCGAATTAGAAACGTTCCCGATCCGAACGGCTCAATATCAAGGCCGAGCTTGGCGAAATCAGGAAGGAACTGCTGCAATTGTATCGCCTGGTGAAGCGGCACTGTGACCGGCTCCGGAATCAAGAGGGGCTGCTGCGTCACGGCCTGCTGGTAAAATGCACGCGAGAGACGTTCAAAAAGGATCCGCTCATGCGCCGTGTGCTGATCGATCACATGCAATTCGCTGCCGACTTGCGCGACGAGAAATGTCTGTCGGATCTGCCCAAACGGAAGCACCTCGCTGGCCGGTTGCACCAGATAAGAAGAGGCCGTCTCCCGAACAATCTGTGCCGACATCTGGGCTCGCTCGTCCGTCTGCTTGGCAGGAAACTCTGAAACTCTGAAAGGAGCAGCCTGCAATTGTCGTTCGTCATGCCCCCCGTCCGTGAACATCCGCCCCTCGATTCCTACAGTATTCCCTGAAAGTACGGAGGGACCCTCCGCAAAGGCGCCGTCCCCTACGGTCGATCCGACTGCGGATCGAATGGCTCGTTGGACGGATCGATGCACGAGATCTGAATCGGCAAAACGGACTTCACGTTTTGTCGGATGAACGTTGACATCCACCCGCGCCGAGTCAACTTCAACAAACAAGACGAACAGCGGATGATGGCCCTTAGGCAGCGACACACCATAGCCCTCATAAATCGCATGGGAGACCGTCGCATTTTTCACCGGCCGGCGGTTGACGAACAATTCCTGAGGCGAACGGCTCGTTCGGGCACTCGTCGCCGTGACGGCCATGCCGTGTACACGAAGACCTGACAGCTCGCCTTGCACCAACACAAAGTGAGCCGACACAGATTCGCCGTAGACCTGAAGGATGCGATTCCGAGACGTGCCGGCCGAAGGATACTCACACACCTCCTGGCCATTATGAACCAGCCGAAAATGCACCTGTGGCCAGGCCAACGCGGCTTGCTGCACGACTTGGCAAATATGCGAGAACTCGGTTCCTGTGGTCTTTAGAAATTTCCTTCTGGCCGGGGTATTGAAAAAAAGATCGCCGATTTCAATGTGCGTGCCGTGAGGCGATGCGGCTTCCTCGCATTTCACGACAGCCGAGCCCTCCATGATCAACAATGTTCCAACCGGTTCGTCTCGTGTCCCCGTGAGCAGACGAATCTTAGAAATCGACGCGATACTTGGCAGCGCTTCGCCACGAAAGCCCAAGGTCCCGATGCAACATAGGTCGGTGTCGTGCTGCAATTTGCTCGTCGCATGGCGTTGGAACGCCAGAGGGACGTCGGCCGCGCATATCCCCTCTCCATCGTCCGTCACTTTGATGAACCTGCGTCCCCCGTCCACTACATCCACGACAATCCGCGTGCTGCTGGCATCGAGGCTGTTATCGACCAATTCTTTGACGACGGCAGCCGGCCGTTCGATGACTTCCCCGGCCGCAATACGGCTCGAGATCTCACCGGGTAACACGTGAATTTTTCCGAGATGCAGGTCAACGCTCATATGGTCGAGGAGCCATGATCGATAGAATAGGCTGGGTTCACAAGAGCCCCCGGGATCCGGGGGAAAATATCGTGAGGACCGTAGCAATCCGGCATCTGTGCGATGCCTGGCTTCATCGGATCTCAGCGAGTTTGTTCTTCGCTAACTTGGCTTCATCAGATGTCGAAAAGTCTTCAATGACCCGTCTCAGATACCCACGCGCTTTCGGCAGATCGCCGGCCTCCGCCGTCACGACACCCATCTTAAACAATGCCGGGGCGACTTTTTCACTGCGCGGATGGTCATTGACGACTCTTTGGAACGCCTGCGCGGCATGCGGATAATCTTTTAGGCTGAAATAAGATTCGCCCATCCAGTAGTACGCGTTGGGTGCCAGCGAGGTGGCAGGAAAGTCTTTTAGGAAGCGTTGAAACCCTGTCACCGCGAGGTCGTACCGGCCATTGAGGTAATCGTTATACGCCAAATTGAACGCGGAGGTCGGTGAAATCCCGGGAGTGCCGGCCAATGACGGAGGCGCGCTGGATTCTTGCGGCTCAGATGAACGGGGAGGTGTCGTAGAGGTCGAAGACAGTGCTTGACGCGATTCATCCAGCTTACCCGATCCAGCTGCCTTTCCATCTTCCAGCCGAGACAGACGACTTTCCAGATCCGCTAATCGACTGGTCAGCTCCTGAATGCGCTGAGCGGACGCATCGTGTCCTTTCGAGGTCTCATCGACCGGTATGGGCTTCCCCGTTTCCAGACGGCGCTGCAATGCATCCTGACGCTTCTGTGTCTGCTCCTGGGCCTTCGTGAGATTCGTCACGTCTTCTCGCAGATCGACAAAGTCCGCATGCTTCGCGCAACCCGCCATGAGCACGACAACCAGCAGCCCGCTTCGACCTATGGTTGCGCGCACACACTTCATTCCATTCATCGACAGAATATCCATGCCCATCTTCTTCCCTTCAGCGTATCTGCTTGAGTTGCGCCAGCTTTTCCAATGCCTTGCCTGCCTCGGGGCTGTTGGGATAGCCATCGACCACCTGTCTCCAGACCGAGGACGCGCGATTTCTGTCTTTGAGCGCCAGGTGCGCGAATCCTTTTTTGAGAAGCGCGGACGGTACTTTTTCGCTGCTGGGATAGCCGACTTTTACGCGATCGAACGCTTCGATGGCCCGCGCGTAGTCCTTCTTGCCGTAATAACACTCGCCAAGCCAGTACTGTGCGTTGGCGGCGAGATCGGATGTCGGATACTCGGTCAGAAACTGAGAAAATCCATACATCGCCGCGTCGAGGTTGCCCTGTTTGAATGTCGTGATATAGCGATCATACGATTCCCTGGCTTGCCCGGTATGGGGTGAGGTCTCGCGGGACGCGTGCGGGACCACCGGAGGCGGAGCAGCTTGCTCCTGCACCGCCGGCTGGGAAGCTTGAGAGGAATCTTCCGACATCTTTGTCGGTACCTGCTCACGAGCGGATCGAGGCTGCATGACGGCCTGGCTGGTCGTCGCGTGCTGCGTATCCATGCCCTGAATCAGCTTTGTCAGATCGTCCAGTCGTCGATCCTGCTCTTCAATTCGCGGCACCAATTGCGCATTCATGGTCTCCACCGCTCTAGCCACTGATCCCACGCTCTTATTGACGTCATTGAGATACGTCGTGGTCGCCTTCGTATCAGTATCCACCTTCGACACCAATTGATCGGTGCGGCCGGCGATTTTATTCGACAGCTCCATCGTTCGCTGCTCCTCTTGGACCAGCTTCTCACCCAACGTCGTGAGCGCTTTCTTATAGTCCGCCAGAGCCTGCTTGTATTGCGCCATTTGTTCCGTGAGGGCGCGATTGTGTGACTCCAACTGTTGAGCTTTCGTCTCGTACGTCGCGAACCCCTTATCTTGCTCATCGAGTTTCTCGCCCAATTTTTTCGTCACACTTGCCACGGTTCCGTTCATGGCGTCCGTACGGCCGGTGAGTTTCATGACGTCGTCGTGTAAGCGGTCCCGGTCGGTTTTGGCGGCCGCCGCCTGATCGCCCTGGGACTTTTCGATCGCGGCTGCTCGTTTCGTCAATTGATGTTCCAAGTCTTCCAGCCGGCTCCGCAAGGTCGCCATTTGATGCGAATCCTTGTCGAGCCCGCCACGGAGAGCTGGCAGTTCTTCTTCCCGCAAGGCGGAAATTTCTTGGCTCAAGCGGGCACGAGTCTCGCTGACCAGCCTGTCGATATCCACCTTCGCCTGCTTGACGGTCTGCTGTAACTCTTTATCACGTTGATCGAGCTTCGTGATTTTCGTGCCCAAATTCCGTTCGACGTCTTTCAGCTCCGCCTGCTGCGCCAGGCAGCCGGATAGCAGCAGCGACACGAGCCCACAGATGACGACACCGCCCGCAGAGGCCACGGCCGGTTCACGGAGATGGCTGTTCATGTCACGCACGGTTCCTCCTCACTCCAGTGACACTGGATGTTACCTATTGGACACGCACCGCAATGTGCCCACGGCGATTCTTCTGATGGCAGCCCTCTTCACGATCCTTGCAGAAAAGACGCTCCTTTCCATAGGACACCACCGTGAGGCGATTCGGATCGATGCCCAGTTCGACCAGATACTTTTGCACCGACCTGGCCCGCTTCTCACCGAGGACCAGGTTGTACGCCAAGGTACCCCGTTCATCGCAATGCCCTTCGATGGTCACTTTTTGACCAGGATTGGCCTTGATCCATTCGGCATCGAGCATCAGTGTCTGCTTGCCTTCGTTGCTGATTTGCCAACTATCATATCCAAAAAACACGTCTTCCAGCCCGGAGGCGGCCGTTGCCAGGCGCTCCCGCTGAATCTCTTCCACTTGCCGTCGGCTCGTATCGGAAGGCTCCGTCTTAGCGACTAGCATCTCACCCGGAATGCGCTCTTCGTCCGACCTTTTGGCATTGAGCGGAGGCGGACCTGAATCAAGCGTCGACAGGGACGGGATTGGCGTGGGGGGCTCGGAGACCAGTGACTCGCGGTCGGTCGGGGCCGTGGACGGCTGTTTGCTGCCAGACGTCTTCCCCGGAGCCGAGGCGACGTTTCGTTTAGCTCCGGGCTCAAACGATTTCGAACCCGAATTCGCCTGAATCGATTTCGAGCAGCCCGCCCCCCCCAGGAGCAGACCTCCCAGCAGTAGGGCTATGCAAGAGGTGAGCGGTAGTGTGCGCATAAGACTCTCCTTGTTGTTGTTATGGTGATATCCAGTCAGACGATTCGCTCGTGTTGTATTCAAGAGGCTTACATCGGCGACCACGCGGGAGACGTATGAGCGATGCCTCCCGACGTCAGCCGTTCCAAATCCGTTCCATCACTATTGATCATGTAGATATGGCTCTTCCCTTCCCCGGTCGAGCTGAACACCAGATGACGTCCATCCGGTGACCACGACGGAGAATCGTCGACGCCATGGCCGGACGTGAGCCGAATGCGTTTTTGCCCGTCAGGGCTGACGAGACACAACTTGTACTGACGCTCTTCCGTGCGGCAGACGTGCGCAATCCAGTTGCCCCGAGGAGACCAGGCGGGCGCGGCATTATAATCGCCCTCGTACGTCAAACGCCGCACGTTCGAGCCGTCGGCGCTCATCACATAGAGTTGAGGCCCTCCTCCACGATCCGACGTGAAGACAATCTCTCGGCCTGTCGGAGACCACGAGGGAGACAGGTCTCCCGCCGCATGGAACGTGAGCCGTTGGAACGCTTTCGTATTTGTGTCCATCCTATAGACTTCGGAATTGCCGTCCTGGCTGGTCGCAAACGCGAGCGAGCTGCCGTCCGGGGACAAGGCGGGCGTAATATTCAAGCCCGGAAGGGAAATGAGCGTCCATCGCTTCCCGGTGGCCACTTCCACCATATCAATGTGCTGTTTGGTTCGCTCTTGATAGGACGTAAAGATCAGGAAGCGCCGATCGCGGGACCATCTCGGCATCAAATTCAAAAATCCGTCGGTCGTCACCTGCCGTGGGCCGTTGCCGTCATAATCCATGACGTAGAGTTCACGCCCGCCATTTTGTTCCGACACGAAGGCGATTTTTGTTCTGGCGATGCCTTGCTCCCCGGTGTAACGAAAGACCAGCTCATCCGCCAGCCGGTGCGTCATTTGCCTGAGCACCGATGAGGAGCCGATGTAGCGCCGGTCCGCCACGACATCCCCGCTTCCGCCGTCATAGACATAGCCGTCCAGCAAGACGTCCGCTTCCTTGGCCGAGACTTTTCCCCACACCAGGACCGAGATACCCTGCTCGGACGCATGCTGGGCTAGCCGCTTGTCGACGGCATCCTTTTCCCACTTGCCGTTTAACTTGATGCCTAACTTGGGAAGGTCGGCCACCGAAAAAATCAGCGAACGACGGAGATCGGCGCGAAGCACATCGGCCGCTTTTTCTCCACTGGTATCCTGGTTGCTGCCGTTGCGGAAACCGAACACGCCGATCGGGATTTTTTGAAAGTCCGGACGCGTCGCTTCCATAAACACATCTTCGGCGCCGGACTCTAGAATCCCGACCAGGCCGCCAACAATGATCAGATAGATCGCGAGAAGCAATAGTCTCATAGGCTCAACTCACCGGCTCGCCGACGGCAAAACTGAAATGGGCATCGAGAAACAATTGAGACATATCGGGAGGAAACGACGGTAATGGATTCGCAGAAAGCACCGCTCGTCGGGCGGCCAAATCATAATACTCATTTCCGGAGGTGCGCTCGACAACAACGTCGCTGAGCCGGCCCGATTTGTCCAAGCGGAACTTCACGACGACTTGAAGCGGCTGACCCGTCATATCCACCGGAGGTGCGGTCCATTGCGCACTGATGCGTCGTTGCACCAACGCCAGATACGGATTCCCCATCGCTATACCGCTCGCCCGAAGCGTCGTGACCGGCGTGCGTGCGGCGGGAGGTTTGGAGGCTACTTGCGACTCGGGCATGGTCGCCGCCTTCGACGACTCGACCTTTGCTGGCATCTGCTCCAATTTCTGTAACTGCCGATTCACTTCCTCACTCATGGATATGCGTGGTGAAGTGATGCGCGCCGGTTGCGGCGTCGTGTGTTCGGTCGCGGTGGGCGACGATTCCGGCACCGATAGGTTGTTCAACATTTTTTGAACATCTGTTTGAGTCTGCGAGCGGGTCTCTTTCGGCGTTCCTGCCGGGATCGGATTCACCTGGCCTAATTTCGGCACTTCGGACGGCAAGGCAATCCCGCGCAATACGTCCCGATTCAACACCGGGCGAAGCGGAGGAGGCACTGGAACCGGGACAGGTTTGGCTTCGCTCTGGCGCACAACCGGCGGGGACACAGGCGCCGGCGGGGGCGCTTCTTGTCGGACCTTTGGGGCAGGCGCCACAGGTATCGGTTTCGCTGGAATCGGCTCACGTGCGCGTACAGGAGGCGTCGGCGCCAACCGAACCGGCTGCGGCGGGGGTGGAGCAGTCTCTTTCACCTGTTGCATGCGTGGCATGGGCCGGGCCACGGGTGGTTCCGGCGTCTTGGGAGTTTCCGGATTGACGGGCCGCGATACGGGCTTTGGATCCACGCTTGGAGTGGGCGTTGTGACCAAGGACACCTCATAGGCAGCAAGCGGGCGCTCCATTTTGCCAGGTAATCGCAATCCGGCGATGAAGAGAAGCAAGACCAGATGCAGGACCAAGGACAGGCCGATCATCATCTTCATATACCGACCGGTTGAAAAGTCGCCGCCGTACGCGGTCAAGGGCATCTGAGGATAGGTTCCAGCCGACATTCAATGTCCCTTGTTCTGCTTCCCGGATTCGTCGACGACACGCTCCCGCCCTCCTGCCGGAGGGTCAGTGACCATGCCTAGCTTTTCTATGCCCGCCCGTTTGACCCCATCCATGACCTGCACGACGGTGCCATACGCTACGTCGCGGTCGGCACGCAGGTAGACAGACACTTCGGCATTCCGCTGTTTGACCGCTCGAAGCTTCGACTCCAAGAGTCCTAACGGGACCATTTCTTTGTCGACATAGACTTTTTGATCGCGCTCGACGGTGAGCACAACGCGTTCTTCGGGTTTGATGGTGTTGCTTGAAGAGGTCGGCAGATTGATGTCCATCCCACGGTACAGCATCGGCGCCGTCACCATAAAGATGACCAGCAAGACCAAGACCACATCCACGAGCGGAATGATATTAATCTCGGCCAGAAAGCGTCGGTGACGACTTTCAAAAATCATCCTCGGATCCCGACTTGTTTCATCCGGGCAAGCACGATATTCAGCAGTTCAATGCTGAATGCTTCCACCCGGAAGGCGGTCTTTCTAATACGGGCCAGGTAATAATTATACGCAATCACGGCCGGAATGGCCGTAAAGAGCCCGGCGGCCGTGGCGACGAGAGCTTCAGACACCCCTGGTGCGACCGCCGCAATGCTGGCCGTGCCTTGCTTGCCGATCTCACGAAACGCGTCAATGATTCCCAACACCGTGCCTAACAGCCCGACAAACGGCGTGATGTTTCCCGTCGTCGCTAAAAAGGGAAGGTAGGCCTCTTGCCGTGAGAGCTGATCCTGCATGATATGCGTGACGACCCGATCCAGATATTGACGGTCCGGGGCATCCGCCTCAACCGGCGATAAGGCCGCGGCCGGGATGCCTTCTCGTTCGGGCGCCACTCGATCCATCACGCCAAGAAACACGGCGGCGCTCGGGCTGGCGGTGAGACGTTTGGCGTGACGCCTCAGGTCGTCTTTCTCCTGCGTGCGGGCGTAGGCCTGCAAGAATCGCTGGTCCTCACGCTCGCTGGCACGGAACGCGCGCCACTTGTAGAGAATGATGGCCCAGGAGATCACAGAGAAAAGAAAGAGGGCGAGGAGGACGACTTTCGAGACGGCTCCAAGTGAACCGACAAGCCCCATCGGACCGGCTTGGAACATCATATGCGGTTCGCGCAGCCCTCCTGTCCTATAGACGCTACACCCAACATCGAAAATGACACTGACATTGAAGGAAAGTGGCGGGGCCGACGGGATTTGAACCCGCGACTTCCAGATTGACAATCTGGCGTCCTAACCAGGCTGAACGACGGCCCCCCGTAAAGAATGGCAAGAGTAACCCGGCAGTTATGTGTATCGTCTCTCAGATCGACAATATGTTTCGGGAGTACAGTATCGAATGTGCGCGCCTGGTAGGCGGAACAGGGATTGAACCTGTGACCTCTGCCTTGTAAGGGCAGCGCTCTCCCAACTGAGCTATCCGCC
>JBDUAJ010000117.1:0-9197 GCA_040004695.1 Nitrospirales bacterium | reverse complement strand
AGACGGCGCCTTCGCCCCGCCGCTGCATGAAGACGTTGACACGAAAGCGGGCGATATCTCCCATCTCGAACGAGAAGTCGCACTCATGATGTTCTTCAAAGGCGCGACGCTGGGAGTCGCTCATCATGTCATAGACCATCGCATGGACTTCCTGCTTGCTGAGAGCGGGATGGTCCAGCTTTTTAATTTCTCCATTCAGCCGCAACATAGGGGGTTCGCCGGAGCTTAAATGGCAATCGGACGCCCCCTGCTGCACCCCAAAACCTAACAACTGCGCGATGTCCATCATTCCTCCAATCCGGCAGACGTGTCCTTAAGAATTAGGCCATTGTAAGTATAACGTACGTTTGAGTTCTGTCTATGCGAGGAGACCTAATTCCTCACCGGCTGTTGAGAAAGCCGCGAGAACATTGTCCAATAGTTCGGGGGTGTGTTCGGAGGTGACCGTGGCTCGAATACGACTGGTGTCTTTAGGAACTGTTGGTGGACGGATGGCGGGTGCATAGACACCGAGTTCCAGGAGGCGCTTTGCAAAGGCCTCGGTCTTGTGAGCGTTCCCAATGACTACGGGGATGATCGGACTGATTGTCTGTGTGAGTTGGAATCCCAGTGTCCGGAGCCTTTCGACGAAATATCGTTGGTTCTCCCGCAGTCGAGCCAGTCGTTGAGGCTCAGACTGAAGAACCCGGATAGCGGCCGCCGCTGCTGCCGCCGTCGCAGGTGGCGGAGCGGTAGAGAACATCATTGACCGTGCGCGGTTCACGAGATAATGGATGAGGTTCGCTGGGCCGACGATGTAGGCGCCGCTGGTGCCGAACGCTTTACTGAGCGTGCCCATGTGAAAAGGAATCCGTGATTCTACGCCATAATGCTCTAATGTGCCGCGGCCCCCGCATCCCATCACGCCGGTACCATGCGCATCGTCCACCAGCAATTGGGCGCCATATCGTTCCGCCAGATCTGCCATCTCGGCGAGCGGAGCGGCATCGCCATCCATGCTAAAGATACCTTCGGTCACGATCAGCGTCTCACGGCGGGGGGAACGTCTGCCGAGCAAATCATGAAGCTGCCGCATATCCCCATGCCGAAACACGCGGAATTCTGCGCCGCTCAGATGGCTTCCATCAATGAGACTGGCATGAGAGAGTCGGTCGGCAAGAATAAGTCCGGTAGAATCGATCAATGCTGGAATCAGCCCAATATTCGCGGAGTATCCGGAGGCAAAGACGAGCGCGGCTTCTGTATGCTTGAAGTCGGCTAGTGTGCTTTCAAGTTCTTTGTGCGGTGGCAATGTGCCGGAAATAAGCCGCGACGCGCCTGATCCGACTCCGAACCGTTCGGTCGCCTCGATAGCCGCTTGTTTCAGTGCAGGATGGGTGGCCAATCCAAGATAATCATTTGAGGCCATAAGAATGACAGTCCTGCCCTCAATCATTACGGTCGGGCCAGGAGGGGAGTCGATCACGAGTAAATGGCGAAGCAAATGTTGCTTCTCTAATGCACGCAATTTGTCTTCAAACATGGTGTATTCTGTCTGCTTGGTCGGTTGAGTGTGTTACGCTATACTGCGCTCAAAAGAAGAGTCAATCTCGTCAGGCTACGTTCTATTCACAACCGATCCGGCAACCTTGTATAAGGCCTTCCACTATGACATACCGCATTAGAATTCCATCAAAAAGCATTCCTACTGATGAAGCCCATCTCTTGAGTGGACTTGAACGAGTCGGGTTTACTCTGCAACAACGCAGCCGACAGATCCTCATTGTGCTAGGCGTGCTGGTGATTGTTGTGATGATCGTCGGTGTGGTGGTTTGGTTAGATCATCGAAATGCACAGCAGGCCGTGGAGTTGGAGCAGCAGGCGACCCAATTGTATCTGGATCGGCCGGTTGATAAGCCTCAGCAAGCGGACCAAAACCTCAAACAGGCCATTACCCTCTACCGCCAGCTCCTGGATCAATATCCACGAAGTTCGAGCGCCCCGTTAGCACTCTTTCAGTTAGGAAATGCATTGGTTCAAGCGAATGATATCGCTGGGGCGATCGAGGCCTATCAGAAATATGTCGCGATGTATAACGAGAATAAGCCGCTCCTTGGGATGGTCCTTCAGCGGCTTGGCTATGCCTATTTAATAAAAGATGACCGGGAAGCCGCGACGAAAGTCTTTGTAGCTGCGATGGACATGCCCGGGACGCTGAATAAAGACCAAGTATTGTACGAATTAGGGAAAATAGAAGAAGCACAATCTCGTCCCGAAGGAGCGTTGGCTCACTATCAAGATTTGACCAAGACTTATCCTACCTCTCCCTTTGCCGGCGAAGCCACCGTCCGAGCAAAAGCATTAGAAATGAAAGCCTCAACGTCAGCCCCTGCCGGAGCGACTGGTACGGCATCTCAGGGCGTATCGACTGAAACCAAGAAATAGATACAGAAGGTACGGCGTAGACTGTTGGGAGGGTTAATGACCTGAACCGATAGTGAGGAGATCGCCTGGCTTGATTCCACGCGCGGTCACACTATTCCTGGCCTTGAGCTGGGCCACGGAGAGATTGAAGCGCTTGGCAATCGTCCAAAGTGAGTCGCCACCCTGCACTCGATAGGATCCGCTTGATTCACTTCGATTCTTCCCTTTTTTGACCAGTAAGGGAGTCGGTTTCCAGGTTGGGATCTTATCCAATACTTGGACGACGGCTTCTCGGCTCCCTACCGGCACCTTCAGGTGATAGTTCTGGTCGTCCGGTGGCGTGACATCCCGTCGTAGCTCAGGATTCAGGCGGGTTAATTCAGCAAACGAAATGCCGGCAGCGACGGCCAGATTTTGAAGATGAATGGACCGATGGACAATCACTTCTTCAAATTGATGAGGAGCCGGTGCTTCCTGAATAAACCCATATTGGTCAGGATTCTTTGCGATAATCGTGGCGGCCATAAATCGGGGAACATACTCTTTCGTTTCTCGACGGATAAGTTTCGTTTGAGCGATTTCCCAAAAACTGTCAGCGCGGCTTTTTTGTAAGGCGCGCATGACCTTGCCTTCTCCGGCATTGTACGCCGCCATTGCGAGCGGCCATGCCCCGAACATGTCATACAAATCTCGCAGATAACGAGCCGCTGCGATCGTTGATTTGATGGGATCGCGCCGCTCATCCACATACTGGTCGACGCGCAGCCCATACACGATTGCTGTGCCTTTCATGAACTGCCAGGGTCCCGTGGCGCGGGCACGCGAGTAGGCATGAGGATTGAACCCGCTTTCCACAAGAGACAAGTAGATCAGATCGCTGGGAAGGTTGAACTCAGAAAAGATGTTTTCGACAATGGGCTTATAGTGCCCTAATCGAGTGAGCCACTGCTCGAATCGATTGCGAATCGCAATGTGAAAAAACCGTATATGACTTTCGACTTTATCATTGCGAACAATGGGGAGATTAAGAATTGATCCCTCTGTCAGGACGGAATTCGCTTCTGCCTGAACAGCAAGGTCTTTCCACTGGGCTTTAAAGACGTCTGCAAAACGCCATGGCAAGCGGAATGGGGGTTGTAACGTCAGTGCTCCTTCTAAGCCTAGACCCGAATTCACCTCCAAGGAGGGCGAACCGCTTTCTAAGTCTGCGCCGTCCTGAACATCTTCTGGAGAGGTGGACTCATCCGCCTCATCGTCCCCCAAGACTTCAGTGCTCAGTGACTGGACATCAGCGGTTAGCCGTCCTGCTAGGGCGGAGGGGCGTTCACCAATAATGATCGTCCCTAACAGAACGGGGACCGTGATCAGTAGCGTGGACGATAGCCAATTCTTAGTGTGAAAGAACAATGGAGGGCCTGCCTTCAATTAAGAACGTACTGACGCGCGATCAAGCCCGTAGAGTAGCGGCGTACCCACCTATTGTCAAGGAACTGCCAGTCTTGAGGCGTGTCAGCCTACAAGTGACCAGCGAATCGAACGGGAGAAAACTCTCTCGCTTGATCGATGCAAGCCACTGAAATTATGAACTTCTAAGCTCTTGCGTGCCTTGACAGTGGGTGGGGTGTGTGCTAGCGTAGCGCCTTTCTTCGACCTCGAGTAGCCGTCTCGATTGTCATGGTAAGGAGAGAACCACGATGCTGAAGCGTTATCTGTTGGCCCCAGGGCCGACCCCCGTCCCGCCTGAAGTCTTACTGGCAATGGCCAGGCCCATTATTCATCACCGAGCACCTGAATTTGCCCAAATCTTCGGTGAAGTGCGTGAGGATTTGAAGTGGCTCTTTCAAACTAGCAATGACGTTCTTATCTTGGCATCCTCGGGCACGGGTGGAATGGAAGGGTCTGTCTCAAACTTCCTTTCCCCAGGCGATAAAGCCATCGTTGTGAATGGTGGAAAGTTTGGTGAACGGTGGGGAAAGCTTTGCAAAACGTTCGGCGTTCAGGTCATTGAAATCAAGGTCGAATGGGGGCATGCCGTTAATCCTCAGGCTGTTGCGGATGTCTTGAAAAAGGATCCTTCCATCAAGGCAGTTTTTGTTCAAGCCAGTGAAACGTCGACTGGTGTCGCGCATCCTACTAAAGCGCTGGCTGAAATTGTGAAACCATATGAGGGGACAATCCTCGTCGTGGATGGGATTACCGCATTGGGTGTGTTCGATATTCAGACGGATGCGTGGGGCGTCGATGTCGTCATCACGGGATCGCAAAAGGCGCTGATGCTTCCTCCAGGGCTGGCGTTTGTCAGCGTCAGCGAGAAAGCCTGGCAGATGGCCGAGAAGGCAAAGAATGCGGCATTCTATTTTAATTTTAAAAAGGAACGAGAGTCTCAGGTCAAAAATCAAACAGCCTATACACCAGCCGTGTCGATGATTCTAGGCCTGCAGGAAGTCTTAAAAATGCTGAAAGCCGAAGGCTTGGAGAATGTTTTCCTCAGGCAGAGTCGATTGGCGCATGCCATGCGCGAAGGAGCTAAGGCCGCCGGACTGACTCTTTTTCCAAAAGAATCTCCCAGCGACGCCTTGACGGCCATCTGTTCGCCGGACGGCGTAGACGGGCAAGCTATCTATAAAAATCTCCGTGTGCAGTATGGCATGACCGCAGCGGGCGGACAGGACCATCTGAAGGGGAAGATCTTCCGCCTGTCACATATGGGCTATATGGACAGTTTCGATGTCATCACGGCGCTTGCAGCCGTCGAAATGGTGCTAAAGGGGTTGGGGCATTCAGTGAAATTGGGTAGTGGAGTGGCCAAGGCGCAAGAACTTCTTCTGGTGTAACAACGCCGTCAAAAACCTTCTATCTCAGTTGAGGCAGACGTGAAGATTCTCGTGAGTGACAGCCTGTCCAAGCAAGGTATCGAAATTCTCCAAAAGGCCGGTTTTACGGTCGACGTGAAGACCAAGCTCTCGAAAGAAGAGCTGTTGAAAGAAATCAAGGCCTATGATGGATTGATCATCCGATCTGCCACCAAAGTGACGGCTGAGGTCATCGCGGCCGCTGAGAATCTCAAAGTGATCGGCCGAGCCGGATCCGGCCTGGACAATGTGGACACACAGGCTGCAACGAGGCGTGGCATTGTCGTCATGAATACGCCTGGCGGGAATACCGTCACGACTGCCGAACATACCATGGCCATGATTTGTGCGATGACCCGTCGAATCCCGCAAGCGACAGCGTCCATGAGAGGCGGGAAGTGGGAAAAAGAGAAATTCATGGGCGTCGAGTTGTATAACAAGACGCTGGGCATCGTGGGAATCGGGCAAATCGGCGGGTACCTCGCCAAGCTGGCGCAAGGTATCTCAATGAACGTCATTGCCTATGACCCATATATGGCGGAGGAACGGGCTCGTAAAATGGGGGTTGAGATCGTGGATCTGCCTGAGCTCTTCAGGAGAGCGGACGTGATTTCGGTGCATACCCCATTGACCGCCGAAACCAAGTCATTGATTAACTCTTCCTCCATTGCTCAGATGAAACCCGGAGTCATGATAGTGAATTGCGCCCGAGGCGGCATCGTGAATGAAGCGGATTTGGCCGACGCCTTGAAATCGAAGAGAGTGGCCGCAGCCGCGTTCGACGTGTTCGATGAGGAGCCGGTCAAGCCTGATCATCCTCTTCTGGTATTAGACAATTTTATCTGCACACCTCATATCGGCGCTTCCACTACCGAGGCGCAGGAAAATGTTGCGATCGGGATTGCGGAACAAATCGTCGATTACTTCACGAAGGGGATTGCGCGGGGCGCGGTGAACATTCCATCTGTTCCGCCCGAGTTGCTCCCCACGTTGCAACCGTATTTGACCCTGGCGGAGAAGATCGGGCTCCTTCAGGCGCAATTGTATGAGGGTGGGTTAGAACGGGTGACAGTCGAGTACAGCGGGGAAGTGGCGACGTTATCGGTGGCGCCGCTCACGATTGCGGTGTTGAAGGGGTTACTCACGCCGATCTTAGAAGACGCCGTGAACTATGTGAATGCGCCGGTCATCGCAAAGGAACGCGGGATCGAGGTTAAGGAAGTCAAGAGTAGCGATGCCGGGGATTTCACGAGCATCATTCGCGTGCGGGTGGATGCCGGCAAGAAGGTGCATTGCCTGGCTGGTACTCTCTTTCATCGCAAAGAACCTCGTGTCATTGAGATCGATAACTTCCAGGTGGAAGTGGTGCCCGAGGGCCATATGCTGCTGATTCTCAATGTCGATAAGCCTGGAGTCATTGGAGCGGTTGGCCAAGTACTCGGCGAGCACAATATTAATATTGCCAGGATGCAGTGTTCTCGTGAAGAACGGGGCGGGAACGCATTGCTGATCATCGGATTAGACGCGCCCTTGCCCAGCGGTATTCTTGAGACCATCAAGCGCGGGCAGCATATTCTTTCCGTCACCCTGGCCGACCTGTCCAGAGCGCAATAGCCGCGCTTCTTTTACGATGGCGCGCTCATCATCAACTCATCGCTCTCGGAAGCGGCTCGGCGCTTCGGCACCTCCCCAGCCACAGAAGCACGATCGTTCCCTCATCCCTGTGGGGATGGCCACCATTCTGCCGCATACGGCCACACGCGTGCGTCATGTGGAAGAGGTGTTGCTGACCACGCTGGGACGATGGGGCTATCAGGAGATTATCCCCCCGACGTTTGAATATCTCGATGTCCTTCAGACCGGGCTTGAGCCGGATCTCATCGAAAAGTGTTACAAGTTTTCCGACCGCACCACCGGTCGGATTCTTTTGTTGCGTCCCGACGTCACGGCGCAGATCGCCAGAATCGTTGCCATGGGAATGGTCGGATCGCAGATGCCGCTGCGGTTGTGCTATCGGACGACGGTGTTTCGCTATGAGCCGGAACATGCCGGACGTGAGCGTGAAATCTTCCAGGTAGGTGCCGAGCTGATCGGGACGGATACCGTCGCCGCCGATGCGGAGATGATTGCGCTTATGGGCGATTGCCTGCAGCAACTGGGTCTGCACGATTTTAAAATTTCACTCGGCCACGTCGGCTTCTTCAAAGCGCTGCTCGCGAAATCCGGTCTGTCGGTGGAGGGGCAAAAACGGGCGGAGCAAGCGGCGGCCCGAAAGGACTTGCCTCGGCTCGAGGAAATTTTTCAGGACGAGCGGGTCGCAACTGCCCAAGCCCGCGCCATCCTGGAGACGCCCGGCTTGTATGGAAAAGAGGAAGTGCTGGCACGAGGCCGTGTGCTGGCGGGTCGAGACCAGGCTTTGCGTGCGGCCCTGGGTCGATTGACTCGTGTCTACGAGTTGCTGTCGGCTTCGGATTTGAAAGATCGCCTCTTGTTGGACCTTGGTGAGTTTCGAGATTTTGAATACTATGACGGCTTGGTGTTTGAAGTCTTTGCGAAGGGCTTGGGCTATGAAATCGGCGGTGGCGGTCGCTACAACCATTTGATTGGACGATTCGGCCGAGAGCTTCCGTCGACCGGCTTTGCCTTTGACGTCGATCGGTTATTTCAAAGCATGGAGTCGGTCGACGGTGAGCCGGTACGGTCCGGTGTGCATTGTCTTATCTGCAGCGCGTCCGACCAGCACACGCAGGCCTTTGAAGTGGCACGTGCACTGCGGCACGGCGGCTATCGTGTCGTGCTGGGGCGCCCGACCGGGAACAGTCCGCAAGCCGTTCGTCTCATGCTTGAAGAAGGTAAGCGGTTGGAAGCGCAGGTCACTGCCTTAGTGGGTAGTGCGGAAGTGTCCTCCGATGAGGTGTTGATCGTTTCAGCCTCGCCGAAAGTTCAGCGGCGGACCGTCAAAATCAAAGAACTACCGAGCCTTCTTCGTCCTTAGTCTTCATAGGTTGTTGTATGGCGATCAAGTCCATGGCGATAGGTCGCTCTGATCAGTCCGAGCCTCGGCTGCCTCCACAAAATCTTGAGGCAGAGCAATGCATCCTCGGCGCCATTCTGCTGGATAATCCGGCCATGGCGAAGGCCATGGAGTTGATTACCGAGGAAGACTTTTATCGGACCTCCCACAGGAAGATCTATCTCGCCATGTTGGACCTCTCCGACCAAGGCGAGGTGATCGATCATATTACTCTGACGGAGCACCTCAAGATTAAGAGTGAGTTGGAGGCCGTGGGGGGATCGGCCTATCTTGCGGAACTCTTGCAGGCGGTACCGACCGCCGCGAACATTAAATATCATTGCCGGATTGTGCGCGATAAAGCGCTGCTTCGTGGCTTGATTACGACCTCTACGGACATCATTGCGCGTGGCTACGACGAAGCGGCGCCGGTTGATGACCTGTTGGATTTTGCCGAACGGTCCGTGTTTAGTCTGGCCCAGGGCAAGCTGGGGCGTTCGTTTATTCGAGTCAAAGAGATCATCAAAGAAAGCTTGGATTACGTCGATGTGCTCTCTAAGCGGGATCACAATACGGTGACGGGAATTGCGACCGGGTATGGGGAGATCGATGAAATCACCGCCGGCTTGCAGCCGTCGGATCTCATTATCATTGCAGCGCGTCCTAGTATGGGGAAGACCAGTCTCGCTCTAGGGATGGCGCAGCATGCGGCCATCAAACATGGACACGTGGTCGGTATCTTTAGCCTTGAAATGTCCAAGGCGCAGCTCGTCCTCCGAATGCTGAGTTCTGAAGCTCGGGTCGACTCCCATGCACTCCGAACCGGAAGACTGCAGAAAGAAGATTGGTGGCGCCTTGCTGAAGCCGCCGGCAAACTCGAACAAGCCAATATATTTATCGATGATTCCGGTGCCCTCACCGTTCAGCAA
>JBDUAJ010000116.1:0-9231 GCA_040004695.1 Nitrospirales bacterium | reverse complement strand
CTTCGGAACCTAACTGCTGGCCATCCAATCGACTCTAAAGGAAGCAAAAGCTTCATGATCTCTCGAGTTACAATTGGAAATAATGGTTTTCAGCTTATCGTCTGGAATAAGGCGAAAAAGGCCGATGAGATAGAAACAATAAATTTCACTATGCTTTACGACCAATACAAGTCAGAGGCCATATTACACCTTGAAAGCATTTACAAAGCGGAGGTTATTAAATGGCCGCGCAAAGAAAGTTGTTAACGCGCTTTAACAGCAAGGAGACGTCGCTCTCCCGCAAGGACAATGCCAGTATTTTTAGCGATACAATCTTGGGGCTATCAGTTAGTTGGGTAACTCCGGAAGCGCCTTCAGCCGCAAACCTCTCCCCAATCATCACTTCTTCCCCCCTTCGCCCGTCCCGTGGCGTGGTGTGGTTGGCCCTCCACTGCGCGCCTCATTTCACCCGCCCATCCCAAGCGCGCCAAGACGCACCCCTTCCCGAGCGAGCACATTCTGATCGTGCGCGGTGCGTGAGCAACTAGGGCACCTCGGACAGCCCCATCCCCCACTCTTCATCCTAGCTTTTCCCAACTTCTCGCCCACCCCAGAGCGGGATGATTGGGGAGAGGTCTGCGGCTCTTCGGTGGAGGAGGTGGGACCCAACTTGCTGATGCACATCCCTTGCTGCGTTGTGCAAGGGCGAAGCCGGTACTGTTTGAGCGAAGCGAGTTTACCGGCTTCGTCCATGTGCATCAGTTAGTTGGGTAGCTCTGGAAGCGTCTTCAGCCGCGGACCTCTGTCCAATCATCCCCGCTCTTCCCAATTCACGTCTTGACAACCTGTCCCGCCCCCGCTACGATTCGCCTGGCTTGCCGGTCGCCACTTTACGGCCCGGCTTTTTTTATTTGTAGGCATTTGCTTTTCAAGCCAAGTTCAAGGGGTACTACCATCAATGGCTATTCGAATCGGCATCAATGGGTTTGGGCGGATCGGCCGCAATGTGTTGCGGGCGTCATTACATGACAAAGACTTTGAATTTGTTGCGATTAACGATTTGACGGACGCCAAAACCTTGGCTCATCTTCTGAAATACGATTCCGTGCATGGGACACTGGACGTCGCGGTCGAGGCTCGCGAAGATCAAATCATCGTCAACGGCAAGCCCATCAAGATTCTGGCAAAAAAAGACCCCAAGGAACTGCCCTGGAAGGATCTCGGTGTGGACCTCGTCATCGAATCCACCGGTCGGTTCACCGATCGCGAAGGCGCCAGCAAGCATCTCTCCGCCGGCGCCAAATGGGTCATTATTTCCGCACCGGCCAAGGATCCTGATGTGACCATCGTCCTTGGTGTCAACGAATCCACGTACGATCCCAAGTCGCATCAGATTATTTCCAACGCCTCCTGTACCACCAATTGCCTGGCGCCGGTCGCCAAGGTGCTCCACGAATCATTCGGCATCAAACACGGCATCATGACGACCATCCACTCCTATACGAATGATCAACAGTTGCTGGACCTTCCGCATAAGGACCTGCGTCGCGCCCGAGCGGCAGGGCTGTCCATGATCCCCACGTCGACGGGTGCCGCCACAGCTCTCCATCTCGTGCTGCCACAACTCAAAGGCAAATTGGATGGCCTGGCGATTCGCGTCCCCACGCCGAACGTGTCGCTCATTGATTTGACGGTTGAAACCGAGAAGGACTGCGACAGCGCAAGCGTCAATGCCGCGTTTCGCAAGGCGGCCGAAGGCCCATTGAAAGGCATTTTGAAATACTGCGAAGAGCCGATCGTGTCCACAGACCAAAATGGGGATGCTCATTCCGCAACGCTCGACTCCCTGCTCACGACGGCACTCGACCATCGCATGGTCAAAGTGATGGCCTGGTACGACAATGAGTGGGCGTACTCATGTCGCGTTCGCGACCTGACTAAATACATCGTCGGGAAACGTTAATCGCAGGAGGACGTTAATCGTTAAACGTTATTCGTCAATCACAAATCTGAATGACTCCTACGATTAACGATTCACGAATAACGTTTAGCGGCTTCCGGAGGTCACATGAACCTGAACAAGATGACGATCGACGCCATCAATTTGCGCGACAAACGGGTCATCATTCGGGTCGATTTCAACGTCCCACTCGATGCGTCGCACCAAATTACCGACGATACCCGCATTCGCTCTTCCCTCCCGACGATCAATCACGCCGTCGATGAAGGCGCCAAAGTCATCCTCTGTTCGCATCTGGGCCGTCCCCAGGGAAAGCCGGACCCCAATTTCAGCTTGGCGCCCGTGGCCAGACGTCTCCAGCGCCTGCTTGGCAAAGAAGTGACGTTTGCGCCTGACTGCGTCGGGCCCGTCGTGAAATCATTGGTCGATAAGATGAAACCTGGCGACGTTCTGCTCCTCGAAAATCTCCGCTTTCATCCCGGTGAGGAGAAAAACGACGAGGAATTTTCCAAGGCCCTGGCCGCACTCGCCGATGTGTACATTAACGATGCGTTCGGAACAGCTCATCGGTCCCACGCCTCCACGGTCGGCATTCCCAAATTCGTCCCGGCCTCCGGCGCGGGATATTTGATGAAAAAGGAAATCGAATATTTGGAGGGCGCCATCGCCAATCCCATGCGACCGTTCGTGGCCATCCTGGGAGGGGGAAAAGTTTCAGGCAAGATCGGCGTGATCGAGAATTTGGGCAAAAAGGTCGACAAGGTCATCATCGGTGGTGGAATGGCCTTTACCTTTATCAAGGCGTTGGGATTGGAAATCGGCAATTCGCTGGTTGAAGACCAAATGCTGGATTTCGCGAAAGGCGTCCAAGAACATGCCTTCTCCCGAGGTACCAAGTTTTATTTGCCGGTCGACTGCGTGGTGGCAGCCAGTCCCGATCCCGGCGCGGAAACGAAAATTGTGCCGGTTCAAGAAATCCCCAAAGGCTGGTACGGGATGGACATCGGGCCCGCATCGGTCAAACTGTTTAGCGAAGCGGTGCAGAACGCGAAGACCATTTTGTGGAACGGGCCGATGGGTGTCTTTGAGAACGATGCGTATGCGCGCGGGACCCTCTCGATGGCCCACGCCGTCTCCAACGCCTATGCCCTCACGATTGTCGGCGGCGGTGACACGGCGTTAGCCGTACACCGGGCCGGTGAATCCGAAAATATGTCCTTCATCTCCACAGGCGGCGGCGCGACGCTTCAACTCTTGGAAGGAAAGGAGATGCCAGGTCTTGCGGCTCTTCCTAACCGACCATTTTAGCAGGATGTTGAAAAATGCCTCCAGCTTTGTTCTCGCGTCGCTCAGAGGCTCAACGTACCGCAAAGGGTACGCTTCGCCTCATCGTTCGCTGCGGCCGCGCTGGAAGGCCTTTTTGAACATCCTGCGTCGAGCTCTATTATCATTTGGGTTTCGATCCCTATTGATGCTTCTCTGGCACAGAACGTTTTTTCAACAGCCTGCCAGATCTCACCACATTATTCCCCACTAATAGCGTGCGAGAGGTTTTTTTGCGCCGACGACTCATTGTTGCCAATTGGAAGATGAACAAAACATCGGCTGAAGCAGCCCTCTACGTTCGTCAACTGTCCGATCTCATTCAGCCGGATTCCATTGACATCGTGATCGCTCCCCCCTTCACAGCGCTCCATGCGGCCTGGCACGCGATGGGACCGTCGTCCGCCTTTGCATTAGCCGGCCAGAATCTCTTTTGGGAAGAGAAGGGAGCCTATACTGGTGAGATCTCCGCCCCGATGCTGAAAGACGTCGGGTGCCAATATGTGATCATCGGCCACTCTGAACGAAGACAATGGTTCGGTGAGCAGGATCAGGATATCAACAAGAAGGTCAACGCAGCGCTTCGGCATGGACTCAAGCCGATCGTGTGCGTCGGCGAATCCTTAGCCGATCGAGAACGTGGAGAGACCACAGCAGTGATAACTGGACAGTTGAACAAGGATCTGGACGGGCTGTCCAAGGAGCACATGGCGATGGTCGCCATTGCGTATGAACCGGTCTGGGCGATCGGAACCGGCCGCGCCGCAAGCCCGGCCCAAGCCGTGGAGGTCCACACATTGCTTCGCCGGACGATTGCCTCTCATTGGGGCCATGACGCGGGTGAACGTATGCGCGTGCTCTATGGCGGGAGTGTGAATCCCGAGAATGCCGGCCACTTTCTTGAGTCGACTGAGGTGGATGGCGTGTTGGTCGGTGGGGCTTGTCTCGACCCCACCTGCTTTGCTACAATTGCACGTTTTGCAGGGAATCGATCCGTATTCGAGAACGAACGCCGAGGAGTGTAAATGTATACGCTGGCCGTCATTATTCACGTGATCGTCTGTTTTCTGATGATTGCTTCGATTTTGTTGCAAGCCGGGAAGGGCGCCGAAATCGGAGCGGCGTTTGGAGGATCCAGCCAGACAGTCTTTGGCAGCCGCGGACCGGGCACATTCCTCAGCAAGGTCACGATCGGCGCTGCAGTGATCTTTATGCTGACTTCGTTAGGCCTCGCGCTTCTTTCGAAGGAACGGACGTTCTCCTCTACCGTCATCGATTTGAATAAGAAGGAAACTGCAGCCCCCGCCCCCATTCTACCGCAAGGCTCTCCCGATACATCCAAGTCGGACGCATCCACACCGGCCACGACCGGCGAAGGCCAAGCCCCTGCGCCTGCCACCGCACAGTGAGCAAGCAAGCTTCATTAAGTTAATCCCTGTGCTGATGGCAAAACGAAGGTGTGATCGTTAGATGCGGGTCAGCCACTTGGCGTGTGAGGAATCTTCGCCGCGAACAATACTAAAAAACGCCTGTTGAAGTTGCTTGGTCAACGGCCCTGCCGCGCCAGCTCCGATTCGGCGTCCATCGAGTTCTCGCACGGGGGTAATCTCGGCGGCAGTCCCGGTCAGAAACACCTCGTCCGCCACATACAGATCATCGCGCGTCAAACGTTCTTCGATGATGGGAATGTTTCGTTCGCGGGCGAATTGAAGCACCGAGTTTCTGGTAATGCCCTCCAAGATCGACGACATCGATGTCGTTTTCAATTGGCCTCGTCGGACCAGAAAGACATTTTCCCCCGTCCCCTCGGCAACATACCCGTCGGGATCCAGCATGATGGCCTCATCATAACCCGACGCCTTCACTTCACACTTGGCCAGAATGGAATTGACGTACTGACCGGAAATCTTCGCGCGCGTCATCGCAATGTTGACGTGATGCCGAGTAAATGAGGACACCTTGGCCTTAATGCCTTTACTGAGCGCCTCTTCGCCCAAGTACGTTCCCCATCGCCACGCCGCAATCGCGATACGAATCGGATTCTCACCCGGGTACAGGCCCATGGCACCATAGCCGATATAGACTAGCGGGCGGATGTAGCAGGCCTCCAGTCGGTTGATCCGCACGGTTTCAATGATGGCCTCGGTCATCTGCTTCTTATCATAAGGCATGGCCAACATGGCGATGTGCGCCGATTCAAATAGCCGGTCGACATGTTCGGGCAGCCGGAATATGGCAGAGCCATCACGGCCTTTGTAGCAGCGAATACCTTCAAAGGCAGCCAATCCATAATGGAGCGAATGGGTCAGCACGTGGACATTGGCATCCTTCCAGTTCACAAAGGCGCCGTCCATCCAAATCTTTTCGCTTGGTTCAAGCATCAGCGGTGTCGTCCAATCTAAAGTTGCCCGGGCCGCAAAATCTGAGACGACTATAACAGCGGCCTGAAATCTCCGTCAAGCCGGCAAACGAACGGGATGGCAATCACCTCAGAGCCCCCTACATGAATCTCGAAATAGTCACCGACGTTTTGTTGTCGCCACTCCAGAGGCCTTTTATTTCCTGCGCTTTCGTGATATTTTTTATCGGATTTAGGCGTTTCTATTTTATTTGCTCTTAGCGCCTCGGCTGCTTAAGGTATATCTTTCGTCCTAAGAATTTCGCATATAATGGTTCAGGTTAATTTCAATTGCGGGCACCATCACGGAATAGAAGGAGATGACAATGAGATTCATTCAGGTACGCGTTATCGGCATGTTGGCTCTCATCCTCTTCGCAAACGCTGCAACGTCCCATGCGGAGTTTTACATCGGTGGGGGACTCGGGGTAAGCTTGCCCAACTCTTTTAGCAACGTTCAGGGAATAGGCGCCGATAGCGGACTGAAGGGCACTGACTTGAACCTAGCCACCTCCCCTTTCTATGGAGCCAAGGTGGGTTATTTTTTACCTGGACTCAGCTGGCTAGGAGTTGAAGGTGAATTTTTTTATACGAATCCGCATATGGAACAACAGAAGTCCACATCTACAGGCACGTTTAATATTCCTCCCTTCGGTCCAGTCCAAGGAACAAGTACTCAGACCGTCACGGGCGCACATGTTCGGATGGCCACAGCAGCTGCCAATCTTGTTGCACGATATCCAGGGAAACGCTTTCAACCATACGTCGGCGCCGGATTCACCATGAATTGGGCTCGTTTCTCGAGTCCTGCGACGCGATTTGGACGATCTGAAACTGCTTCCGATACGAGCCCAGGATTCGATCTAATGGCCGGAGTTCGTTTCTTTCTGACTAAACGGGTAGCACTATATGGTGAATATAAGTATGTGCGCTCATCATTCGATTTTGGGAGTAACGTTTTGTTTAAAACCGATTACAGCGCCAATAATTTCATTGCCGGAGCATCGCTTCATTTCTGATAGAAGCCTCTGAGATAACAATGCCCGTGCGAACTTCTTGACAGTCTTTCGCCTACTATGCTACACATTTCCGTTCTGCATTGGAGGAAAGTTATGTACGCAATTGTAGAGACCGGTGGAAAACAGTATCGGGTAGAACCGGGAACGATTCTTCAGGTTGAACTGCTTCCTGGAGATGTCGGTGGTACGATCGAATTATCACAGGTACGCCTGGTTCAAAATGCCAATGCCGATCTGTTGATCGGTCATCCTTGGGTCGAACGCGCACGGGTCACCGCGGAAATTCTGCGACAGGGACGGACCCGATCGATGATGATCTTCAAGAAAAAGCGCCGCAAAAACTATCGTCGGACCAAAGGTCATCGCCAAAGCTTCACCCAGGTTCGCATTACCGATATCGTAACCGCTTAGCTGTATAGAATGTTCAAATAACCATCCAGCGCGGCCGAGAACAAAGCGGGTGGCTTTTTTCAACATTCTGTAGACGAAGGAGTTTCCATGGCAACAAATAAAGGTGGCGGATCATCTCGGAACGGCCGCGACAGCAATCCTCAGTATCGCGGCGTCAAAGCATTCGGCGGAGAGCAGGTCACGGCCGGAAGCATTATTGTACGGCAGCGCGGCACCCAGTTTCATCCCGGCTTTAATGTCGGCCTGGGACGTGACTACACCCTGTTCGCCTTGATCAATGGCGTGGTGAAATTCGAAGGCAATCGGAACCGCCGAAAGGTCAGCGTCTACCCGGCTTCTTGACACTCGGTTTCCCGCCTGTTTTTCTCGTCTCTGTTGCACGCAGCACACTCTCCGCTGAACTCACCGCCTGTCCGGAGCCAGACCCATGTTTGTCGATCAGGTTCGCATTTTCGTGAATGCCGGGGACGGCGGAACTGGAGTCTCCAATTTTCGTCGTGAAAAGTATGTGCCCTACGGCGGGCCTGACGGCGGCGACGGAGGAAACGGCGGCAACGTCATACTTGTCGCATCTCGACAACTCACGACGCTCCTCGATCTGCGCTATCAACAGCACTACATGGCGAAACCTGGCGGTCCCGGTGAAGGCTCGCACCGGCATGGAAAAACGGCGCCGGAGGTCATCATTCGCGTTCCGATCGGCACGGTTGTGCTCCATGATGACACAGGGGAACCACTTGCCGACCTGACGGAGGAAGGACAATCGGCAATTGTCGCGAAGGGCGGCCATGGCGGACGGGGCAATAGCCACTTTGCCACATCGACGAACCGGGTGCCCACGCGCTTTGAAACAGGTACTCCGGGCGAAGAACGCTGGCTTCGCCTGGAACTGAAGCTCATGGCTGACGTGGGGTTGGTCGGCTTTCCCAACGCGGGCAAATCCACTCTGATTGGAACCATTTCTGCCGCGCGTCCCAAAATCGCCGACTATCCCTTTACCACACTGGCTCCCAACCTTGGTGTCGTGTCCTGGAAGGAAGACCGCAGCTTCGTGGTGGCCGACATCCCCGGACTGATTGAAGGGGCGCATGAGGGCAAGGGATTGGGCTTCCAATTCTTACGTCATATCGAGCGGACTATGTTCTTGCTGCATCTAGTCGACATCTCCGAATGGGCCGCCGACGATCCGGTGATGAGCTTTGATGTGATGCGCAAGGAGTTGGCGGCCTATAATCCCAGCCTCAAAGACAAACCATTCGCCGTCGTCGGCACGAAGATGGATAGCCAAGGAAACGGTCACCGGCTCGAACAATTACGTGCCCACTGCCGGCGACGTCGAGTCCGTTTCTTTGCCGTCTCCGCCATCACGCGCGAAGGGCTCGATCCGCTGATTGAGTACGTTGGGCAAAAGGTTGCCGCGTTGAGGAACGCATGCGCCACCAAATCCTGACTCAGGCCAAACGAGTCGTCGTGAAAGTGGGGAGCAGCCTCCTGGCATCCCGCGCATCGGGATTGCAGATCGACCGCATCGAACGGTTAGCCGATGAGGTGTGCGCCATCAAATCGACCGGTCGGGATGTCTTGTTGGTCTCTTCAGGCGCTATCGTGTCCGGTGTTCAAAAACTCGGTCTCTCTTCTTATCCCAAGAGTCTTCCGCTCAAGCAGGCTGCCGCCGCAGTCGGACAAAGCCGGCTCATGTGGGCCTACGAAAAAGCGTTCGAACGACTCGGCGTGAACGTCGCGCAAATTCTGCTGACCCACCAGGACCTGGCAGACCGGCGACGATTCTTAAATGCCCGTCATACGCTGACCGCACTCCTGAATCATGGCGTCCTCCCCGTCATTAACGAGAACGACACGGTGTCCGTTGAGGAAATCCGGTTTGGCGATAATGACACCTTGGCCGCGGAAGTCGCTCATCTGGTCGATGCGGACCTGCTGATTATTCTCTCCGACGTCGATGGCGTCTTTACGGACGATCCGCGCCGCAATGCCTCGGCCACGCGCATTCCCCTCATCGCTGAAATTTCGACGGAGATTGAACGGCTCGCAGGCGGGACGAGCAAAGAGGAAGGGACGGGTGGAATGGCGACGAAAATTCAAGCCGCCAAAAAAGTCGCGGCGTACGGCGTCGCGACGCT
>JBDUAJ010000115.1:0-9273 GCA_040004695.1 Nitrospirales bacterium | reverse complement strand
GGGTTGAGCAAGACTATCACTTATCGGACTGTCCGAATTTCCGAAGCCACTTCTGTACACCTTCCATAGCCGCAAAAGATAACGGCGGATCGCAGACGCATAAGCGTATGCCGTGGGAGCCGACTCAAGAAGAAGAGGAAGCCGAGAAGAGGGCGACACAGAAGAACATTGAAAGAGACCAAGAATCGTCCAAGCAGCATGCATGGCAAGCCAATATTCGTTCGTCTAAACTGATTTCCGACGGTTGGTATTTAAGAAGGCTCAGCCTCGCCTGGGGCCGCTTGCGCGGCCAGGCTCGGCTGTCAGCACGGCTGAAGTGGGCTGACGCCAGCGGGGAGCCGGTTGCACTCTCTCAGGCAGATCAGAAAATGCCTACGCTCGCAGAACATTTGCGCGAATGGTTGAGTACATATGCAGAAGTCCACTGCAAACCAACGACTGCAGCAGGATATCGGCTGTGGCTGCAAAACTACATTATTCCAGCCTTTGGCAGTGGCGCGTTACATGAGGTCACACGTGCGGACATTAAGAAGCTAATTGCACAACTAGTAGGACGGGGCCTCAAGAAGCACACGATCCACAACATTCTGACGCCACTCAAAGAGGCATATAACCACGCCATGGACGAAGGACTTGTAACGAGTAATCCTGTTGCACGGACCGGTCGTCTAACGCGATGCCGAGAGGACCGTCGCACCCATATTATGCCCTTGACGGCTGATGAAGTGCGAACACTCCTTCAGGCGGCACACGAGAAAGCACCCTCTGTTCATTCCCTGCTTCTCTGCGCTGTGCGGACGGGCCTACGCCAGGGAGAGTTAATCGGTCTTCAATGGAGCGACATTGACTTTCGGGGTGGCTTCATCGAAGTCCGCCGCGCCGTTGCCATGAGGCGGTTGAGCACCACAAAGAGCCATAAGATTCGACGAGTCGATATGACCCCAAAACTCACTGAAGTTCTTAAGCAGCTCAAAGTGACACGGGAGTTAGAGGCAGCGATAGCAGGGCAACTAATGCAGGAGTGGGTGTTTGTGACACCATCTGACACGCGATGGGATGATAGTAACCTGCGGTTAGTATTTTATCGTCTGCTTGAACGGGCAGGCCTGCGTCACGTTCGCTTCCATGACCTCCACCACACGTATGCCTCGCTAATGGCCGAGGCTGGCGCTCCGCCCAAGTATGTCCAAGACCAACTAGGCCACTCGTCCATTCAAGTGACGATGGACATCTACTCCCATCTCTTTCCAACCGGGAACCGTGAGTGGGTGAAGCGGCTTGATGACCCTTGCTCGGAAGATAATTCCGCACCCCAGGCGCACCCTGTGGTTATAGTCGAGTCCGGGGAAGCAGCGTAAGTACAGGCGAGTGTTGGAGCTGGCGAGAGGAATCGAACCTCCAACCGGTAGTTTACAAAACTACTGCTCTGCCGATTGAGCTACGCCAGCGCCAACGGCAGAGTACACGACCGAAATTTCTCTTGCAAGTCTCCACCGACCCTTCGCCTTGACCTCGACTGAAGCATTCGGTTATTCTCGCCGCGCTCGGCCAGCCTAACAGGAGGGTGTATGAAATTGCTGCCATGGATGTCTCTGAGTCTAGTTCTGATGACGGCTTGTGGCAGCGCAGAATGGGTGCATCCGAACAAACCCAAGGATGACTTCACCGTAGATTACAACAAATGCCAGAATGAGTCTCTCCTGGATCCGAAGAACCAGCAAGGAAATAATTACTTTGTGCTGCAAGCTACCGAACGTTGTCTTGGAAAAAAGGGCTGGGTCTTGCGGGAAAAAAATGATTAGGTTTCTGTAATTGACGCCTTCCACTGAATCGCCCCGATTCGTTTCATTTGCTCCAGAACCTGTTCTGTCTGCTGCACTGAATAGTCTGCCACGATCCCCAGTTCCTCAACCGTCCGTGTTCCGTCGGCGGCCTTAAAGAGACGTTGCACGTTGGGCGTACATCGCAGCGATGTCACATGCCTATCCGCCGATGAGGCCATGAGTAGGAGCGACGGGCGGTGCAGGCCACTTGCTTGTTGATCGTTTAGCGACGCTAGGTCGGCGAGGATGGCCGGGAGATCCCATTCAAACTGCACGATGTTCCCTGAGGCGGATCGACAGGGCAGACATGTCCCGCGTCCTTCCTCCCTGCGCGCTTCGAGTCTAAACATCGTCGCCTGATAGCGAACGAGATCCTGCCAGTAGGGAAACCGGTTCTGAATCTCCGCGGCGTTTTCTAATAGAAACGTTTCGATGAGCGACACCATCTCGTCAGCGGTGCCCGGCGATCCTAGGACGGCGTGGTCGAGCGCGACACGCGCATGTGGAGTGCCCAGTATCAGCAACGGATCTCGACCGGTCTGAGGGGCCAGACGACGGATATGGCGAAAGAGTCGCACAATCCGTTCCCCATAGTAATGCCGTGCTAAGAAACGCGCCATGTTGCGCAATGACTCTTTCGGTACGTGTCCCAGGATGTCCCATTCATCGGAAGTGGAGGTGGTTCTCTCATCATGAGGGTCGAATAGTTGTGCACGAAGCGGTCCGTCGCACAGCACTCGTAAAAGCGTGTCATGAAGTGAACGGCCGGTCATGGCAGCCAATGAAAAAGGTAACATGCACACTGTAAAAGCAAGGGGTTTGTCATGCAAACCGCTCGCGCATCAATCGTATTCCCTGCAAAAATGTGTCGGCTTGGAGTGATGGGCTGAAGGCGTCGAATGTGATCGCGCGAAGCTGTGGCGCATGCGAGGCCGCGAGTTCAGCGAGTTCGAGCACGTCTTTGTCGGGTATTACCGGCGCGACCCATCGACGGTTGAGATCTGTATTGAATGCCAATCCGGCGACATGGATCTCAATGACTCGATGGAGGGGAAGCTCCAGAATAAACGATGCAGGGTCCCGGCCGTGCGTGTGGGCGGAAATCATCGCGTGGGGGATGTCGAGGAGCAAGACGCATCCGGACTCTTCACACAGCCGATGGAGAAATGCGGCTTCACTCAGTTGCGGAAGGTCCACCTGTAGATACGTCGGAATCGGTTCGATGGCGAGCGGGACACCCAGATGGTTCTGAAGGACGCGAACGTGATGCACGTAATCCTGGAGCAGGTCTTCGGTATAGAGAGGAGGGAAGACATAATCCAAAGACACGTCCGGTCGGCTCCGACTCTGATCGAGCGTGGGATGAATCCGTTGGAGATGTTCAGCAGCCCAGGGGGATTGATACTGCTTCACCAGTGTGCGCGCGCGGTCCAGTTGATGGATGGTAAAGGGCTCGCTGAGTTGCCCGAGATAGTCATGCACGAGCAATGTGAAGCGAGGTCGGATACGGGACCAGGATCGGTCGCTCGGATGCGGAGCATCGGCCAAGGCCAAGTGGGCGATCTCGTCTGCGTGTGCGAGAATGGCTTCAGCGAGGTGGGGATTATAGAAGGCTCCGAGGCTGAGCCTGGTCATAAGAAAAGGCCCAATCGAGGTGATTGGGCCCAGGTCCTTCCGGCCGTGGTTATTGGTGACAGTTTGGAGCGAGCTCCTCCACGTCGATCATCTCCATGAGATGACAGGTCGGTTGCAGTTGCTCCAGTTCGATGACTTCCATCATAACGGTTGGACTTTCCATCGCGTACCTCCTTAAGAAAATAGACACCTTTCACCTGTTACCTAAACAAAGTCGCTGCTATTTTGTCAGTGGGCCCGACAGAAGTTGGATGTCGGTCGATCACTTGCAAGGAATGCTACATTGACACTATCTCCCGCGCATTCCTACACTGGATGAAGTTCTGATGTATCCTCATGTCGTTTCGATCAGCATGACACGTATGCCATTGCGTCTTGACGTCCTCCTGACCGAATCGGCTCTTGCCGATCGATTCTGGCAATCGCTCGATCAACGTGTACTTCCCGAAATGTTCTTCTACTGGTTTCCGCTATCTGTCCGCTCCTGGGTGTCACTGTGTCGGGATGGGAAGTATCGCAATTATGTTCGGTCCGACGCGCTGATTCAGACGCATGCGAAGCAAATGGTCGCCCACATGGCCGGCAAGCAGATCGACGTCATCAGTCTTGGCGCAGGGCAGGGCACGAAAGATCTCCATGTGCTGGAGGCGCTTCTTAGCAGCGGCCGCCAAGGTACCTATCGGCCGGTCGATTCAGGGCAGATGCTGCTGGAAATGGCCTGCGAGCAGGCCTTAGAGCATGGAGTGGCCGCGCATGGCCTGAAAGCAGACGTCACCGACCCCGCGCATTTGTCGGCGCTTGAGCCGGGCCCGCACGAATCTCCTCGGCTTGTCATGATGGTCGGCAACACGTTGGGGGCCTTCGATCCGTTCCTGATGCTTCGTCGATTGCGTCCGCTTGTTCGGAAAGGCGACGTGCTGGTCATCGATGGTGAGCTTGGCCATGATGATGCCACCCGAGCCGGCTACGAACATCCTTCGAACCGTGCCTTCGCGTTGGCGCCGCTGCGCAGCATCGGTCTCACTGAAACGGATGGCACGCTGATGTTCCGCTTATCCAATGACGTCATACCCGGCATGCATCGGCTCGAGAAGTCTTTTCGCCTCCACGATGACCGTACCCTTCATGTGGGCGGCGAGCAGCTCCATTTCAAAGCCGGAGACTGCATTCACATGAACCATTCAGGAAAATTCGAGCGAAGCACATTTCTGTCCTTGTTGACGCAGGCAGGCTTCGAGGTGATCGACGAATATCTCAGCGAGGACTGCCGTTTCCTGATGGTCGCAGCGAAGCCTGCACCATAGAGCCCGCCTAATGGAAGGGATGGCATCGGCAGTCGAGTTTCGCGATGTGACGTTTCAGCACGCCTCCGGCCGAACAGTCCTATCCGGCGTGTCGTTTACCGTGCGGGAGGGAGAATCCTTCGCACTCATCGGGCGAAGCGGATCCGGCAAGACCACCATCCTGAAACTCATCAATCGACTCTTGGACCCAAGCGGTGGCGATGTATTGGTGGACGGCAAGTCCACGCGGCAGTGGGATCCGATTCGGTTGCGACGCCGTATCGGGTACGTGCTTCAAGATATCGGGCTCTTTCCGCATCTCTCGATCGCGGCCAATATTGGTATTGTCCCGACATTGGAAGGATGGGAGCCCTCTCGCATCGACACACGAGTGAAAGACGTGCTGCAAATGGTCGGGTTGGAGCCGGGCGATTTTATGAATCGCTATCCGCATGAGCTATCAGGCGGGCAACGCCAGCGTGTGGGTGTGGCTAGAGCGCTCGCGGCCGATCCGCCCCTCTTACTGATGGACGAACCGTTCGGCGCGCTCGATCCGATTACAAGGGCGGAACTGCAGCAAGAACTGAAGCGCCTGTTGGCGGCACTCAACAAAACGATGGTGATTGTCACGCACGACATTCCCGAGGCGTGCGTCTTGGGGTCGTCAATCGGGTTGGTGCAAGAGGGGAAATTGGTCGAACGGCTCCCTCCCGCGAAATTTCTCCAATCATCCCATCCCGAGGTCCAGGCCGTCATTCGAAGTCTCACAATACAGAATGTCATACATGAGTAATTCTATTTAACCTGTCAATATGCTTGACTTCATAAGTGATCACGCAAATGAGATTGTTCAGTTGACGACGGAACACATGATGCTAGTGGGGATCGCAATTCTGGGGGCGATTCTCGTCGGTGTTCCGTTGGGGATCATGGTCTATCAACAGCCGCGCTTGCGGACAGTCATACTCGGTCTCGTCAACACCTTACAAACTATCCCCAGCCTGGCCTTGTTCGCGATTCTGATTCCTCTGCCGCTGATCGGCGGTATCGGAGCGAGGACGGCGTTGATCGCCATGGTGCTCTATTCACTGCTGCCCATCGTCGCCAATACCTTTGCAGGCCTGACGGGTGTGAATCCCGCCGTGCGAGAAGCAGCGGTGGCCATGGGCATGACCGATCGGCAACTCTTGTGGAAGGTCGAGCTACCCCTTGCGCTTGGCGTAGTATTCACCGGCATCCGGATTGCGACGGTCATGAGCGTCGGATTGGCGACAATTGCGGCAGCGATCGGTGCCGGTGGTCTCGGCATGTTCATCTTTCGTGGGCTCGCGATGTTGGATACACGGTTAATTTTAGCTGGTGCGTTGCCGGCTGCGGCAATGGCGCTGCTAGCCAATTATGGCTTGAGTTTCATCGAGCGTCGCATCGGCGGCCGTTATGCGCCGATGAGGCAGGGTTCGTGATCGCGGGATGGTGCCGACTACATCTGCGGCCAGTCCTGGTTGCTTTCGTTTGGACTGCGGTTCTCCTGGGGTGCGACTCCGAGCACACCGTCGTCATCGGCTCGAAGAATTTTACAGAGCAAATCATTCTCGGCGAACTGTTGGCTCAACAGATCGAAGCGCGAACAGATCTCAGGGTGAAACGACAATTCAATCTCGGCGGCACGTTTGTCGCCCATCAAGCCCTTGTCTCGGGGAAGATCGATGCGTATATCGAGTATACGGGGACGGCCTTGACGGCTATTCTCCGCGCGTCGCCTTCCAGCGATCAACAGACTGCCTATCGCACCGTTCAGGACGCGTACCGCCAACGTTACCATCTCGAATGGCTGCCGCCGCTTGGGTTTACCAATACATTTGCCATCATGATCCGAACCGAGGATGCCACACGGCTGCACATCCGCACACTTTCGCAACTGGCTGAGCAGGCGCCTCGATGGCATGCGGCCTTCGGCTACGAATTCCTCGAACGCGCCGATGGGTTTGCTGGCCTGGCCGAGACGTACGGGTTGCAGTTCGCGAAAACGCCACGGGTCATGGATCTCGCCTTAACGTATCAGGCGCTCGCCGATCGAAAGGTCGATGTGATTGCCGGTGATTCCACCAACGGCTTAATCATCGCTCTTGGGCTTACCGTGTTGGAGGACGACAAACATTATTTTCCAGCCTATCAAGCTGCGCCTGTCGTATCGGCTAAGGCGCTCGCGAAATGTTCAACGGTTCTGTCTAAGTTGGCGGGCATGGTGACGGATGAGGATATGCGCCGGCTGAATTATGAGGTTGATGGGAAACGGCGGGATGTCGCGGCAGTCGTGAAAGAATTTCGATCGGCTAAACGATTGTGAACATTTGGTTGGAGCGGTGCGCGGCTGCCCAGTTCTCAATCAGAAGAGGCATCCATCACTTCGTGCTAGGTCGCTTCTTCGAGAGGAACTATTGGGTCCGGTTAGCAGTCGTTTCAAAAAAGCCTTGACGATGCAAGCCTTGCTGGGACAATCAACAACAAGGGCTATAAAGAAAGACCCTGACAATCCTGTCGTCCGAATGTCACAATGAGGCACGATGGCCATGCGAGAAGATCCAACGCCGACCGGGACGAAAGGAACATGTTACGTGTTATTTACCTACGATATTGGTCTCTCGATCAATTTGGATGAGGCTGAGCGACATATCACGGCGATCAAGCAACGTAGCCGTATTCGACATAAACGTCGCGCGCCCCAATATTTCGATTATCGACCGGCCCCTTTACGCGTGACCCAGGGGGTCGAGCCGCTCGCCCTTGGAGATTTTCGTACCGCGACAAGCGTCGATTTGGTCGTGTACGATTTTGGAGCTGTGTCGGTGATCTATAGCATTCCGCTTGAAGGCCCGTTCCTTCGTTTATTAGCCTTGAGCCAAGTGCTTTACGAGAACGTTCTGCTCTTAGCCGACTCTCGCCAACGGGTGGAAGATTTGCAAAAAGCGATTGAAGGCATGGTCGAACGGCCGAAGATCTCGGATTATGTGGAGGACTATGTGATCTTCCATGTTGACGGGGCCCCACCACCAGACGTCTTGCGTAAGTCCGAGGATCTCGCGCGGATTCTCCGGTCCGAAGAGGATGTCTTGTCGGAGCAGGAGGTGCGTGAGGCGACGTCCTGTTGGCTCTCCTTCGGAAAAGAGGACGCGGCGATCATTGACTGGAATGCGGCATTGTTGTTCGGAAATGACATGGAAGATGTGCAGGCAGTGTTAGAGTTTGCCAATGTGGAACTTCTGGAGATGCGCTCTCTTGATCAACAACTGGACGATGCGTTGGATCAGGCCTATGACGCGTTGTCCAAGCGAATGGGACGCCGATTCAGACGACCTGGTTCATTCGAAGCCGATCTGCGCCACATCGCGCAACTGCAAGTGGACAGCGCCATTCTTTTCGAGCGCGTCACGAACACCCTCAAACTGATCGGCGATCAGTACCTGGCTCGGGTGTACCGTCTCGCATCGGAGCGTTTCCATCTCGCTGCGTGGGATGCCGGGATTCTACGAAAACTCGAAACGCTGGACAGCATCTATGGCAAAATGGCCGACCGCGCCGCCACACGACGCATGGAAGTGCTCGAGTGGATCATCATCGTTCTGATTACCGTCTCCATTACCATTTCATTGCTGCCCGGTATGTCCAGCCATTAACGCTTATCGCACGGAAGAATGAATAGGACCACGGGTTGCTATGCCGGCTCGCATGTTTATCCGTTGCTTCTTATGGCTGCCAAGATCTATCCGTGATTGACGGACAATACCGCGCCATCTAAGGGCTTTAAGGGCCGTGCCTCCTCAAATCATAGATCTCGATCGTCCCCCGTTGTTGTTAGATCAATCAATAACCAAAGGCTTAGTCAATCTTGGGCAAGGCCTCGAAATTTATTTGATTATTACTGCTTGCTTGACTGTCTGAATTGATATACCGTTTGAATGGTAATCCTCTAAATAGATGCACAATGGCGAAACCTATCATCGTCACTGAATGTACGTGCGGACAACAGCGATGACTGATAAGGTGGAGTAAGACTGCTAAGTACTGCAAGTGAATTAAGAGTGGCAATGCATTTTATGGAAGGAGCATGGGGCATGGGCGCATCAATGACACCCAGGTTGGCCTCTGAGGCCAAGTCTGCGAACGAGTCTAAAATATGGCAACGTCTCATCAAGCGTCTGGCGGCTGATCTCCATAAACCGGAAACGCAGATCGAAGCCGTATTTCAATCAGAACTCCGACAGCTCGAGAGAGGATCGCGCGTGAAAAACTTCATTTCCATCCTCGCTGCCAGGCGCGTGAAAGAGTCGATGTAATTAGTCCCCGGTCATTGTTGAACTGTCATTGAACGACACACGGGTGTTCGGTCCAGTCGTCATTTCATACCCTCCGCCCATCTCCTTGTCCTTGATCGTTCGTCGGCGCCGAGAGGAGCAAGCGTTATTTTGCAAGCATCCGTACCGTCTGTACGCCTCATCTTTCGCGCTTAGATCACCAAGCCCTATCCCGTGACC
>JBDUAJ010000223.1:0-2777 GCA_040004695.1 Nitrospirales bacterium | reverse complement strand
AGCGTCGGCACCTATCCGTTTGAGACCGACAATCTCGACGGCAGCTACACGTTCGACGTCGAGGCCGCGGTCAATGACGGCAAGATAGTGCTGCGGGCCCTCGGGCAGGACGTCAAGACCATCGATGATAGGTAAGCCGAGGTCCAGTACCAGACCATCAATCGTGTCACCTTGTAATATTGCGAGGGCGGCGCGTCCATCTCCGGCTTCTTCAACGAAGTACCCATCTGCCGACAGCCGATCGACAAGAAGCTGTCGAATATCGGAATCATCATCGACGACCAGCATACGCTTACGTTGCGTCACATCCCGCCGGCGCATCTCTTTCCACTTTGGACACGGAAGGGTGAAAAGGAATTCGGCACCCGTATTCTTTGCACTGCTTACCGAGACGTCGCCACCGTGGAGTTCGACGAGGTCTTTGACAATTGACAGCCCTAAACCCAGGCCTTTAACCTGTGTCTTGCCCTGCACGCCGATACGGAAGAACGGGTCAAACAATTTGGGCAGCGCATCGGACGGAATGCCCGGTCCTGTATTACGCACCGAGACCCGTGCCCGCGTAGTCCCCTCCAATTGGACATGGACGGAGATCGTCCCGCCTTCGGGAGTGTACTTGATGGCGTTATCGACAAGATTGGTGACAATCTGGTGAATCTTATCAGCGTCACCCCACACCTTGATGTCGTCGCTTGTTGTCCGAACATCCAACCGTTGTTGTTTGGCAGGCGCTATCGGACGCAGCTGGTCAATCGCCTCTCTCACCACGACCGGTAAGTTGACCTCCGCTAAGGCTAGCTCAAGTTTGCCGGCCTCAATGCGCGCACGGTCGAGGAGGTCGGCAATCATCCGTGCGAGACGTTCCCCGTTCGACTGAATCCGTGTCAGATACTGGCCCTGCCGTTCGGTCAATGGTCCGGTCAATCCATTCAGCATATTGTCGATAAAACCAGTGATACTGGTGAGGGGCGTGCGAAGCTCATGCGAAACGTGCGCCAGGAAGAGTGATTTGAGCTCGTCCATCTCTTTTAATTTTTTCACCGCTTGTTCCAGCTCCGCTGTCCGCTCACGGACCATCGCTTCTAATCCGATACTGAGCGCCTCGATTTTCCCATAGGCCTCGGCATTATCTAATGCGACGGCAAGTTGGCCGGCGACGGTCGTCACGACTTCTACATCATCCAGGGTGAGCGCTTCATGCCGTATTCTCTGCACCGTGACGGCGCCAAGGATACGTTTCTTCGTCTTAAGCGGGACGGTGATAAATGATTTCGCGCCTGTGAGTTCAAAGAGTTGCCTATTGATGGGATGGAGCCGGCTCCAGACGTCTTGGATGTCCTTCACTAACACGGATGTCTCGTGCAGGATCACCTCGGATTCGAGGCATGGCGGCGTCGTAACCGGCATTTCGATCGTGCGAGCGAACGCCATAATATCCGTGGAGGCGCCGACGATGCGTACATCGCCTAGGACGTGCCGATCAGGACCATAAAAGGCGATCATGGCCACATCGTACTGAAGGTCCTTCACGATGGAGGTCAACACATTTTCCAGGAGCACATTCCGATCCAATGCGGAATTAATGATGATGCTCGTCTCATGGACGGTCGTCAGTTGATTGACCTTGCGCTGAAGTTCGACGGTTGTTTGCTGTTGCTGCATATACGCTTCACGTAGCTCTTCATGCTTCGATTCAACGGAACGCATCTGCTCCTGAATGACGTTTTCACGAGTGTCCGACTCCCTTTGGGCTACGACTCGTAGATAGGCCAACCAAACGGCCCCGACGGGAATGAGTGCCAGCAAGAGCGCTTCGATCAGGGACATCCACGGGTAACCCCATCGCAAACCGACAAAGGCGAACAGCATACTGAGAAGACCGGTCATGAGCCATGGCGATTGACCGGATCTCTGAGGCTCCCAGTGAAATTCCCATTCGCAATACTCGTCGCCATTCACGATGCAGGCTCTATCCTTGACTGTTGCCGGCTTAAGGTGATGAACGGTTTCCGGAATAGCGGCGAGGGCGCCCTTTCCCACTTCACAGATATTCGCGACACACGCCTTGCGATAATTGCCAAACTGACGATACACACAGTCGGTAAACTTAATACGTAGGATGGCGCTCGATTCGTTCACACTGACCGTCTCAAAGAAGACAGACCCTCTGGCATATTTTTCGCCAAAATAAGCAAACATTTTATAGATTTGAGGAATCGAAAACGGTCTGCCAAGGGTTCGTATAATGGGCAAAATGAACTTTTCCCTGCCATACCGAAAGTGGTAGCGCGGATCCTCCGCTAAGAGCCCAGCGAACGCGCTGAGATAGGTCACGGCTTCAAAGGAATAGCTGTTCCATGGATTCTTGAGAAAAGCGGCGGTCACATGATAGGCGGGATCGGGCATCCGCTCATTCATGAGACGAACCAATTCCTGAACAGCGTGTTTGCCTGCCGCTTCCCCTTTAGCCTGGCTGACCACTTCTTCCAGAAATTCGACATGGCCGCATGGTCACACCACTTTGGTCTTGAATCTTCTCGCCGTTTGGCAGAATTCCAAACGGTGGGAATTCCATCATGCCCTTTTCAATTATGGGGTGCTCTTTCGGCAGCAAGTCATACTCGAATGGTTCGGGAGGCCTTGCCGACGCATGCGTTGGGTGATGGTCACTGTTCATAACGTTTACTGTGCGCTTTCGAGAAAAGCAGTATGTAACAGTGATTGGGAAACTCTATGGGCTGGCGCGACCCTGTGCTCGCGAGCGGACATGGCAAGCA
>JBDUAJ010000114.1:0-9372 GCA_040004695.1 Nitrospirales bacterium | reverse complement strand
GGACTTTATCGAACTCTCCGATCGCCACAAACTGCATCTCTTGATCAACCAGACGATCGTCATCCCGCTGTCCGGTGGAGAGTTGTGTATCGTGGGGCTCGACGATCCGACCACTCATCGCGCGGATGTCGCGTGCATCCCACATCGTGTTCCAGGCCGGTACACGGTGGTACTGGCCCACGCTCCGGTCATACTCGACCTCCTGGAGTCTCATCACGCGACGGATATCGTCCTCTGCGGTCATAGTCATGGCGGGCAATGGCGCTTTGGCTCATTCCATCCCTTTTGGCTACCCTATGGATGCCGGGGCAGAGCAAATGGCCATTACAGTCAAGACGGACAACGGCTGTATGTGAACCGAGGCCTGGGCTGGTCCCTGGTCCCACTCCGATGGAACTGCTCGCCTGAGATCGTATTGCTGGAATGGATATAGCGGACCGAACGATGACGTGGGAGAAAAGTCGATGATGCGGAAGTCAGGCGCGGATTGTTAGTGGTGTACGTCCGAACTTTTCTTCAACAGGTAGATTGACTGCAAGCCAATAATCGTTTTGGCATCGCGAATCGTACCGTCGAAGATATGAGCCATCGCTTTCTCCAACGACATCTCAACGACTTCCAAGACCTCGTCACCGTCTAAGGCCTGTGTCCCGCGCGCAAGGTCTCTCGCGACATACAAATGCATCACTTCATCGGTGAATCCCGGAGCCGTGAAAAACGTCGCAATCTTGTCCAGACGTCCGGCTCGATAGCCGATCTCTTCTTCTAATTCTCGCGTGGCGCAGTGGGCAGGATCTTCTCCCGGATGAAGCTTGCCGGCGGGAATCTCATAAATATACCCACCAGCAGCGAGTCGATATTGTCGTATCAGGATCACGGTGTCGTGATTCAGAAGTGGCACAATGGCTGCCGCGCCGGGATGACGGACGACCTCCAACTCAACGGACAGGCCATTCGGTAACGTAACCGTTTCCAGGTTCAGTGTGACCACGCGCCCCTTGTAAATAGTCTGGATCTTTTCATCAGCCATGTGTGGCTCGTTTTCGATAAAACGGCGGTTTTGCAATGACAGCCGGCATCGCACGTCCCCGTATATCAATACAGAGCGATGAGCCGACAGTTGCGACCTGTGCCGGCACATATCCCAATCCAATACCCTTCTGCAGAATCGGAGACAGATTCCCGCTCGTCACCTCTCCAATCTCATTTCCCCCCGAGGAGTCATCCGACAGGATCTTAAATCCATGGCGCGGGACCGCCTTCTGGGTGAGTTCAAAAGCAACCAAGCGTTTCGTGACACCACTGTCCTTCTGTTGCTGAAGAACCCTGCGGCCAATAAAGTCGCCCTTGTTCAAATCAACGACCCATTCGGCGGCCGCCTCGACGGGTGTCGTGTCCTCGCTGATGTCGTTTCCATAGAGCAGATACGCCATTTCCAAACGCAGCAAATCTCTCGCGCCCAGTCCAGCAGGTTTCAGTCCGGCAGATTTGCCCAGCATGAGCAGTTCATTCCAAATAGCAAGCGCGTGATCCGACGGCACGTAGAGTTCGTACCCCAGCTCGCCGGTGTAGCCGGTCCTTGTAATCAACGCCGGTGCGCCGAGCAGTTGAGTTTCCAGACAACTACGCAACTTCATGGCTTCGATCCCCGCAACGCCCAGAGACGAAAGAATGATCCGGGCAGCAGGTCCCTGTAATGCGAGCTGGGCTAGTTCGATTGATCGATCGCGCAAGCTGATGCCGGTGACAACCGCGGCTTGCTCGCTCAGCCACGCTGCGATCTTGTGCCGATTCGAGGCATTCACGCAGAGCAGGTATTCCTGTGGTTTGATTCGATACACGAAGATGTCGTCCATGATGCCGCCGGTTTCATTGCAAACCATGGAATACTGCGACTCCAGCACGCCGAGCTTTTCGACATTGTTCGTCGTCACTCGTTGGAGGAAAGAGAGGGCGGCTTTGCCGGAGACCACAATGCGCCCCATATGGCTTACATCAAACAGACCAGCCGCAGTGCGGACCGTCTGATACTCGTCGACCACGCCAGTGTACTGGATGGGCATCTCCCAACCAGCGAAGTCCACCAGCCGGCCACCCGCGGCGCCATGTCCCTCAAACAACGGCGTTCGTTTCATCTTTGTTATTTCCTGCCCCGAGGATGCTCAAAAAGGTCATCCAGAGAGGCCGCAGTGGAGAAAAACCCGGAGGCGTACCCTCTGGGGTACGTTGAGGAGTTTTTCGAAACGAGAACGAAGCTGGGGGGCTTTTTCAGCATCCAACTACCGCAAGTCCAGAAGTTCGACATCGAACGTGAGCGTCGCATTCGGGGGAATAACCCCACCCGCCCCGCGGGCGCCATATCCGAGCTGCGGTGGAATCGTTAACTTCCGCTTGCCGCCGATTTTCATGCCCAACACACCTTCGTCCCATCCTTTAATCACCTGTCCTGCGCCGACGCGAAACGAGAACGGCTCCTTGCGGTCGACCGAGCTGTCAAATTTCTTTCCGTCCGCCAACCAACCCGTGTAATGGACGGATGCCGTATCGCCGACTTCCGGTTGACGGCCAGTGCCTACCACCATCTCGACATACGTGAGGCCTGATTCTGTTGTGATCGTCTGATCTGCCATATTCTTCGTCTCCTTGTTGTCTGCGGCGACCGAGCCAGAACTGAGGCTCAGCAGTAGCGCCGCTTGCACAAACCACAGGCGGGTGTTCATGTGTCACTCCTCAGCGAGCAATATTGTGGATGGCATGCCAGAGAAAAGCGGCGAGTGCAAGGAACCATCCGTACCTTCACACGCCGGGCTCAGAAAATAGCGCCACGCTTGCGGTGTAGCCGTGAAGAAAATTAGCTCCGCCCACAGGCCCAATCTCGCCTTGCGCAAAAAACCCGGCGACCGGAATATCCCCGGCCCGCTCACGAACGACGGTGACGTCGTGGTGGGGGCGGCCGAAGAGTCCTCGCCCGCGACCACAGCAACTGAACAGCAGCGCACCCAACGTGGGTGTGGTCTGACGGGACCGGTCCGCGGCCAACATGAGATTGAGATCCTCGCTCGCGGACTGCGCGTCGCGAACGTGGAACTGGATGGTTTGCCCTTCCGTGAGACTATCGCCGATAGCCAGACTGCCGGAACTTCGATCGGCTCCGATCAGATTTCGGACGAGGAAATCGCCGCGCTCAAACCGGTTGCGCTGCTCATCCATCACGATGCCGACGTGCAAGGCATTCTGCGCCAAGTTTCGGTCATGGCTGCTCAGCGACTCAAACATCTGTCGGAGTTGGTCCAAGGCCGGAAGCCCGCCTAGTTCATGAATGACGTTGCGCTCGGCCTTCGTAACGACGTAGCGCTCTCCGATCGGCCGGCACCCCTGCGATACAACGGTTCTGACAGAGACTGCTCCCGAGATGGCGACTCCAATGAGGCCGCCTTTATAGACGCCTTCATTTAACAGTAACCGGTTCTCACCCTCATCATGCCCTCCACCGGCCATACCTCCAATCGCGACGGACCCGGGGCAATGATCGGCCATGCCTAAAAGGACCTCGTCCATGGGGATAGAAAATGGATCGGCAAGCATGAGAAAGGTCGAGGCCTCCGATGAGGCATCAAGGTCGGGCCACTCCATCATCGCCAGGTCGCCTCCGTCCTGACCGCCTGACATATGCCAGGGAATCAGGGAGGTGCCGGGCAATTGCGCCGCCCACAATGTTACAGCGGGAGCCCTTTCAATCTCCTCAGAACCGGCGATAACCCCCTCCCCGGTACACCCAAGCAGGGTATGAGGAGACAAGCGGTCACACACAGCGGCAGACAACTGTTCCGCATGTTCCGCATAGTGAGAGGAAAGAAACAAACACGCCAGATCGATGGGACCATTGCGCAGCACCGACTCGATTTGATCGGTTAAGACCCGTCCGGCCTCTGCCGCATTCATCTCTTTTGATACAGCCGATGCGAATTGCACGCCGTCCTTCCTTTCGGGTCAGTCTAGCAACCTGTGTTCCTTGTTGTCTATTGAGAAGAGGGCTCATTCACCTTGCGGCTGGCGGTCTCCGCGTTCACTCTGTAGTTTTTTATAATAACGCCACATATACGAATGGTAATCATCAAGCTGGGCCAAAAGATAGTGCAGCTCGGTGGGATCTTCTGTCTCCAGGGCTCGGAGCATTCGAGCCTGAAGAAACGCCGAAAAGGCTTGCGTCTTTTCCATCGCGGTGAGTAGCCTGAGTCCTCCCCCCATCTGATAGTCCGTCATACTCCCCTTTCTGAGTGACACGCCGTGTGATTTCGCAGAATAATTTCGACGTCCCTGATATGGACCATCGGACTCTATCGATGTCCGTCCAGCAACGCGGTGAGCTTGGACAAAGAAATCGCCTCCACGCGATAATCGTCTCGCCCAACCATTGTGGTAGCCATCGTCAGCGCATTGAGGATCGCTTCTTCTGTCGCTTCGACGGTGGCCGTGAATAAGGGATTCACATGGGTGTCAGCGATATATGTCATCGTAAAGCTAGGGTCCTTGGGATAATGCGGGATGGTATTGCCGGTTGAAAAGGCCAGCATGAAATCCCCGCTTCCGTGCCGAGCCGTCGAGCCCGTTCTCGCCAATCCCAAGGCCGCCCGCTTCGCCAACCGGCCCAACTGGCGGGCATCGAGCGGAGCATCGGTCGCAATCACCACGATGATCGAGCCTTCCGCACCCGACACAGCGGCATGACTCTCCAGATCATACCCCGTGCCGACTGGAATGCCGTTCACCACGAGTTCTTCTCGCCGGCCATGATTGGCATTGACCAACACCCCGACTGTGTAGCCTCCCTCTTGGTTGGACAGTCGGCGCGAAGACGTGCCAATGCCGCCCTTAAATCCATAAGAAACCATGCCGGTGCCCGCTCCGACCGCTCCCTCCATGACAGGACCGAAAGAAGCCGTGTCTAAGGCCGCGACTACATCATCTTCGGAGGCATGACGTCCCTGACTATCGTTCAAACGGCTATCGTCACATTCGGCAACGACCGGAGTCAGCGTATCATCCGTAATGCCGATCCCCGGATACTGTTTGATCATCCACGTCATGACGCCGTTCGCCACGCGTGGAACATTCAGTGTATTCGTCAGTGCGATCGGATATTCCAAAAAACCCGACTCAGCCACCCAAGCCAGACCGGTCATCTCGCCTGTTCCATTCAGCACGAACGCTCCAGCTGGAACCTTCTTATGCCACACATCGTCCCGGGGGACGATGACCGTCACTCCGGTCCGCACCGGCCCCTTACCGGGAATTAACTTGCCTTCACCTTTCATGAGCGTGACATGACCCACTTTCACGCCAGCCACATCCGTGATCGCATTCAACGGTCCAGGCTGATACCGGCCGACGACAATACCAAGATCCCGAGCCCGTGCACGGGCCTGATCGGTGACCTCGCCCACAGCAGATGCGCCAATGGTGAGGACTAGGACAATGAGAAGCGGCAGAGCCATCAGCGAGGGGCTGAGATGTAGGCTCGGCTTGTCTGGCCGCCCGTCCGGTTTAAAATGGCCAGGGGACATAAGATCTTCCCGATATATGATGAGTAAAGGCATGCTGACGAGCAATCCATTCATCATCAAACGTGACTTCAAAAACATCGGTTCCGAATCCCGTGGTCGAAAGAACTAAGTCGGGCTGAATCGGCGTCCAGGGGCGGAGCAAATAACCGAAATTGACCCGTGAATATTTGGCGTCAAGAAAATGATAAAAGATCACCGTGCCTTCAGACGCTTCCTGTATCTCATCGGGAGCGCCCAGGCGCTCGATGATATCGCGGAGCGTCGTATGACCGGGGACGATAAACGCCACATCACCCGCACCGATCTCATCATTAATAGTAAGCCGTGCGAAGCTACAGCCTACCGTCCCGCTTGCCACGATCATGACCATGGCAGCGTGCACGGCGGCCCGACTGAAGGACCGGAATAGGCGGCCGAGGATTAGACTTTCGCTCACGCTCACTCCCCGAACGGCCAGACCTGAAATTTGAGCTTATCGGCTCTCTTCCCAAAAATCACGTCTTGTACAACACCCTCTCGATTGAACCAGATATACAGATCGTCACTCTTGACGTTCAGACGGGTAAAATTCACAAGAATCAGGAGTAGGCTGGCTGCTTTCGCATCATATCGGTAATATTGAAACAGTTCTTGGCCGTTCATCTGTAACACTCGGTCCGGGGCACCGAGTACCGTCACGACCTCGCCTTTCAATGTCTCACCTTTCTTGATCGTTGCGATCTGACCTGCGTTGAATTCGTCGCCAAGGGTGGCTCGGCTGAATGAGCAACCCATGACGAATAATAATGCGCCTGCAACGGCGCAATGCGCTAGCCTTCGCATCAAAGTGGTCCTCCCTCTTTTGGTTCGCCGCCGCGGGATAGCAGGAAATCTTCTTCGAAAACAAGATATCCGGCCGGCCTCAGTCCGACCTCCCGATAGACAGTCTGCGCCGTCTCATTATGTTCCTCCACATACAGCCGGATCCCACATACGTCCCGGCGTGCTTTGGCTGCGTCCACAATATGTTCATGCATCCGGCGATAGACGCCTTGGCGACGCCACGTCGGATGAACATAGACGCTTTGAATCCACCAGAAGGTGGCATTCCGCCAGTCGCTCCATTCATAGGTCACGAGTAATTGCCCGACGACGGTTCGCGACTCGTCCTCATGCCGTTCGCTGACCAAATAAAATCCATGCGCCGACGATTCCAAGACGGCCAGAACCCCGCGTCGCAAACGATCGTAGTCCAGCCGGCGGCCTTCTGTTTCCATGGCCATCGCGGCACTGAAATTCACGAGCACGTCGAGATCGGTTTGTGACGCCATGCGCACTTCGACAGGGCCGACTTGACTCATCTTCACGAAACGGAGGGCGCGATGGACGTCAGCCAACCTGGCTTTGGCTGAAAGAAACCGGCGGAAAATTCCATCTTCATCGCGTCTTCTGGTGGAAGGTTGATGGGACGTACCGTATTCTGCGGTATAAAGGCGAGAAATCCCGTGAATGGATGAATCGCCGTCGGGACAAAGACCATGAGGAGTGACCCGGACTGAGCGACCTGTAATTGTGCAGGCGCCCTGCCCATAATGAATCCTAATGCCCACAGGCCTTCTCGTGGGAAGGGAAATACCACGACCGTACTGCGACCGAATCGCGCACGAAAGTTGAACAGGTCCGTCATACCCTTCAGCGTCAGATAAATCGTCCGGACGATGGGGATACGGCCGACCCATTCCTCAGTCAGGTGAATGATTCCCTGTCCGATGACGTGAGTGGCAATGACGCCGGTGAGCAGGATGAGGCTCACCATGAGGAGAAGGCCCAACCCGGGAATATCGGATGGAGTGGTAGGCCCAAGCAAGGTGCCTAGGAAACCGTCAAGGGTGGTCAAGAGTGTACGCAAGATGAGGAATGTCCCCCACGCAGGAAGCAGTACAAAGAGGCCTGTGAGAAAATACCGCCGGACCCACTTCACTGCGCGCATAAATCAAAGCTCCTAGCGGGACAGTCTATCAGATTCGCAACAGACCTTCACGGGGAAGTAAGATACACTCTAGCGATCGACTTGCGAATAAGCATCGCAGTCACAAACGCTTGATATTCACGATGGACTTCTTTACCGTACCATTGATCGACTATCTTTCTTCGAGGGAGGCACCATGGGTGACACCACGTCGGCGGGGAACGTCAACATCGATAAAGATCTATTAGCAATTCTGTGTTGCCCGGAAACCAAGCAGGACGTCTCAATGGCAGCTGATACGTTGATCAGACAGCTCAATGAGCGCATTACGAAGGGTGCACTGAAGAATAAGGCTGGTCAAACGGTGATTGAGAAACTTGACGGTGGCTTACTGCGAGCCGACAAAAAGATTCTCTATCCGATTCGAGAAGATATTCCCGTCATGCTGATTGAAGAAGGGATTCCACTGGAAGGCGTCATCTGAGACCCCGGTGTCGGGCGTCTTAACTGCTCTCCGCACCTTTACGCCGACTTTTCACGGGATTACCAACCCCGCATCGCCCTGTTCTGACTCTGTCTTTGAACCAGTGGAGGTTCCGCATTGGACGCACAAATACTCATAGAGATTTCCCGCTGGCAGCACAAGGAGGAGGCGTTCACGCGTTGGCGTGGCCTGTCGACATCTCGGACAGAAAAGCAGCGAAGCTTTGAATGCCCCAAAATTAGAAGGAGGTTGTCCGGTTCCAGTCGCTCGACCGGCGGGAGACTGCGAACTATGGGATCGACGCGAGGCCGGTAAATTGGGACGCCGTGGGTCTTGTGAGCGCAAGGGGGACATGGTCAAACCTTACGAGGTGATAATGTTTCCTGGCTGGCCGGTCTCTTCAACGTTGCGATGTCATGGCGGAACGACGACTGCGGCGTCCTTCGGTTATGATCCACCAAATTGATCGTAGGACTTGGAGGAAGACGTAAACGGATAATCCCACCAGCAACCCGTAGATACCGGCCTTATCCCACGGCCATAATTCCGGAGCATGCAACATCATCCCGAGCACGACATGGCCGCCCAATCCAAACGAGAGAGCAAACAGAGCCCATTCTCTAATGATTGCGCTCTTTCGCACATTCTCCATGAAAACACCTCGCTCTTCCACTCCCGTTTAGGAGTCGGGAGCAGAAGAGAGAGACGCTTGCAGCTTAAACGGAGCTTTTGGCCGATTCGATTTCTGTTGCGGTGATGAGGCTGGTCAAGTAGTCGGAGACGAAGGTCAATGCTTCCTCACGCCCATCCGCCCGTCTTCCCTTCTCCCGTCGTTGGACAGACAATTCATGGTCCAAATCCGACTTCACATCGGTCAGCACCCGTTGAAGAGAAGAGGGCGTCAGGTTCGCATCCATGTCTTCCAATTCCTGACACCGGTCCAGCACCCAATTAAGGCCTTCAATCCGCCCGCCATAGTGGTCTTGGTCGGCCGAATCCAATCGCGACATGGTCGTCGCGAAGGTTTGCGCCTCATAGACTAAATTGTAAAAGCTTGTGACAGCTCGTTGCAGAGTCGAGTTCATACCTCTCCTTTTCTCAAAAACGTTCTCCCCACATTATACATGAGAAGACTGTAGCAACAAGGAGTTTTTTGTAGAGCCTGCAACGCTTAAGCGCGCGCCGCGACGGTCATCAGCAAGCATCAATTTTCGAATATCCCCACTTCGCCATACGGTCACCTTACCCCAGAGGAGCACTTCTCATGGGTTCATCGAAAACGTTCGTCAAAGGGACCTTGATGCCAGTATGTAGACCCGGTGGAACAAGAATGACTCTGTCGGAGACAAATCAATAGTTGATGTGGGTGTTGAGAA
>JBDUAJ010000113.1:0-9377 GCA_040004695.1 Nitrospirales bacterium | reverse complement strand
TGGAGCCGGGTCGATGGTGTACCCGAATACGTAGCGCATGACAAGGGAAAGGAGTCCGTTGAATGAGCATGTTGACGTTGCACCCGATGAAGGAAATTCGTGTGATCGTGTCAGGCGAGCACCGGGCGTTTGTAACGGAGTTGCTGGATAAGGTTGCAACCGGCTACACGGTGATCGGCAATGTCTCAGGGAAAGGCCATCACGGCTTTCGTGAAGCGCACTTTATGTTCAATGAGCAGGAAAGCCTCGTGATGATTATGACCGTGGTGCCGGAACAGAAAGTCGAGCCGATCCTCGCCGGCCTGCGGCCGTTGTTCGACAGGCATTCCGGTGTCATGTTCGTCACCGATGTGGCCGTCAGCCGCCGCGAATACTTCGGCAAGACGGCCACCGGTTCCTGATGGTGGCCTCACCGGCTGACCGTCAATCTCCTTTGCTCCGTATATCTCCTTGAGGTAGTGGCGGCTGTCGGGGCTGAAGCGGACCAGGGGCGAGCGTCTGTTTACACCAGACCGGTTCTGGACTTTTGCTCTCTCCATGCCAGGCTAGTCTATGTTCAGCACTGGCTCAGTCGCCTCCTCCTCATCGGATTGCTCCTTGTGATCATCTCGCCCCAGATGAACGCAGATCACCTCACCGACTGACGTCCCACCGGAGGAACTTCCCGCTTTACAAAGCTGGTGCCGCTTCTCTCTCTTCACAAGGATTAGTACAAGACCGACGGGAGAAACGCCCCGGCCAGCTTCTGATAAAGCCCCCGGCTCATGAGCGTCATCGGATGGACCACGCGCAGACCATGAGCCAGACACCAGCGGAACAATTCCGCATTCCGCGTCGGCAGTAGGAATCCGGGGCCGGCAAACGCAGGCGCCGCGCTGATCAGCGCCTTCAGCTCTTCATTTGTCTGGCCGACCGCATGGGCAAAGTACCCGATGTTCGTGGCATAGCCCGTCACACGACCACCACGCTCTACCACCCGCGCTGTGCCTTGAGCGATCGCATCGGCTACTTCCCGACTTCGGTCGTGGCCGTGCACGCTCAGACAAAGCCGATTGCAGGCATCGAGATCCCCAACGGTCGCCAACCGCACCGCATAACCGGGCAGGTCGAGTTGGAGCGCCGGTCCCTGCAGCACGGAAAGCGGTTCGCGTGCATCAAAACCCAACTTGGTGTAAATGGAGAGGGAACGATTATGATAGGCCGCTTGGACCAATCTCACGCCGACACACCGTTGCGACTGAGCCCGATCCAAAACGCGCTCCATCAATCGGCACCCGATGGAGCCGTTCTGTACAGCGGGAAGGACCGTAATCGGCCCTACGCCGGCAATGGTGTCTCCCTCCCAGAGGAAGTTGCTGCCGACCAGGCGACCGTCACGTTCCGCCACAACCGAATAGACGTCCTTCCGCGAGAGCAACCATGGTCAGTAAACCCGTCGCATCATCGACTGTGCCCGGTCGGAATATCACTTCCATACGTACGTCCTCCGAATGAAGGGAAAGAGGGGAGTAGGCTACTGTCTTAACCGTGAAGGAGCCAACGAGAGGGTCCGAACAGCTGCTCAATGTGAAGACCTCACCGTTGGCGAGTTCATCGGAAAAGTAAAATGAACTCCGACCCCGCCTTACGTCATGGCATCCCACATGGGCTTGGTGTCGGCGAACATGCGAAATCGACAGACCTTACCGTCCCTCAGGTCGTACACATGTGCCGCAGCGGCCTGCATGGGCTTCTTCGTGATGTGATGATGGCCTTCGTATCGGCCGATCACCACCACTGAGGCCACGGCATCGAGGATCTCCTCGATGCGATAGGCGAATCCTTCCCACTCACGGCGGTTGCCTCTGAAGACCCCTTCAATCACGGCGTCGACCCCGGAATGGACGGCACCGTGAGGAAACCCGACGTTTTGGATCCATTTCACATCATCCGCGCAAATGCATCGAAAGCCTTCGTCATCCTTCTCGCGAAAGCACCGGTACAACTCTTGAATAACCTCGACATTGGTCATAGGTTTCCTCGCACTCGCGTTTGGCTGTCGTCAGCAGATCCCCGGCGCATAATACTCAGCGTTCGGGATGGACCAAGCCCCGTCATCCTTCTCTATAAAACCCCCGAGGCTCGACTATTCTTGCCTTCGCGACCTTGGATCGCAAGATGGGCTGCGGGGCAAAACAATTAGCTCTTGGAAGGCAGTTAAAGGGAGTGCGAACAGACTTCAGCCGGAGGGACACAACGTTGCCTCGCGGCAGGCACTCTAATATTTTTCCGGTGAACGCGGGATTAGCGAGTGAGCCGATCGATTGTCGCAGAAGCAAAGCCGCCTGCAGCAGGTCATGCAGCCTCGCCGCATGTGTGATTGCAAGACCTGACCCTTAATGTTCAGGGAAAACGAGCTCCGGGATGGATGTCAGACCACTTTCTCTACACCTCCATAGGTCAGCTCCATGAGCGAAGGGTTCGATGATCGCGCGAGGCTTGAAGCGTCATCAGCACGGGCCAGCGATCATGCCGCAGGTTTAAGGATCATCCGAATCGTTTTGTTTTCATCCACCGGCTTCCTGATTGACTCAGATTACGTCACCTCATCCACGATGACGCACTCAATCTCTTTCACACGCCGTAAGCTTCGATCATTCCCATAAAAGCGCGTGGCCTTGTGGCCGATCGCCGTGGCCACTTGGATCGCGTCGGGCATGCTGAGGCGATAGCGAGCACGCAACTCGGCTGCTCGATCTGCCAGATTCATCGTCACCGGTATCCATTCGATCTTCGGATATGAGCTAGCAAGAGCAAAGATCTTCAGTGCCAATTCCTCTTTCTGGTCTCGATAGGGCTGGACCAGCAATTCCAGAAGCGTGACAGTCGATGTCACGGCCGGATTATGACCCCGTTCGATCAGGTCGAACAAAGACGCGCACCATGATCCGTATCGGGGATGGTCTTCGAGAAAATAGATGAAGAGGTTGGTGTCGAGGCCGATGCGTTCACGTTCGGTGGGAAGACCTGGCGCGGAGGCCTCTACCACGAGCGGCGCTCTCGCTTCAGGTAGCCTGACGGGTACGTGCTCTTGGCAAGTCCCCGCAGCGTGCGGGCATACCGCTTGGGCTTGGGCATCACGAGCGTGAGATTATCCTTCACAACAACCAGCAACTCGTCGCCACCCTTGACACCCATCGCTTGCCGGGCTTCTTTGGGAATGACGATCTGATTTTTGCTGCTGAGTTTCTGAACAGCCATGTGCATCCCTCCATGTGCCTTTACGTTATCATAAAACGTAAAGGCGCTCAACGGCATGCAATTTCCGACTCTGGTAGGTAATTCGCATAGGGAAGAAGAGGTAATACTGCTCTTCCATAGTTCAGGGCCGAAGGCTCGATGATTGCATTGGGCTCGAAGCGTCATCAGCACGGGCCAGTGGTCATGCCGCAGGTTTAAGGATTACCTTGGTCCAGCCGTTTTCACGCGCATCGAAGTGCTGATAGACATCCGGCGCATCCCCTAGCGGCAGGGTGTGGGACCCAATGAACGACGGCTTGGCACGACCTGTGTCGATGAGGTTGCACATCTGACGGTTATCGGCTTTGACATTGGGCCTGTCCGGTGCCGATGCGCTGGCCCTTAAGCCAGAATTGGCCGTAGTCGAAGGCGATGCGGCCCTGCTTGCTGAGCTTATCGGACGCCCCTGGATCTTGTGGTACAAATACGCTGACCACGGCGGCATCGAAATCGCCAATCAGTCGGATCAGGGTAGCGGACTATAAGCAAACTCTTGCCATGAAGTAGCTTATAAGCTACTCTGTCTCAGTGGAGGCGAGGCCGAAAGAACTACAGATCTACGTGACAGCAAGCCGCCAATCCCCCTTCAGCGAGTGGATGATGTCGTTAAGAGATGGTAAGGCGCGCGCGAAGATTCGGATACGGCTTGATCGAGTCAGTCTTGGAAATATGGGGGACTGCCACAGAGTCGGCGACGGCGTCCAGGAACTGCGGATTGATCATGGCCCAGGCTCCGCGTGTATTTTGGCCAGCTCGGCTCGACCATCGTTCTGCTGCTTTGCGGCGGCGATAAGAGCACTCAGACCAAGGATATCGATCTCGCAAAACAATATTGGAACGACTATCGGAGGCGCACATGAAAAAGAGCAAGCCCTATCAAGCGGACTTGATCGAGAGCCTGCGCAATCCCCGCGAGGCCGAAGACTACCTCAATGCAGCGCTGGAAGAAGATGACCCGGAGCTATTCCTGCTGGCCTTGCGGAATGTCGCAGAGGCGCAAGGCGGGGTGGCGCAGCTGGCCGACAAGACGAAACTCAACCGTGAAAGTCTGTACAAGATGCTCTCCGAGCGTGGCAATCCTGAGCTAAGAAGCCTCGATGCCCTCCTCCATGCCTTAGGGTTCCGCCTTGCCGTGGCCAGCTCTCGCTAGTCGACCGACGGAACGTCACCAAAAGGTCGGCTTCTCGGCGTGCGGAGAGTAGAGCAACCGTTCTGGGTGCACTCAAGGTCCACCTTACCCCCGTGGAGTTCAGGACGAGTTTGAGATTGTCTCTTCGACTGAGAGGCTGTAAGATTATGGCACTTCGAGGAATATCATGGCACTAGCAGCAAAAGTCGTAAAGCGAACGCGAGACAGTTTTCAGTTCAAAATTTCAAAGGAGAATTTTGAATCGTTCTGCAACGCTATTGGGCTCTATCGCCGTGGATTTCTAGCAGCCCTTGATGCCTCTGAGAAGGACCACCGCACTGGACGAGTCACTAAGCGGAAATCGTTGCGGGAGCTGATCGATTAATCGGTCATGCTGGAACTCTCGACGACGGCCACCTTCGATAAACTGTTTAAAAAACTTCCCAAGCCGATTCAACGCAAAGCTGCCACGAAGACCGATCTCTTTAGAGAGAATCCGTTTCATCCGTCTCTTCACAGCGAGAAACTGCATCCGAAGCAACACGAAGTCTGGAGCTTTCGAGTCGATCGAGCCTACCGCATCATCTTCACGTTCCTCGGACCCAATCATGTCGAACTCCGTTACATCGGCCATCACCACTCGATTTACGACTACGACATGTTCAGATAATCAGGCAAGTCGCTTCAACAAAGACTCCCGACCCCTTTTTATTCGGTGGACGTGATGACGCTGGCGGTGATGACCCGCGCGAGCGTCGGCCATACGGGACGCCGCCGGCCCGCCCCGGGTCCGTGACGGTCTTCATCTACATGCTCGTCACGCTGGGTGCATTGCTGAGGGTCTTCAGACCGATCACTGACCTTCCGACAACGCTCGTGCCTGGTTTGGCTGCGGTCAGCTGGAGTGGCGCGTATGTCCTGTTCGCCCTGGTCTATGGTTCGTTCCTTCTTCGGCCCAGCCTCGACGAGTAACGGAACGGGTCGCAGGCGCAAGCGCGGATGCGCGAGTGTCATGTCACGCAATGACTTTGTCGTGGAACTATTCCCGGCAGTCCTTCCCTCCGGTTCATTTGCAATCGTCCTTGCTGATGTCTCAATGCATTTTAAATGCAGTCGCGATGAGGTCCTAAACGCCTCTTCGGTTAGGACGCCTAAAACCCTTTCGCGGCGCGTGGCGTGCCGGCTCGTTCCTTGCCCAGCCTTCACCTTACGCGACGATAGACCGACCCGTTTGGGCAACGTAGCATGTCCTCGTTTTTTTGCCCTTTCGATAATCCCGGTTTCTCGGAAACTGAAATTTTGGTACCCGCCACTTGCCAGGCCCATGGATGCATGAATATCAGGTGGCATCCCGTGCAGTCGAGCATGCCGTTCAGGTTCCCTTCATGGCGTGTGTGCCGAAAGAAAAGGGGTCGGGAATCTTTGATTTGTGCATGCATCCTTCCTGTACTACAGGAAAACATACGATTGACCAATTCGCCGCTTCGCCGGTACTATCCGTCATGACGTTTCAGCCCGCTGACTGTCCTATCCCTCGCGCTTCATCACCCTTCCTTGCGCGCCGGATGCCTCAGTCTCTGCCGCTCCAACGCCGGCGCCTCTCTCAGGCCCTCTGAATCAGTACCAGCATCGATAAGATGTTGGCCAAGGGAGTGCATCGTTATGGCGGAACAAGATCTTCAATCCATTGCCTTCCCGACGCTCGATGAGGCCCAAATAGCCACACTCAGCCGGTGTCTGGAGGTCACGACGAAAGCATATCGGGATGGAGAAGCACTCTTCGCGGTCGGCGACCGGGACTTCAAATTCCATATCATCAAGGCAGGGGAGGTTGAAATCGTCGATCACTCCGGCGACGTACCGAAGACCGTCACGGTCCATCGCGCAGGGGGGTTCACCGGCGATATTTCGCACTTGACCGGGAATCCCTCAGTGGTCAGCGGAGTGGCTCGGGGGGATTGTGACGTGTACGAGATCTCGGGGGCCGCGCTCAGGCGGGCCCTGAACCAGTGCCCGGATTTGAGCGACATCGTCCTCCAGGCGTTCATTGCCCGACGGCAGCTATTGCGGCAGTCGCCTGACTTTACAGGCCTGCGGGTTATCGGCTCCCGGTACTCTGCTGATACGTTTCGGGTCCGCGACTTCCTGGCGAAGAATCGCGTGCTCTTTACCTGGATCGACGTGGAAACCGATCCGGAGGTGAATCGGCTTCTGAAGCAGTTCGGCGTGACCGAAGTCGACACGCCTGTGGTGGCCTGCAGCACCATGCTGCTACTCCGCAATCCCTCGAACCGGCACCTGGCGGACAGAATTGGAATACGCCAACCGCTTGAGCAGGCGGTATATGACCTCACCGTAGTAGGGGGCGGCCCAGCCGGCCTTGCGGCCGCCGTGTACGGGGCATCCGAAGGACTTCGGACCCTCGTGCTGGAGCGTACGGCGCCCGGAGGCCAGGCTGGGAGCAGCATGCGGATCGAGAACTATCTCGGGTTCCCGACGGGCCTCACCGGCAGTGAGCTGGCCGACCGCGCCATCATCCAAGCCAACAAGTTTGGAGCCCGCCTTGCCATTGCCACACCGGTAAGCGGCCTGATGTTCGACCAGACCTACCCGGTAGTGCGCCTCGACGAAAGCGAAACAGTCACCACCAAGTGTCTGCTGATCGCGACCGGAGTCGACTACCGCCGACTCGGGGTCGAGGGATGCGAGCAGTTTGAGGGAAGGGGCGTCTTTTACGCCGCGACGATTGCCGAGGCGCAGCTGTTCCGAGGAGGCGAAGTCGTGGTGGTGGGTGGGGGCAACTCGGCCGGCCAGGCCACTGTCTTTCTGGCCCAGCACGCCAGGCACGTGCGACTTCTGCTCCGCGGTCATGATTTGTACAAGGATATGTCGAGTTATCTGGCCAAGCGAATCGAACAGACGGGCAACATCGACGTGCTCTACAACACGACGATCCGGCACATGCGTGGCGACGGCCATCTCAGCGCCGTCGACCTACTCGACAGCAAAACGGGACAGGAACGGACCGTGGAGACTCCGGCGGTGTTTAGCTTCATCGGCGCCGTACCGCGGACGGACTGGGTCCCCTCGGAGATCGAGCGAGACGCCCAGGGGTTCATCCGGACCGGGGCGGCCTTGGCGCAGTCTCAACACTGGACGAGGCGGCGGCAGCCCTTCTTACTGGAGACGAGCCGCGCCGGCGTCTTCGCCGCCGGCGACGTGCGAGCGGACTCCGTCAAGCGGGTCGCGTCGGCCGTCGGCGAAGGCGCGATGTCGGTTCAATTCGTGCACGAATATCTCAAGGAAATGTAAGAAGGCACACCAACATGGCCCAATCATGCTGCACCAATCTGAACCACGGAGCATGCTGATCGGCATGCGTTGTAGTTACGCAAGGAGCTTGTATGTTCTCATGGATCAAAACAAAAGCAAAAGAGTATTGGCCCCCACCGACAAATGCCTCGACCACTGACACAGAGGATGAACAGCTCGCATCCGATGCAGGTATGGCGCCCTGGGACATCGGTCGCCCTCAACCCGCCTTCGTGTCTTTGGCGCAGTCACACCAGCTACGAGGCCCCGTGTTAGATGTCGGATGCGGCACCGGTGAGAATGCACTTTACCTCGCGGGTCTGGGTTTTGACGTGACGGGAGTCGATTCGGCACGTGCCGCCATTGAGGCCGCACGAGAGAAGGGGCGTCTCCGGCAGGTGCGGGCGAATTTTCGGGTGGTGGATGCGTTAGATCTGGCCTGTCTCGGAACGACCTTTGACACCGTTATCGACTCAGGCTTCTTTCACCTCTTGACCGATGAGGAACGAGTCCGCTTTCTTCCCAGCCTTGCTGCGGTCCTTCGGCCGGGTGGAACCTATGCGATGCTGTGCTTTAGCGACCAAGAAACCCGTCAGGGACCGAGGCGTATCTCTCGGGCTGAGATCGAGTCGACGTTTCGAGCCGGATGGACCATTCATCGCATTCAAGCCGCAACCTTCGAAACCAAGATCCACGAAGGAGGAGCCAAAGCCTGGTTGGCTACTATGACACGGGTGTAGGTTCGAAGGCTCGATCAAACAACGTGAGAATGATCGAGCCGCCTGTGTTGATTAGCGGCAGCGCTTTCTGCACAGTAAACAGCGTACCCTTCACGTTCACATCGAAGGTCTTGTAGAAAGGGGCTTCGATGATTTCGCCCGGCGGCAGGAATTCGCCAAGGCCTTTCGAGGTTTTCTTCCTCGGGTTTCTTCTTGGCTGATCACATCACAATTCCACCGCTGGCATGGAGGTTCTGGCCGGTCAACCAGCGAGCCTCTTCGCTCACGACAAAGGCCACCACATCCGCGATGTCCTTCGGCATCCCGATCCGCTTGAGCGGGGACATCTGCGTGCCCGTCTCGCGAAACGCATCGGGCAACATCGCCGTTTCCGTGAATCCTGGCGACACTGTGTTGACCGTGACCCCCTTAGGCGCCAGTTCATGGGCCAGCCCTTTGGTGAACTGTTCGAGCGCACCTTTGGTACCAAGATAGGCCGTCACGTTGGGGAAACCCATGTGGGTTCCATCCGTCGAAATGTTCACGATCCGGCCTCTGTCTTCGATCACTTTCGCGGCTTCTTGCATGGCAAAATACGGTCCCTTGGCATTCAAGGCAAAGATTTGGTCGAATTCCAGCTCAGTCGTTTCAAGCAACGGCTTGAAGATAGCCATTCCGGCATTGTTGACCAAAATGTCCAGCCGCTTAAACCGCTGGACCGTTTCTCTGACTAAGCGACGGACGTCAGGCACCTTGCTCATATCTGCCTGAATTGCCACGGCGTTGCCGCCTTGTGATTCGATCCCGGCAACGACCGCCTTGGCCTTGTCCGCGCTCTTGCCGTAGTTCACGATCACCATTGCACCGTCCTGCGCCAACCGCTCAGCGACGGCGCGGCCGATGCCGTTGGACGCTCCTGTCACGATTGCCACTTTCCC
>JBDUAJ010000112.1:0-9399 GCA_040004695.1 Nitrospirales bacterium | reverse complement strand
AGCGATCGAGCGATCTCGCCGGCGTCGAACTCAAGGCCGGCGATGAAGTGCGGATCGATCCCAGTCATCGTATTGCCATTGAACGTCTCGAATCGAAGAAGGCCGACGCGCACCTGCTCGATGAAGTGCCGTCAGTCACGTGGGACCACATCGGTGGCCAGAAGGCGGCAATCGAGGCGATCCGCAAGGCGATCGAATATCCTCTGCTCCACGCGGAGACATTCTCGCGGTACCAATTCACTCAGCCGAAAGGTTTTCTTCTCTACGGTCCTCCCGGTTGCGGCAAGACGATGATCGGGCAAGCTACGGCCGGCAGCCTGGCCAAACTGGTCAGTGATTCGAGTCACGGATCGGGCAACGGTGTCAAAGTCACCGCCGGAGTCTTCCTCCATGTCAAAGGCCCCGAGATCCTCAACATGTGGCTGGGCGAGTCTGAACGCATGGTTCGCGATCTCTTCGACCAGGCGCGGGCTCGACGCAAGGCCGGCGCATTGCCGTTTATCTTTATCGATGAAGCGGAATCCATCCTCGGCACTCGGCGCGCCATGCGCTCCTTCAATATCTCCAACACGCTCGTGCCGATGTTTTGCTCTGAGATGGACGGCATCGAGTCGCTCCGCGATGTGGTGATTATCCTCGCCTCAAATCGACCGGATCTTATTGATCCCGCGGTGTTACGTCCAGGACGCATCGATCGCAAAATCAAAGTCAGTCGACCGGACCGTGACGCGGCCGCCGACATCTTGACCGTCTATCTGTCCCCGGACTTGCCACTGGATGCGTCGTTGATGACCGCTCATCATGGGGATGCAGCGGCCGCCTGTCGGGCCATCATCGCCCGAGCTGTCGATACCTTGTTTCGCCGAGTGGACGAGAACCGCCTCTTGGCCGTCCGTCTGCGGAGTGGCCAGAACAAGACACTGTATCGCAGCGATCTCATCAGCGGGGCGATTCTCGCCTCCATCGTGCAGCGTGCGAAGGAACAGGCCATCGAACGATCGATTCAGCAGAAAGCGGATGCTTCAGGGGCCGGGTTGACGGCTGAGGACCTGCTCACTTCCATCGATCGGGAGTTTCGCGAAGGGGAAATGTTGCCGCCGGACGACGCCGCAGAGGAATGGCTGAAGCTGCTGGATCATCACCCCGAACAAGTCGTTGGCGTGTCCTCCTATCGCCGAGGCAGGATCAGCGAAGAGCGACTGGTGGGACAAATCATTTAGAGAGGGGTAGAAGGGTAAAGGGATAAGGGGCAGGGAACGTGTTTCGTTCATTACCCCCATACCGCTTACCCCATACCCCTAGATTTCGCATGCGTCTATTTGGTCTTGAAACGGAGTATGGGATCACGCGGGAGGATCTGGCGTCGGTGGACCCTGTGGTGGAGTCCATGGAGTTGGTGCGCGCCCATCTCGCCGCCACGTTCGAGCGGACGTGGGACTATAGCGGGGAAGATCCTCGTGAAGATGCGCGGGGCTTTCGAGCGGCACATCTTCAGCAAGACCTTGAGGAAGACGAGTTCGCCAAGCTCGATGCACACCGGCCGTTTTCCTTCCATGAGATGAAAAGCGATCTCGTCCTGCCGAACGGCGCGCGCTTCTATAATGACCATACGCATCCGGAATACTCCACACCCGAATGCCGCACTCTCATCGATCTGATCGCCCAGGACAGGGCCGGTGAGCGCATTGTGCAGCGGGCGGCGGAACGGCGCAATCAGGCGCTTGGCGGCCCGCACGTTCAGCTCTACAAGAACAACACCGATTTTCACGGGCACAGCTATGGCTGTCATGACAACTATCTCGTGTCCCGCGCGATCCCCTTCGACCAGATCAGTGCCGGGCTGCTCCCGTTCCTGGTCAGTCGTCAAGTGATCGCGGGAGCCGGTAAGGTCGGTATCGAGGCTCAAGAGGAGGGGTTTCAGCCGGGTGCGTATCAACTGTCTCAGCGCGCAGACTTCATGGAGACCGAGCTGAGTGTCGACACCATGCACAATCGGCCGATCGTGAACACGCGCGACGAACCCCATGCGGATCGATCGAAGTATCGCCGGCTCCATCTCATTGCCGGTGATGCCAACATGTGTGAATATGCCACGGCCTTGAAGATCGGAACGACCCGGGTGGTCCTGGACTTAATCGCTCGGGGCGACGCTCCTTCAATGGAACTTGAGGATCCGGTGGCGGCGATTAAATTGATCTCGCGCGACCCCGAACTCAAACAGGTGGTGCGGCGCACATCCGGAGGGTCAATATCCGGGCTGGACCTGCAGGCAGCCTATTATGGAGCTGCGAAACACATGCTTGCCGGGCAGGACGAAGAAACCGACTGGATCCTGCGTGAATGGGGCGAGACCCTCGCACTGCTGGCTGCCGATCGCTCTCAGCTGGTGGGCCGTCTTGATTGGGTGACCAAATTGTGGCTGCTGGACACCTTTGTTCGTGAGGAGCGGATTGGATGGAATGATCCCTGGCTGGCCAGCCTCGATTTGGAATATCACAATGTGAATCCCGAGCGAGGACTGTTTTTGGGCCTGGAAGCGGAGGGCAAAACCGTCCGGCTCACCCAGCATGATGCGGTCAATGCGGCAATGTCGGCAGGCCCGTCCGATACCCGCGGAGGCATTCGAGGACAGTGCATCCGGCGCTTTCCCGATCACATCAAATCGATCCAGTGGGAACGGGTGCAATTCAGAGGCGGACTCATGCCGAAAACTCTCGATCTGAGTGATCTGTTCGAGCCGGACGCCGTCAGCGCACTCTCCAGCATTCTTGAGGCAGCCGGTTCGCCGACAGATGCGATCACGATGTGGAATCAACGAAAGGTGCAACGATGAACCGTATCGCGAGTCTAGAACGGAAAGAACGGCCATTCGATCCGATGCCGAAACCGACAAGCCCTTCTGAAGAGGGTGGTGGCCCCAAACGCCCGGACGCGGGTTCACCTGATAAGGACAGTTTGATGAAACGGATGAAAAAGGTGGATCCGAAACAGGCGGAACGGTATCGGCAGCGGACTGGGCAATAGGCACAAAGGCATGATGGTGTGACGGGGCGCAGTTGAGCCGCCCTTGTGCTCGCGCACCGCTCACCTCGGAAGGTGCTCGGTGGACGCGCGCAGTAGCGGGCGGACTCAACCGAGCCTGCGACGTCTTTCTGCAAGTGGGTATCAAGGAGAAGAGAAGATGGGGATGGAGGGAGATTTCCTGCAGTTACTGAAGGAGCGCGGCTACCAATTGTCGGCGCCTGCTTCGGGAATTGAGGGGCCGAGTGTGGGAGCGGCCGAAATTACGAAGGGGACCACGATCCTGGCAATGAAGTACCGGGATGGGGTCTTAGTTGCGGGTGACCGCCGCGCGACCGCCGGCAACATGGTGATGTACGATCGCACGGATAAGGTGTTGGAGATCGATCGCCACAGCGTGATGGCGATTGCGGGTGTCCCGGCGACCGCCTATGAGATGGTCCGCATTCTCGAGCATTCTTTTAAATACTACCGACGCACGCAACTGCAAGAACTCAGCTTTGAAGGAAAGCTTCGCGCCGTCGCAAAACTTCTCAAAGACAACGTGGCGGCCGCGCTCGCCGGAACCGGCGCCGTCGTGCCGGTTTTTGCAGGGTACGATTTCGAGCAAGGGTCGGCCAAGATATATTTCTATGACATTCTCGGCGCGGAATTCGAAGGCGTCGAGTACGCGGTGTCCGGATCAGGCTCCCCGACCATTCGGGGCATTCTGCATTATCTCAATACCTGGAGCGATCGTCCGCTCAGCGCGCTCCCTGAGGAAGAGGCAATCATCCAAGCGTTGCGGCTCTTGACATCGGCAGCCGAATTCGATTCCGCCACAGGGGGTGTCAATCGCGACGCCAATCTCTATCCCATCGTCAAACTCATCACGGAGGCCGGCGTGCAGACGACGCCAATGCAACGGTTGCAATCATTGTTTGAAGCCAAGGTGGCGCGTCATGTTTGAAGAACCATACCGTTGGGTCGAAGCCGTCGGCAACCGACGCCAGTACCTCAATGAACAGTTTCAGCAAGGCAGCCCAGTGGTGGCCCTCTCGTATGCCGATGGGATTCTGCTGCTCACCGTCAGCCGAGGCACGCCCAAACTGTACGAGATTTATGATCGTATTGGACTAGGAGGCATGGGCCACCCTGCCGATCTCGAAAAGTTACGCTTTAATCTATTGGAAATGGCGCATGTCGAGGGATTTAACCGGTCGCCGTCCGATGTGACAGGATCCCGGATGGTGAAGTATGGATTGGCGCCCGTCATCAAGCAGGCTTTTGAAGAAGTGTACAAGGCGCCTTTTATCGTCAAAATCTTGCTTGCTGAGCTAGGGACGAAGGCGGAACGAGATGCGTTTATCACGATTAACTACGATGGCACGTTTGAAGAAACGAAGGGGTGCGCCGCCATCGCGTCGACACCCGCCATCCAGTCCGGCGTGATGGGCTCCCTGCGACAGAACGCTCGACTTGCCATCTCTACATTGGGTCCGGCGGTTGAAGCAGCGTTGCGTGCGTGGGCGTTGGGATCTCTGGCCCAGGGCAAGGACAAGGAAGACCAAGACAATCCGAAAGACAGCCCGGACGCTTCGCCCACGACTTCCCCTGATGCAACGGCAATCGAAGCTCACCTTCGAGAGACACTGGCAGACAAGACTATCGAATGCGCCGTCTTGGATCGAACCGCGCCAGGCTCATCCAAGTATCGGGCGCTGAAGATTCAAGAAATCAATCAACTATTGCCAAAACAATTCCTCACGCGCCTGTCGTAATATGACAACCATTGCATCCACGAAAGGCTGCTCAAAACAGTCATCCAACAAGGCCGCAGGGAAGCCTTAACCGGAGGCGTAGCCTTGGCGCTACGTCGAGGATGAGGCGACCCGAGAACGCAGTTGGGGGGCTGTTTTTAGCAGCTGTTGCTATGCTGAATAAGATTTTTGGATTGGAAACCGAATACGGACTGCTGATCAACCAAGATCGGCCCGAGCACTCCCCCTCATGGATCGCTCATCGCCTGCGCGATCATATCTTCCAGGTGCAGCAACGCGGCGTGTTGGATCTGCATCATCGAGGACACGACGAACCACCCGGGAACGGCGGATTCCTGACCAATGCCGGTCGGATCTATCTGGACATGGGACATCTGGAATTCGCCTCGCCGGAATGTGGGACATTGGCCGATCTCATCGCCTCGGATCTGGCAGGCGACCGGATCCTACAAACTGCGCTCCAAGACCTCGGACTCACCGACACCGTGTCTCTGATCAAAAACAATATCGATCACGAGACGGATGCCACGTTCGGTTCACACGAAAATTATCTTGTGTCGCGGCAATTTCCCTTTTCACGAAGAGGTCTCAACCAGCTCATTCCGTTCTTGGTCACTCGTCAAATCTTTACCGGCTCGGGACGGATCGGCACCGCCAGTACGCTGGATGGATGGGTGCATCGGGGACCACTGATCGTGCATCGGCCCGCGCTCCATAACGGCCCGGACGCGCTGCCCTTCCAAATTTCGCAGCGAGCGGATCACATCGTGAATGACTTCTTTGAGTGGGTCCAGCAGAATCGGGCGATCGTGAACACACGAGATGAACCTTTGGCGGACCCTAACCAGTTTCGCCGGATCCATTTGCTGCTGGGTGACTCAAATATGGCCGAGGTCGCGTCGGCATTGAAGATCGGCACGACCTCGCTGGTGCTACAGCTCATTGAGGAAGGCCATCACCCCACGGGCTTGGAAATCCAGGAGCCGGTAGAGGCGCTTCAGGAAATATCTCACGACCAGGAACGCACATGGCTTGTGACCCTGGCATCCGGCAAGACGGTCTCGGCCATCGATGCGCAGGAGCAGTATCTGGAGGCTGCCCAGAAGCATTGCGCCGGGCAGGATGAGGAAACCGATTGGGTGCTGAGACAGTGGGAATCGGTGTTGAACGATTTACGGGGAGATTATACAACGCTCGTCGGACGCGTCGATTGGGCGTCGAAATTGTGGTTACTCGAATCGTTTCGAGAAGCCGAACGCTTGGAATGGAGCGATCCCATTCTGAAAAGCCTGGACTTGGAGTATCACAATTTGAATCCCAACAAAGGCCTTTACGCGGGTTTAGTGGAAGAAGGACGCGTGCCACGGGTGACGACCGACACGGCCGTTGAACTAGCTCAGCAGCATCCGCCTCGGAACACCCGCGCGTTCGGCCGAGGAGAAGTCGTCCGCCACTTACTGACGTGTGGGTCACCCGAGGCCGCCGATGAGGACGGCGCTGCTCAACGCTTCCTACCCGCCTATGTCATTAACTGGTCGGCTCTTCAACTACGTGGCCGCTCACCGTTCCTTATGCCCGACCCATTTAAGACGTACGTGCGGGAAGTGAAGGAATATGTCGAGGCGGCGGAATAAGGGGCGGTAATCGAGCAACAACCTAAGACGAATTGTTCCACTAGAGACAATTATTCTCATCTTCTAACGTATTCAAAATTCAGCCGTTGATCCTGTCGAGAGCTGCCGGTCAAAACAAAACGTTCCTCAACGAGGCTCCGGCTGAATCTTGAGCGCAATATAGCAACGCTAGGCCTTTGATTTTTTATCGATTTCAAAGCAAGCATATGAGCTCGTTTGGCCCATGACTTGCCCCTCTAAACGCCTTTTCAAGTGATTTTATGAGAAGAGATATCGATCCCATAAAAATTATTCAAATCCTCCCGCTCTCAAACCGGCCGGAGAAGCCGCCGGGGGAGCCAAATCCCTGGTCTGAGATGTTGAAAAAAACGCTTCGGGCCACACGAGAGGCCTGCGCCAGGATGTTCACTGCCGTACGTGTGCAAATAGCCCGTGTGCGGCCGGCTTCACGGTCGCTCTATGAGACGCTGGTATCTCGGGCTGAGAAAACAAAGGAATTGCCCGGCTTCGAGACGCCATGCGAGCCCGACGCTGAAAGACCAGGTCTTCACTCGACACGCTCAGTGGAAGGCTCATCCCCGTTCGAGTCTGTTGCCCCGAATACCATGACGATCTGGCTCGTGTCGATCCGAGACTCCGTGAGGGTGGCTTGGCCAGCTCGGCGAGCACAACTTGATGTCATGAAAAACGCGCTCACTGCCGGAGCCATCCAGTGGGGGAAATGGATGCGGCAGGCCTTGGGAACACAGGAAATTTGGCGCCTCAAGACGGATCAGGTCGTTCGGCCTTTGATATCTGCTGTCCGCTCTCTTCGCCGACGGCACCCACGTCTACTGGATCAGGTGAATGCGACCCATTCCATTGTCAGAAGCCAACAACAGGAAATAACCGAGCTGGCGTTTCAGCTTGCTTCGGTCAAGAGAGAGTCGGCCGCTCATAAAAACACCCTTGACGATCTCACCAAGCAACTACACCTACTTCAGACAAAACTCGCTCAATCTTTGCCTACCACGCACGGTACCACCGGCCAAAGCGGTCCTTCCTCTCACGGCAGCAGAGGTACCGCCGCCACCAAGAGAAGTGGACCCAGCGAAGCCGATGCTCAATCGACAGCAGAACACTGAGAGTGAAATAGTCACATCATCCCGTCTGCCCAGTACCCCTCTTTTAGAACGCTCGCCCCCCATCGTCACCTGATCAGACAGGACCCAGTGACCCGCCTCTATATTCTATTCTTATGTTCCACCCGCACCCCTCGGATAGTGAAGTCGCTGCCAGTCTGTCTAAGTTCAAGGACAAATCGTCCCGGTTTATCCTGCTTGCTTTCCATCTTCCCGGCGTGCTTCATGAAAATTAAGGGATTTTCAATAATAGAAGGCTGCCCGGTTAGTGGCGTACTCATTGCATCACCATGATCGTGGGACTCCGATACCCATATAGTTAAGGAGGGAACTATGAGTGCATTCAAACAAGAGAAAGCGAGGAATATGTTGAAACGAGGGATTGCATTACTACCGTACCTATTGTTTACCGCCGCCTGCAGCCATACGATTCCTCAACATACTGCGAAACCGGTCCCGCCCCCGCAGTACAGTGCACCGACACCGGGCGCCATTCAAACTCCTGTCTCCCAACTTCCCGACTCGGCGCTCCCCGTGACGCTGGTGGTCGACTTGACGCCTCTTGAGCAGGCGTTACAGACCACCATGCCCGAGCGTTTCAGCGAGGCTAGGCACCCCCTGAGAAACGATTACCGATGGGATTTCGTGAGAGACGGAGCGCCGCAAGTGTCCATTCAAGATGGCTTGGTGACGATCCATACGACCTATACCGGAGATATTGAAGCGAGGACGCTGACCCGTGGCTGCCGTCTCGACCCGATCTACCCGATCCTCGATACCACCGGTCAACTCGAGTTGCGGCAAGAAGGCGATTTTCTGGTGCTCGGATTGAAAAATCCCCAGACCGCGATCGCCCTGAAGTCGGAGAGCGAGAGCAAATGCAATATGTTCAACATCCCAGTGAAAGACCAGTTAGCCGAACTCATCAACCGTGGAGCACTTGTCGAAGACGTAAAACGTGCGGTTGATGAAGGGGGGTTCAGAATTCCATTGCAACAAGTGTGGACGCGCTTAGAGGCACCGGTCGCCGTCAACGTCGTCAACATTAATACGCAGGCGTGTTTGTATGGCAAGCCTGCAGAAATGGCTATCGGCACCTTAAAGGGCAATGTTCACAGGACGATTATTCCTATTATGGTGAAAGAAACACCCACGGCTACGTTCGAGAGTTCCTGTGGAAAGCCCTCGACCAGCTCCATGAAAGTGACCTCCGGGTCGACCCTCCTGGAAGGCCAGCCGTATAAGGTGTTGGCCTCCGTCGCCGTGCCCTATTCCGCATTGGATCAAGTGCTACAAGAAAAACTGTATCACCAACAAATGACGTTCGGCGGAATGATGAAAGATAACGTGATCATCGACCAAATAACCGCCTCGGATTCTGCGGGCAAAGTATTGCTGGCAGTCCGGACGACCGGGGATCTCAATGGCACTCTCTACTATTGGGGCACGCCGCGGTTGGAAGGCGGGGGGTCGGTGATGACCATTCCTGACCTTCAGATGGCCGCCGAGTCGAAAAAAATGTTGGATGACATTAAGGTAGGGTATTGGCAGCTCATCGATCCACAGTTGCGGGAAAAATTGCAGACCGCCGCACGAGTGGATCTCACCGACCGGATCGCCAAGATGAAAACCGCCATGACCGGTACGCATAAGAGCGGCGACCTGACGATGGACGTCCGCATGGCGAGGCAGCAAGCCCAGCGCGCGTACTCCACGCCGGGGGCGCTTGTGGCCGATATTCTGTTTGAAGGGACGGCGAGCGCTTCAGCCCCCGTGGCAATGGAAACCGGTCCAGCCCCGGGCAAGACTCCAACCAAGGCCCCGATTGTTTCCGATCGGCGTAGCTCGAAATAGCCTGCCTAC
>JBDUAJ010000111.1:0-9421 GCA_040004695.1 Nitrospirales bacterium | reverse complement strand
GCCGGCGTTTCTCGCTATGACGGCGCGCGAGGCAACAGCGGACCGATTGCGAACTGCGCGAAGGGCTTGCATGGTGGCCGTTGGGATCCTGGCCGGCTTCGGACTGGTCGGGCCGTCGCTGTTTCATATTTTGGGCATTACCATGCCGGCCTTTCAAATTGCGGCCGCGCTGGTCCTGCTCCTGGTTGCCCTTGATATGTTGCGGGCACAACGCTCTCCCGTGCAGGAAACGGCCGAAGAAACGGCAGAAGGCGTCACCAAAGATGATGTCGCGGTCACGCCGCTGGCCATGCCAATGCTGGCCGGACCAGGAGCCTTATCGACGATGATTTTGCTCGATCGACAAGCTCAGAACCTGTCACAACGCATTCTCCTTTACGGCTGCTTGGCTGCGGTCGGTGTCGCCAGTTATCTCACGTTCGCCGTTGCCGGAAGAGGCGCACACTGGATGAGTCCGATTGCGATCAAAATCATTACACGACTGATGGGGCTGTTGCTGGCTGCCGTAGCGATTCAATTCATTTTCAATGCGATCAAAGGGGAAGGGGGACTCTTCGCCCGTTGATCGTAGGGTGTCATCGCGCACCCATACGTCCCGTATATCGTTCACCAAATCCTAATATTAAGGAGGACCGCATGAGAACACGACTCGGAATGGGAGCAGCACTGGCCATGGGAGCAGCCTTTCTGACCGCCCTGAGTGTCACGCCGGTGTGGGCGGACAAGGACGGCCAGCCTGGTAAGGGCGGAGAGTATGAAAAGGGAGAGTACGGCCATGGCGGCGGGGGCTCCGGCAAGGAAGGCTATGGCGGCAGCCACGGCATGCCGGGAATGGGCATGATGATGCATGCCAGCACCGGCCACATGCTTCGGCACATGCTCAAGCACGAGAAGGAGATTGGGCTCAACGCGGATCAGGTGGCCACACTCAAGAAGCTGCAACTGGATCTGGATAAGACCCGCATCAAGAGCGAAGCCGACATCATGATCGCGCAGCGCGAAGTCAAAGCCATGGTCGAGGATGAGAAGTCGGACCTCGGTGCGATTGAGGCGAAACTGAAACAAAGCGAAGAGATGGAAGTGGCACTCCGGATGGCGGCCATCAAGACCCGGCGAGAGGCCATGGGGCTGTTGACTCCCGAGCAGCGTGAGAAGGAAAAAGTGATCCATGACAAGATGATGCAGGAGCATAAAGGGATGATGGGCGGCCAGGATGATGGCCCCAAAGCCCGCCACAAGTAAGCTCGCTCAATGGAGGTGACGATGAAACGCTTCGGACTCACGGTGACAGTGATCACAGTCTCAGTCTTGGCGTTCAGTATGCCGGCCTGGAGCGACACGGAAAAGAAAGAAAAGGAAGAAGAGGCCACAGTCACCGACCTCGTGAAGGATGCCAAGGTGACGATCGAGCAGGCGATCAAAACTGCGTCAGATAAGGCACAAGGCACGATCGTGGAAGCCGAACTCGAGAAAAAGCACGGGAAGACGGTGTGGGAAGTGGAAGTGGTCGGCGCCGACGGTCAGGTCACTGAAGTCCACATCGATGCCGTATCCGGCGAGGTGATCGACACGGAAATGAAGAAGGACGAACACAAGAAGGAAGGGAAGAAGGGCAAGAGGTAACACGCCTCAATTTTCTGCTTCTCACGGCGGGCCCACCCGACCGACCGGTGGCCCGCCGGTTGCTGAAACAACTCCTGTCCTCCTTGCTCGCCACACAGTTGCAGGCGATCCGATGAAGATGGTACAGAGTATGTCATCTTTCATGAATCGCCGCGCTTCATCTACTAGGCCGCTGAAACTGGTCTGTGCCAAATGAGGCGCAATGAGTACCGAAGCCTCAATGACCCGAATTTAGTTTAATGCAGGATGTTCAAAAAGGTCTTCCAGCGCGGCCGCAGCTAGCAAAGAGGTGAGGCGTCACATTTCACCCGCCCATCCCACGAGCCTGCCAAGACAGGCTCTTTTCCCCTGGCGGTACGTTGAGCCTCTGAGCGACGCGAGAACAAAGCCCGGGAAGGGGCGCGTCTTAGCGCGCCTGGGGATGGCGGGTGTAATAAAGCCTTTTTCAACATCCTGCTAGAGAGGACCGTATGCCGATCGATCCCAGACATAAAAGCCACACCCTCATGGACGGTCCAGGCCGCGCGCCGGCCCGCGCCATGCTCAAGGCAGTTGGATTTACCGATGAGGATCTCTCGCGTCCACTCGTCGGCGTGGCCAACACCTGGATCGAGGTGATGCCGTGCAACTATCACCTCCGACGACTGTCCGAGCGGGTGAAAGCCGGTATCCGCGCGGCCGGTGGAACCCCTATCGAATACAACACCATCGCCGTCTCAGACGGTATCTCTATGGGCACCGAAGGCATGAAAGCGTCGTTAATCAGCCGCGAAGTCATTGCCGATTCCATCGAGCTGGTGGCCCGTGGGCATTTGTTCGATGCGGTCGTCGCGCTCTCGGGATGCGATAAGACGATTCCTGGGACCGTGATGGCGCTGGCTCGGCTCAACGTGCCGTCGCTCATGCTCTACGGCGGTTCCATCATGCCGGGCCAATTCCAAGGCCATGACGTCACCATCCAAGACGTGTTCGAGGCTGTCGGCAAACATGCATCAGGCAAGATGTCGAATGCCGAATTGAAGGATCTCGAAGATCATGCCTGTCCGGGGCCTGGAGCCTGCGGTGGCCAGTTCACGGCTAATACGATGGCGATCGCATTCGAGTTTTTGGGAATCTCCGCTATGGGTTTGAACGGCGTCCCAGCGATGGACAGCCACAAGGACGATGTCGCGTTTCAATGTGGGCAGATGGTCATGGACTTGCTGAAGCGCGATCTGCGGCCGAAAAAGATCATCACTCGCAAGTCGATTGAGAATGCGATCGCGGCGGTGGCCACGACGGGAGGGTCCACCAACGCGGTCCTGCACCTCCTTGCCGTCGCACGTGAAGCCGGTGTGCGACTGTCAATCGATGACTTCGATAAGATCAACCGTAAGGTGCCGCTACTGGCAGACCTCAAGCCCGGCGGCCGGTTCACGGCAGCCGATCTCTTTAAGGCCGGCGGCACGACCCTCGTTGCCAAGCGCTTGCTGGATGCAGGCATCCTGCACGCCGACCAGCCGACGGTGACCGGACGTACGATCGGCGAAGAAGCGAAACAAGCGAAGGAAACGCCGGGGCAGGAGGTATTGCGGCCACTCTCCAATCCAATCAAGCCGACGGGCGGTCTCGTCATTTTGAAGGGAAATCTTGCTCCGGAAGGCTGCGTGGTCAAAGTGGCGGGCCACTCAATTATGACATTCACCGGCCCAGCGAAGGTGTTTGATCGGGAAGAAGATGCCTTTGCCGCGGTGAACGCACAGCAAATCAAGGCAGGCGACGTCGTCGTGATCCGCTATGAAGGCCCGTCCGGTGGACCCGGCATGCGGGAAATGTTGGGCGTGACGGCTGCCATTGTCGGTGCCGGACTAGGCGACTCAGTCGCGCTGTTGACCGACGGTCGTTTCTCCGGTGCCACGCATGGCCTAATGGCCGGTCACGTCGCCCCCGAAGCGGTGAAAGGCGGACCTATCGCGGCCGTCAAAAATGGCGACAGAATCACATTCGACATTGCCAAACGGCGACTAGATGTGGATCTGACTCAGACCGAAATCAAGTCACGCCTCAAGAAGGTGAAGACTCCGGTCCCACGCTACACCATGGGCGTGATGGCGAAATACGGTCGGCACGTGTCATCGGCCTCGGAAGGCGCGATCACAACCTAACTGCTTGGCCACTCATTCGGGTGTCTCTCGATTCAGCGACTGTGTGGGGAGGAACTCGTCAACGCTTGCAGCAATAAGGCGAGGGATTCCTCGCTATAGTTGGATTGGAACGAGGCTTTAATTTCGTCCAGCAATCGATTCGCATCAGGACCTAATCCTCGAATCACGGCTCCCACATCCCCGCCCTGTAATTCCCGTTGAATCGTCGCATCGCTGATTTGTCCATCAGCCAGCTTCTTCTGAACGATCATGGCCAGCTCTCTGATTTTCGACACGAGGTCCGGTGAGAGGGACCCTAGTGCATCGGCATCCTGCCGCTCTATTTGATGTTGCGGTTCAGTTTGCCCGTGACTGCGGCTGGTCCAACACAGGCCAACGATCACGAGGCATGTGACAACAAAGTATTGCATCTTACTCCTGATTCAAATGTCTATTCGTTAACTTAAGTGCGCTTGCCCCGCACATGATAAGGTCCTGGAGTTGCCCCTATTAAACCGGACAGTTCGCTGTTAACCGCTGCCATTACCAGAAAAGCCATTCAACGACATGCGGACTACGAGAGCCGCGCCGAAACTCGCTTCAATCGCGCCTCTATCATGAGATCACGGTTTGATCTCGCGGTCACGTGTCGAGCACAGGTGACTCTCATTGAAATAAGAAGTGGGCTGCACCGCCCGGACGGTACAACCCACTTCTCCGTGACCTCTTCTTCAAATTCCTGTTGGACCCGCGTGCCAGCGAAAGGTCGGTGCCTCTAGCCTCAGAATCCCACTTCCCCGCAGAGCGGGCAGCATATGCTCGCTCTGGTTGACCTCAATAGTTCTTTAAAACTCCGTTTTGGAGTGTGCCAAATAGCACTGAGTAGCTATTGGGGCCACCCTGGGGGCATGGGGTCAGCTTAAAGCCCGCCTAAGCGAGGAGAGGAACTCATCGCTGATCACGGGCCACATAAGCCAGGCGGGGTTAGGTCTGTCATCGAGACCTCCTCTTTGTTAAGAGACGTCAATGGTCGCGATCCATCGTCGCCCCTGACTATACAATCAACTCACCCACCACTCTAGGCGTGAGCCTTACCCATGTCAATACAGTAGATCGCTGGCATTATGTAGAGAATCCATCTGACATGAAGCTCTCCTCATATGCTCTGCTGTGCGTTATATGCAGGACAACATCATACGAGGTTGGGCGAAAAAAAGCAGAAAGCCGCTGAGCCTTGTGCGGCTCAGCGTTTGCGGAGCGTAACGCTGGCTTATCCTTATAACTTAAGTGTATACACTTTAAGTTACCAGGCTGCAGCAAGTTTCACTGTCCATCCAATTTCCTTGCCCCTGCCTTCTGAAGATTCTTTACGCCCTGTGCGACCCATCTAAGACCTTTTTATGTGACACCGTAAAAAATACTAGTTATTTGAAACGTATCATTGATACATCGTGCTTCATAGACTGCCTGTACGAAACTGTCAATTTATCTGACATCCATTACAGAATGGAGCGGGGCTTCCTAAGACAAAAGTCGTGGCAACATCGCCAAACGGATGGTCCCGAATTCGAGGCACCGCTGTATATCGGTTGCAAACCAACTGGGCACAAGAGTAGGATCATTACTAGTACGTATACGGTCTTTAGAAGGCCGGAGATGGCATGGCCCTCCACCGCCGCTTCAACACTTTTCGACTCGCATCTCGGATAAAAGCCGGCTTCCCCGGCCTTATACTCCTCGTTATCATTCCGCCATTACTGATCAGCTCGGCCGCCGCTGATTCTCTGAATCGTCCAATCTGGACTGAGCAAGCGATGTTTCAGTTCGGCAATGATTCGTTTTTTGTGGGACAGAGTTCGTGCGCGAAGAATTCAGAGGAAGGACGCCAACAGGCATTTAGGCACGGGCTACAAGAACTTCTGAACTATGCGCAGATTCGCGATGTGTCCGGCCTGTATGTCGACACACAAATGGTTTTTGAAGAGACTGACTCACTTGGCTGCCCACATCACACAGTGACAGTGTGGCGATTGCTTCGCGTGGAAGCAGGTCGACTGGCACAGCTAGTGGCAATCAGCCGTCGATTGGAAACTGGTGAACGTGGTCAGCCTGCGCCCACGCCACAGCATCATGCTCTCTCCATCGGCATGTCTCGTGACGAGATCTTTGACCGGTTTGGCCTCCCCGCATCCATCACCATGCATCATGACAATGGATTTACATGGGAATATCGTCGCTTCGGATTCGCAGTTGAGTTCGATCGTCATATGTTCGTGAAACATTGGACAATCCCTGGGGCGACAACAGCGGAGTCACGGCCTCAGAGCACGGCTCAATCGCTCCCAGTTCCAAATAACGCTCCTATCGTCGATCTGACGCCGCAACTTCGGGAGTTGGAACAGACGAGACAGGATTCAGTACATGCCGTCAGTACAGTCTACAATCGAGCGGTCTTTTCCCAGCGTCCGATGCCGCGCTACGTTGAACGATCGCTCACCCCCGCAGAAATCGTCGTGTCTACGTCTAACATGTCGCCACGACCTGACACCATCTCGGAGAAAATCAGCGGGCTATGGACCTGCCGGGCCGAAGATGGTGGTCCTAGACGAGGCGCCTTTGAGCAGACGAGACGCGGCATCATTATCAGTCCTGCCTGCACCAATCCCTGGGTCCGATAAAATTTATCCGTCGCACATACTTGTCTGTCTTGATGTCAGCTTATGAAGAGAAGAGAGGGAGCACGGTCTCAGTACGGGCACTGCCTGAACGTCTACGCCGAAAGATCTCTGCAGTCACTGATCGCTTTATTGAGGAGTGCCGCCGCTACAGCCTTCAGTGAGACTTATAGAAGGCGTCGATCGTCTCGACTACGCCGATGAGCTGATCATCTGTCAATTCAGTATAGATGGGAAGAGACAGGACATCTTCGGCCGCTCGTTCGGATATAGGGAAGGATCCCTTTTGATAGCCGAGGTCCCGGTAGCAGGTTTGCAAATGCATGGGAACGGGATAGTAAATCTCGGTGCCGACTCCCTGGTCTCTTAAATATGCCCGCAGTTCGTCTCGCTTCTGTGCGCGCACGGTAAATTGATTGAAAACATGCTCGTTACCCTTCGCAGTAGTCGGCAGTGTGACCCGATCCTTCAGATTGACATCCTTGAATAGCTGCTCATATCGTGCCGCATTTCGTCTACGCCCCTCTGCCCATTGGTTAAGATACTTCAGTTTGACCTGAAGAACGGCCGCCTGCAATGCATCCAGCCGGCTGTTGATCCCAACTGACTCGTGCAGATAACGCACTTTGCTGCCATGCACGCGCAACATAGCCATCGCATCGTTCAGCGTGTCGTTGTTGGTGGTGATCAATCCTCCATCGCCGAACCCGCCCAGATTTTTTGACGGAAAGAAACTGAAGCATCCGGTCTCTCCCATGGCCCCCGCCATAATTCCGTGACGCTTTGCACCGATGGCTTGACAGGCATCTTCGATCACCGCCAATCCGTGTCGCTTCGCCACGGCAGTGATCGTCTCCATTTCAGCGCACTGCCCGAATAAATGCACGGGGATAATGGCTTTTGTGCGAGGAGTAATGGCCGGCTCAATCTTGGCAGCATCCATATTAAACGTATCGGCACACACGTCGACAAAAACCGGCCTCGCACCCAAGCGTGAAATAGCCCCGGTCGTGGCGAAGAAGGTGAAGGGGACTGTAATGACCTCATCCCCTGCCTGGACACCGGCCGCCATGAGCGAAAGAAGGAGGGCGTCGCTGCCGGAGGCCACACCAACCCCATGGGTCGTACCGACATACTTGGCCAGACTTCGCTCCAGCTCCGTGACCCGCGGACCAAGGATGAATCCTTGTTCATCGCACACTGCCTCAATGGCCGCCAGCACATCCTTTCGAATAGTCTGATACTGCGCCTTTAAATCCAGGAGAGGAACGTTCACGCGTGGCTCCTGTGCAAGTATTCGGTAAAACGATGACATGCCCACAGAGCGAGCATGTCACGTCTCGAATAGGTATGGAAATGATTTAGGGATTTTGCAAGTCGGACACACCGAGACATGACGATGGCAAATGCATCATCAGGACTGACTTTAGAGCAAGACAATCCTTTCCCTATTGCCTTTGACATTTTTCGTCCCGTTTCTGGTATCAAATACGACCGGTGCATGGCTCGTGACCATTTCATAGTCGAAGGCAGAATGGGCCGTGAGAAGCAGCGCGCAGTCACTCTGTTGCAATCGTTCCTTTGTGAGCTGTACAGCCTTATACGAGTGATCCTCAAGGGTGATACTGGGCACGAACGGATCCGCATAGGACAGATCGGCCCCTTCATGCTGAAGCAACTCCATAACTTTTAATGCCGGCGTTTCACGAGGATCTTCCACATCCGCTTTATAGGTCACGCCCAACACGAGCACCTTCGCTCCGTTCAGGCATTTCCCACGTTTATTGAGCACACGTTGTAGCTTGGCCACAACGTAGTAAGGCATGCCTTCATTGATTTCTCCGGCTAACTCGATGAACCGGGTATGGAGATCATATTCTTTGGATTTCCACGCTAAGTAATAGGGATCCAGCGGGATGCAATGGCCACCCACTCCCGGTCCTGGGTAAAAGGCCATGAATCCAAAGTTCTTAGTGGCGGCCGCATCGATCACTTCATAGACGTTCAGTCCCATGCGGTCGCAGAGAATCGCCAATTCGTTCACGAGAGCGATGTTCACAGACCGAAAGACGTTCTCAAAGACCTTGGCCATCTCGGCCACCCGTGAAGACGAAAGCGGAAAAATTTTGACGATGGATTGCTCGTAGAAGGTTTGCGCGACTGTCAAACAGGCCGGGGTAATACCACCCACCAGCTTAAAGGTATTCTGTGTTTTGAACGACCGATTACCCGGATCAACACGTTCAGGAGAAAACGCCATAAACAGGGTATCGCCAACCTTGAGGCCATCCTTCGTCAAGATGGGCATCATTACTTCGTCCGTCGTCCCAGGATAGGTCGTACTCTCTAAGACAACGAGCATGTCGGGATGCGCATACTTCGCCAATTCGTTCGTGACCTTCAAAATAGCACTGATGTCCGGCTCTTTATTACGCGTGAGTGGAGTCGGCACGCAGATGAGGACGACGTCACACTCCCGCAGTTTGCTGAAATCGCTTGTCGCTGATAATCGTTGCGTGCTCACGACCTGGCGAAGCTCGTTCTCATCTACGTCCGAGATGTAGTTTTCGCTTCGGTTCACGCGTTCCACCTTTTCCGGCACCTCGTCCACGCCGTAGACTCGGTAGCCCGTCTTTGCCTGCAATACGGCAAGAGGGAGTCCAACGTAACCCAGGCCCACTACGCCGACGACTGCGGAACGACTCCGGATTTTTTCGAGTAACGACATGCCAGGCCTCCTAGGTCACAAGTCAACGATGTCCGAAATATGCGCCATCATCATTCATCATCAGACAAGTAAGTCTCTATCAATACAATGCCTGAAAAATCAATGCAAGCACCTCTTTACACAAAATTCAGGCTTCCTATCACAACGCTGAGTTAAGGATCGAGCACAGCGGGCTATTGGAAGTCCCTACGCTGAAAAATGACGGTGGCCACCAGAAGAACGAGTGTCGCATAGGCCATCCCGTAGCAGACAATCAGCACCATGTCTGCCAT
>JBDUAJ010000110.1:0-9492 GCA_040004695.1 Nitrospirales bacterium | reverse complement strand
GCTTCGAGTCGACAGTGGCAATGGTGTATCAATCAATCAACTTCGTCAGGAGAGCGCTTGGGATCAAGTTGTTCTTGCAGGGTGACGGGAGCACTTACGAGCGGCTCAACATCATCTACAACAAGAGCCGCCACTCGGATCCGGAGAGCCTTCCCGAGGAGCAACTATACGCAATCTGGCTCAAGAACGATGGGCTGTATGCAAATGGGGCTAACTTGACCTTCGATGAACTTCGCGGTCTGGTCCACGAGATCGGCGGTATCGCAGACAAGCTGGCGAAGGGCCAGATCCCCGCGCCCCGAAGTATCTGATACTGATGCTGGGACAGATTCTCGTCCCGCTGAACGAAGAGCATCAGTCTACCTCTTCGCACAGCCAAGGGAATTGGAGTCAGGTCTTGTCTTTTGTATCATGGCCCCCAATTGAGTTGCCGTGCTTCACGAAGCACACACCCCATGGGCCAGCCATCGCCTATCTCTCATCCTCGCGATCCGTTCCACGGGATCATGCTGAAGGCCATTGTAGCCAACTCATCGCCCGCATGGGTGGTCGAGATGAGGCGTCGTATCCCGGTCCGCTGTTTTCTCCACGAGCCCAGCATGAGATCCAGCCTGCAGTTTTTGCGGAAACGCCTTCGGACTCCTCAGAAGGTTGCACTACGGCGGTCAGCCGTAGCGATCAGCTGTAGGTTTTAGCACAATGGCGGCAAACCGCCGCTGAGGGCATGGAGGCAATCTTTAGTGGCCGCCATCGTTGTCCATAGGATCGTCAGAGGGACCCATAGTGTCTTTGATTTCATGCGGGGGCTTCGTCGTTTCTAATCCTCCGGCATCAGTTAGAGGCGCGTCTTCAACGTGTGGTGCGTCATGTATATATCCCTTCCCTCTGCAGGTCTCGCAGATCTCGACGCGAGATTCTGACAAAGGCGGACGGCCAGATCCTCCGCACTTCTCACAATTCATGGTGAGTCCTTTCGTTCAGCTTGTTCCTCTTCTAGGTTTCTCCGACTCTTTAGATGTGTCCACGTCCATTGTAACGCACGAGATGGCGTCAAATGGGTCGCTACAATTCTTGATCTCACAGCCTATTTCCCCCTCTGCTGATTATTCCTGGAGCAGGCCGTATCGTATGCTGAGGGATACAAGGAGGGACATATGGCAGAAATACCGGGGCATTATCGATTCGAGCAACATAAACATGGACAGTTCATCAATGCCGTCGAAACGCTTGGCAAAACACTGAAGGAGCAGGGGCCGCTCGACACGAAGACCGCGCATTTTGTGCAATTGGCCGCCTCCATTGCGATCCATTCGGAAGGCGGCGTGCATAGCCATGTCCGGCGGGCCGTTGAAAACGGCGCTACCCCAGAAGAGATTTATCACGCCATTATCTTGCTGACCAGCACGATAGGATTTCCCACGGTCTCTGCAGCCCTCAGTTGGGCTGAGGATGTCCTGGGCAAGCGGTGATCCGCGACTGAACGTAAATGACCAGCGCTGTGTCCCACAGATATATGGCAGAACGTATGAGAGAGCCAGCTTTTCACAAAGATTGACTCTCTCCCCATTTTCTTAATCGACGGTTTTGACGATGTCCTGTCTCTTAGGTCACACTCAAACTTGTCTAAACTAGTTTGGGTTGGAGGCCACATGGAAACGATAGGGACTTCTGAGGCCGAGACGCACTTATCGGCGTTGCTCGACAGAGTCGGCAACGGGGAGACGATCACGATTACGAGGCACGGCATTCCCGCCGCAATGCTGGTTCCGGTTGGAGAAACCAGGAAGAAATTGACGCACAAGGAAATTGTCAAGGGTATGCGGGCAATGCGCAAGCGAATAAAGCCTGACAGAATAAGTGTGCGAAAAATGGTCGAGGAAGGGAGCCGGTTTTGACCGCGATTGTGGTTGATGCGTCTGTCGCACAATGATAACGCTATCGGCCCCTTTTATCTCTCGGACGAGCAGAAATGAAAAGATGACAGGAATCGTTTCGCAGCGCACCGCATGAGCCGACCATCGCCTATCTCCCATCCTCGCGATCCATTGCACGGGATCACGTTGGAGACCATCATCACCCAATTGGTCGCTCGGCATGGGTGGGCCGAGATGGGGCGTCGTATCCCGGTCCGCTGCTTTCCTCATGACCCCAGCGTGAAATCGACCCTCACGTTTTTGCGCAAAACGCCGTGGGCGCGCCAGAAGGTCGAAGGGTGGTTCATCGCGGAGCGCAACTGAATCGGGAAATCTTTCCGTGAGGTTTCTATCTACCGAATCCATTGACATGTAAGACACCACTGCGCCGACGCGGGTTGAAGCGTCTCACTCCCTCCCGCTATAGTGGTTCGCCATGCGCAAGAAGACCTTGTCCCGTCGCTTGACTTCGGCCGAGGCCGTGGCGCCTTCGGGTCACAGTCCCGAACCTTCAGCGCTCCTCGCCGCGTTTCGCGTCCTTTCTCCCAATGACTTCTATACGATGGCTTCGAAGGAGTCGGTCATCCGGGGATACGACTACTACCGGCAACAGCGGCTCCACCACTATGTCTGGAGCCCGAACGGTGCGACGCTCACGGCGTCGGTGCAGGGGCAGCGGAGTCGGCCATATGCCGTGAGCTTCTCCATCGACAGTGGCTTCCTCACCGCGACGTGCGACTGTCCGGCCTGGGACCCCGACTGGCTCTGCAAACATGTCCTCTGCACCTGCTTCACCACCAAAAATCTGTTGTCGCCTGACGCGTTTGGACTCCCGTGGACTAAAGAGCCGTCACGCGATGCACTCAGAACTGAACTGCTTGGCAGCGCGCAGCCCCAAGACCGCCAGATGAAGCGGTGAGTGTGAAGACCGGCTTTGAAATCGTCATCGATGCGCGGCACCACGAGCCTTCGCTCTTTCTCCGCCGCGATGGGACGAAGGTGGGCTGGTCGTTTGGATGGGTGCCGACTGGGGCCGTGCCGTCCGAACTGGCCCCCCTGCTCAATGCCTCCACGTTTTCCCCAGGGTATGGCGAAGATCCGCTGCTCCGATATCTGCGGCAGGACAAACATGCGTATCCCTTGATTCTCGAGACACGCCAGGAAGTGGTTTCTCTTCGATGGGAGCCGTCCGTGACATGCCTGTGCAAGACTGCGCTGGATGTGATAGGGGACCAGGTCACGGCTCGTGCGGTCTGTCTGGCGGATGGCCTCGAGCTGGAGCGCTTCGTGCGCGTCCGGTCATTCGTGGTTGATCTGAATGGCGGGCGACTGCTGCGTCTGAGGGACGAGCAGGGATGGAACGTGTGGTTCGCGTTTCAACGGGGGATGGACACCCACCATCCGTTTCTCACGCCCGAGCGGACCATCAGCGGGGGCGTCCGTGCGGTTCTCTTGCCCGATCAGTCCGGTGCGAGCCTATGGCAAAGTCGGAGCGAGAATCTGGCGGTGACCTGTCCGTTGCGCGAATTCCAGACCGTGCAAATCGACATTATCCTGAAGCACCTCGATGAGGTGGAGCGCGATCTCATCGTGACGATGAATGGCCGGACGCAGTCGCTCTCTCGGCGAAATGCTGTGCTGGAAGCGGAGAAGCCGGTGCATCGTCTGGTGCTGATTCCTCCATCGGCTTCCGACGAGATGCCGGCCGCCCCATATACACTGCGAGCCGAATGCCGCTGGGGCGATCTCAGCGTGGCGCCCAGCGCGTCCGTCTTCGGACTGTTTCCTCATTTAGAACAGGCGCCCTCGCTGTCCGCCCCGTTCCGTACCCGAAAACGCAAGACCGTCCTTTATGAGACCTTCTTCAAGCTCCTCTCCGTGACAGACCCCAAGGAGCGGGACCAGCGCATCAAAGTTGCGTTGTATGAGGGTGATTTCAGAGTCCGCTCGGTCATGATCGAGGCGCAGCGGATTCTGCGGAATACCCTGGCCGCCTTTACGCGTCAGGATCTGCGCCTCGGGATCCAGGCGGATCGCTGGGAGCTGTGGCCGGTGGACAAGCCCCGGGAAGCGCTGCTGTATCGCATTCCCTGTGAAGTCCTCGGCCCGGAAATCTTTCGCGGCATGCAGCGCTGTGACAAAATGACTGTCGATGCCAAGGTCTTGTTCCAGCGACTGCCCCTGTTATTGGAAAAACTGACCGCCGCCGGTATCCAAGTCCTCTACCAGGACAAGCCGATCCAGCGTTCTCATTGGGATTGCGGCGTCGAGGTGGCGCGTCAAACTAAGGACGGGATCGAGCCTGACCGGCCAGGGATCGACTGGTTCGAAATCCGGCCGGAGATCCGGTGCGATGGCGTGGTATTGAATGAAGCGGAGTGGCGGAGTGCCTTAGAGCAGGGAGGAGTCATACAGACGGAGCGCGGCCTACGCGTGCTGGATGATTCCACACTGGAGCGCCTGCGCACAATCGTCAGTCTCGCCAGTCAAGCCACATCGGCCCGAGAGGCGGCGCAGATCGTGCGCGTCCCCCGCCTGCAAATTCTGGACTGGCTGGATCTTCGCAACCAGGGGATCATGGTATCGCTGCCCGCCGAGGAGGAGGCCGTGCTGGCCCGGCTCGTGGGATTCAAGCGGATCACGACCCCGCCGCTCCCACGGAGCTTGCAGGCGACGCTGCGGCCGTATCAGCAGGACGGTTATGGCTGGCTTGCGTTTCTCTACGGGCATCGGTTCGGCGCCTGTTTGGCCGACGACATGGGACTGGGCAAAACGCTCCAAGTGATTTGTCTGCTGGCGGCGATTAAAGAGGGCTTAGTCCGGGCGCCGACACATGTGAGAGGCCCGCATCTCGTCGTGGTGCCGACGAGCCTGCTGTTCAACTGGGAGCAGGAACTCGCGCGCTTCGCGCCGGAATTGAAGGTCCGGGTCTATAGCGGCGGTGAACGGACCCTCGACGCCGAGGATGGTGAGGTCGTCCTCACTACGTATGGGCTGATCCGGCGACACATCGACGCATTGGAACGGACGGCGTTTCACGTCATCGTGTTCGATGAGACCCAGGCGGTAAAAAACATCCACGCGGACACGACCGGCGCCGTCCGTCGTCTCAAGGGACATTTCACAGTCGCGATGACCGGCACCCCGCTCGAAAATCATCTCGGGGAGTACTTCTCCGTGATCGATCTATGCCTGCCGGGTCTCCTTGGAGACTATGATCGGTTCAAGGCGGAACTGAAACGCGTGCAGGGCGGCGTCCTGGACCGCCTGCTTCGCCGGACGCGGCCCTTCATCCTGAGGCGGACGAAAGCCCAGGTCCTTCACGACTTGCCGGCGAAGATCGAGAGCGAGGTATTTCTGGACCTGACCGATCGGCAAAAAGCCCTCTACCGGCAGACGGTGGCTCAGATCCGCTCCACGGTCGAGGAGGCATATCAGACAAAAACGTCGGCCCAGGCGCAGATCATCGCGCTCACCGCCATCCTCAAGCTCCGCCAGATCTGTCTCTCGCCTCGCCTCCTGACGAAACACGAAGAGGAGCCCTCACCCAAGCTGAAGTTTCTCATGGAGAAGCTGCCGGTGTTGCTAGACGAGGGGCACAGCGCCCTGGTCTTCTCTCAGTTCACGGGCTTTCTGGATCTCGTACAGGAAGCCTGCGACCGGCATGCCATTCCATACCACAGACTGGATGGGTCCACGGCGCTGACCGCGCGCAAAGCCCGCGTGAAAGCCTTTCAGAGCGGCGAGCAGCCGGGCGTGTTTCTCTTGAGCCTCAAGGCAGGAGGCCAGGGCCTGAACCTGACCAAAGCGACCTATGTCTATCATCTCGACCCCTGGTGGAATCCGGCGGTTGAGAACCAAGCCTCCGATCGCGCGCACCGCATCGGGCAGCAGCGGACCGTCTCAATCGTGCGGCTGCTCATGCGTCACAGCATCGAGGAAAAGATGATTGCGCTCAAGCAGCAGAAACTTGATCTCTATGAGGCGGTCATGCGCGGGACCGTGCGCGGCGCCGGGCAGGGGGTGCTGACGAGAGCCGACTTCGAATTTCTGCTGTCGACGGGTTCCGGCTAGATGGCGAAGTCACCGAACCTCCTAACATCAAACAGGCAGGCCATCGAGCATGGGGATCCGTTTCGGCCACCGATCTGCGTGCATAGTGCTGGAGACGCACGGTGGGACAGTGTTCCAGGTCGCTATTGTTAAAAAAGACTCCCGACCCCTTTCGTGCGACCACGAGTTTTCGTGATCGCATCGTAAACTCTTTACCATAGCCAGGCTACGCCATAACCGCATAGGACTGAGGCTCGTATGGCCGAAGCGGCAATAGACAAACCCAGCTACCATGGACCCGCGTTCTTTTCCTATGGATTCCGGCCATTCTTTCTTGGTGCCGCGATATTTTCCGGCGTGGAGGTTCCTGCCTGGATTCTGCTTTTTGTCGGAGGAGGCGACCCGGCATTCCTGTATGCCCCACGGGATTGGCATGTACATGAGATGCTCTTCGGCTTTCTGCCCGCTGTCATCACCGGCTTCCTGCTGACGGCTATTCCTAACTGGACCGAGCGTGCTCCGGTGAGGGGGATGCCGCTGATGTTGGTGTGGACGTTGTGGCTGGCAGGACGACTGGTCATCGCCATGCCGTGGTTCACCCCTCTTGTTTCCGCCATCGTTGACGGAGCATTCCTGGTTGTGGTGGCGGCGATTGTCTGGCGAGAGATTGCCGCTAGTGGCAGCTGGAGTCTTGGACCGATGGGAGGTCTGATCAGTCTGTATGCAGGCGCCAACATTCTTTTCCATGCTCTGGCTCTGAGAGGCGCGGCGACGGATCTTCCCGAGCGCACGGCTCTTGCGCTGGTCATGGTATTGCTGGCGCTCATCGGCGGGCGCGTCACTCCCAACTTGACCCGCAACTTTATGGTCCAGGAAGGCATGACTAAACACCCTGCGCCCTTTTCCTATTTCGATGGAGTGTCAGTTGTTCTCGTGAGCGTTGCCGCTGTGGCTTGGACCGTTCAGCCACAGACCATGGCTATCGGCTGGACTCTGATGGCGGCCGGGCTGACCAATCTAGCCCGCCTGTTGCGCTGGCGCGGCTGGGTCATTTGGCGTGAGCCGTTAGTGCTGATCCTGCATCTGGGTTATGGGTGGCTGGTGATGTCGCTGCTGGCACTGGGCGGAAGCATTCTTGGGTTGGGTATGAACTCGGCCAATGCTGTGCACGTTCTCACGGCAGGCGCAGTGGGCGTGATGACCTTGGCGGTGATGACCCGCGCCAGTTTGGGCCATACAGGACGGCCGCTGCACGCGAGTTCCATGACGGTAGTGATATACATTCTCATCAACCTGGGTGCGATGCTACGAGTATCCGTGCCGAGCGCTGATTCCCCGACGAATATCATGCTTGGCTTGTCGGCGGTTGCCTGGAGTGGCGCCTATCTACTGTTCGCCGTGGTCTACGGACCCTTGCTCATTCGCCCCAGCACCGATGAGTGACTGCACTGTTCATAATGGAGACCGTGCATCGAGTCGAGCGATGGTCATCGTTTCATAAGGCTTGAATTCTTGAGCGAGTAACAGGATGCGACCCGGGACACTCGGCTTGGCAAGGTCGGGCGATTCTGAACGTCTCTTCTAAGCTCGTGGGTAAAAGGGGGGGGCGGGAACTTTTCTCATCTCAATTTGGCGACATGGCTAGAAAGAGGGACCATCCGTTCCACCGTAGCAATGGCTTTTAGGACCTGTTACCTTCCCTCATGTTCTATCCTCCGTTATTCGTTGCACTCATCATCGTGACGGCGGGAATCGCACATGCGAGTGCTGATCCATCGCTGTGCGAGGAGGCCACGTCTTCACAGGCATGGCCTGCCATTCGGTTAGAGCGCATCGCGACAGGCCTCTCACAACCGGTCGGCCTCGTCGCTCCGCGCGACGGCAGCGGCCGGCTCTTTATTGTGGAGCAGCCAGGGACTATTCGGATCTGGAAGAAAAGCGGTGTTGTCAGTCAGCCTTTTCTTGATCTGCGAGACCGTGTGGCCACGGGGTATGAGATGGGGCTGTTAGGGCTCGCACTCCATCCTCAATTTCCACAGGTGCCGCGGCTCTTCGTCAACTACACCACCAAGACGGCGTTGGGTGGTATACGGACCAAGATCGCCGAATTCCGTCTCGGGAACGACTCCAATGTCGTGGATCGTGCCAGTGAACGCATTCTGCTGGATATTCCCCAACCCTATCCCAACCACAAAGGAGGCCATTTAGCCTTCGGGCCGGACGGCTTTCTCTATATTGGGCTCGGAGACGGCGGCTCCGGGAACGATCCCCACGACAATGCCCAGCACCTCACTACCTTACTGGGAAAGATGCTTCGGATCGACGTGGACGCGCAGCAAGGGCAGCTGCCGTATCGCATTCCATCGGATAATCCCTTTGTGGGGGATGCGGCGGCACGGCCGGAAATTTGGGCGTATGGGCTGCGGAACCCATGGCGGTACTCGTTCGACGCGGTGACCGGGCTGTTGTATGCAGGCGATGTAGGTCAGAATGCACGCGAGGAGATCGACGTCATCCGTAAGGGCGGCAATTACGGCTGGCGTCGAATGGAAGGCACTATTTGCACGCCCGGCGTGAACCCGTCATGTGACCAGCGTGGCCTCGAGGCTCCCATTTTGGATTACCCCACTCGAAGCGGCAACGTCGTCATCGGCGGGCATGTCTATCGCGGCACATTGATTCCAGGCTTATGCGGGGTCTATCTCTATGCAGATTATGCCACCGGCAACATTTCGGCCCTTCATTATGATGGCCGCATGGTGACGGCACACAGCACGCTCTTAGAATCGCATCGGCGCATCACGTCCTTCGGAGAGGACGAGCAACACGAGTTGTATCTCGTCGATCATCAGGGTGAGATCCTAAAAATTATTCCCTGATCAAGCGCTCGGCGCTCAGTCCCCACCACGATGAGACAATCCACCCAAATCTTGGCAATCAAGGAACCACGACTTCATGGCCTCTAACGCGACCATTTTCAAAGCGGCACTGCAAATCGCCGACGTGGACCGCCACTACTATCAGGACCATGCGCTGACGCTTGCGCGCCATCCGTCCGAAACCGACGAGCGCATGATGATACGCCTGCTGGCCTTTGTGCTGCACGCGCATGATGCCTTGTCGTTTGGCCGGGGGCTGAGCACCGAAGACGAGCCCGATCTGTGGCAAAAGGATTTGACGGGCGTCATCGAGCTCTGGATCGAAGTGGGCCAGCGCGATGAGAAAATCATTCGCCAGGCCTGCGGTCGCGCCAAACAGGTCCGCCTCTATACCTATGGCGGTCGGGGCGCTGACCAGTGGTGGAAAGAAAACATGACCGTACTCGAGCGGCTACCTAATCTGACCGTGATGAATCTGCCGCTGGATGGAAGTCGTGCCTTAGCCACGCTCACGCAACGCACCATGGAGTTGCACTGCACCATTCAAGACGGTCAGATTTTGATGGGGGACGGGAAGAACGCCGTGCACATCGAGTTGACCACCTTGAAAGGCGCTTCGGCTCCGTTCGGGCATTGACGCGCATGCG
>JBDUAJ010000109.1:0-9640 GCA_040004695.1 Nitrospirales bacterium | reverse complement strand
TCTACTGACAGTTCGAGTCCGCGGCCATAGCGGCGCAGATACGAGACTAAGCTGTCTTCGTCCACAAAATTATATCGTCTCACGTAAACGACGCGCGTTCCCGATGCCACGGCCTCCACAATGGTTCCATAGCCAGGTTTCGTCAGCAGCATGTCGCAGGAGGTCATGATTGTCTGAAAGCCAAAGGGAAGCGTGTCAGATGAGACGACGCGTTGAGTGTGGGGCGGCACCGGTCCCGGGACAATCAAGCGATAGCCGGGCATGGCTTCGATGGGATGCCAGGGCAGTGAAGTGAGCGGGATGCCTCCAAAGGCGATTGCGACGATCCGCTCATCCGGGGACGCGCCTAAAGCCTGCCGAACGCCTTGGTGGTCGGGCGTGAGTCGCGCGGCAATTGGTCCGACATCAAGCGTTCGGCGAAATGCCGGCATGGCGATCGAAGGCGCCACCCGAATCATGAGATTCGCCAGGGAATAGGAGTGTCCAATCTGTTGGATCACGGATGCACATTCAGGAGGCGTCTCATGTTGGAGATGAATCAGCACTTGATCCCAGCACAGCGAGCTTAATCCAACAACCGGAATGTTGGCATGCGCCCCCGCTTCGATGGCGAGATAGGAAATGTCAGAGAGCAACAGGTTCGGCGAATGGCGCGTGATGACGTCTGCTTCTTGAGACAAGCGGTCCGTCCAGTTCGTGTGAAACCGGTCATAGGCAGCCCAGGTTCCCTCTACGTCGATATGGAGCGGCCCTTGCTGAACACACCCGATGTCTTGTTCGCAGGCACTGATTTCCCATGGGACCTGCAATCGGTCTTGAAAGAACCAAGAGGGGACGGTGGTTCTAAGAAGGACCTTTAAAGAGGGGATGCGGCGTCCAAGTTCATTGAGGACAGGCACGACCTGCGCAGCATGGCCGAACCCATGCCCCGAGATAGAACACCAGATCAGCGGCATGCTGAAACACCGCAAAATGTAAAATTACCAATGCACAATGGTCTCCCAACATTCATTGCATGACCAAGCCATGTTGCATTGTACAGTTGAACTTTGAATCGCCTCCACAGTTAGCCTCCTGAGCTGTAGGGCTCACTGGGCGCGATGTTATAGAGCAATTCCAAATCAAAGTCCTCGATCAAGTCATTCGCCGTGTCGATACCCAAGTCGGATCGTGTTTCGTTGATCACCAGATCGATCGCCATGCCGGCATGTTGCCCGTACTGATCGATCGCGCTTTGGATACGTTGGCGGGCATCTTCTTCTGTCATGGTGCCTCCGTATTTCACTGTGAGCAATTTGGTGATCTGATGACCTGTTGATTTGGTTCAATTCAATCGACAGATCAACAAATCAGTACATCAACAAATTCCTATACTCACGCCCGATGTTGCCATTCCGCCTGCAAGCGATGCAGACGTGAGGCGTCTTCCTGCCATTGGGGCAAGCCATAGCGCTGCCCGATGAGGACGATGCGCTCCAGACACCGCACCGCTGAGATCATGTCTCCTCGCTGCTCATAGAGATCGGCCAGCAACCGAAGCGCAGCCGCTTCAGACGGTTCGTTGCCCAGTTTAATGAAATGCTCGGAGGCATTATTCAAACATTTTTCCGCCTGTGAGGTTTGCCCGGCCAGTAAAAATGTTTTTCCCAGCTGACCATAGGTGGTCGCCAAACCCTCTTCATTGCCCACGCACCGGTGCGACGCCAGCGCGTGCTGAAATCTGGAGATGGCGGCTTCGGTCTGGCCGTCTGCTGCATGTTGGAGGGCCAGATTGGCATAGAGACTGCCCAGCGCGCGGTGATCGTTCAACGGTTCCAGTAAATCCAGTGCCTCGAGGTAATAGGCGCGTGCCTGTTCAGGATGACCGGCTTCCATGTGCACGTTGCCGAGATTGACGAGGGTCTGGCCGACGCCCTGAAGATGGTGCTGCTCGCGTTGAATCGTCAACACCTCACGATAACAACCGTTGGCCGTTTCATAGTCTCCCATCATCGAGCAGACGTTCCCGAGGTTTCCGAGCGAGTCGGCAAGGGCTTGCGCGTTGGTTGCAAGCCGGTCATCGTACACAGCCTGTTCGTAGCAGGCGCGTGCCTGGGTGACATCGCCACGATGTAAGAAAATCCGGCCGCGGTGTTTATCGTTCTCAGACATCGGGAAATTTTGTGATCTGGTGATTGTCGGAGTGAGGATTTCAAACGCAATCACCAGATCACTACATCATACTTTCTTCAAGCTCAGTCGCCGCCTTTGAACACATCCTCGTCGCACTCATCCTCTTCCTCCTCACTCTCGCCAAGCGCAGCTTTATATGAGGTGCGTAGCTCAATAATCTGCTTTGCCTCCGCGCTTCCATCATTCCACTGCGCCAGATACCGATCGCAGAGGGTGAGGCCGGTATGAACGTGTGTGGCTGAAGTTTCTTCGACGAACTGTTGCCACGTGATGTAAATCAAAAACGCCTGGAAGGATTGAACATGGGCGTACGGCTCACCCAGTGCATGAAGCGTCTCATAAGCTGCCAGAGCCTCATCGCCAACGCTCGCCGAAAAGATACTTTCGGCTTCAATGATGTCGTCGAGATGCTCGCCCAGCTCCCCGGAAGCCTCCACGCGTTGCAATGCCCGTTGTGCGGCAATCGATGCATCAAAGGTCATAATCTTATGAGCATAACGATATTGGAGCCGGAGGGTCAATCCGTTACTCGGTTTACTTGGCTCCAAGGGGACGGGTAGACTTAGCAGATGACGAATGATCAAGAGATGACAGACCAACCGGCAAATGATCTCGGGCTGCAAGTGATGGGCTATCACCAGACGACGAAGCATCACTTCTATCGCTACGCGCGCGCCAACGGCTACATGGATTGGGCGAATCAACCGAATCCGTTCCGACGGTATGAGGAGGCGACTCTCATGCGGCTGCCTCTCTTGCCGGCTGATGACCTGCCCGTGTCGCCGACCTATGATGCCCTCTACCACTCGAACATCGTGCCGGTTCAGCCCGTGACGGTGGCCACGCTGTCCCGCTTTTTGGAATTTGCCCTGGCCCTGTCTGCATGGAAGCAAGCAGGCGATACACGGTGGGCGCTTCGCACGAATCCCTCCAGCGGTAACCTGCATCCCACCGAAGGCTATCTCCTGCTCAATGACATCTCCGGCGTAGGTGAGGGACCTGGTCTGTATCATTACGCCCCCAAGGAGCACGGGCTTGAACGACGAGCCGATTGGCCCTCCGATCTATTCGCGGCACTGATGCGGCCATTTCCACCAGAGGCGTTTCTCCTGGGACTGACGTCCATCCATTGGCGAGAGTCGTGGAAATACGGTGAGCGCGCCTTTCGATACTGCCAACATGACGTGGGCCATGCGATCGGTTCGGCGCGCATTGCCGCGGCCACTTTAGGATGGACGATGCTGCTGCTTGACGATGTGAGCGATGATGACATCGTCGCCTTATTAGGGATCGGGCGGGACGGGGACTATCTTCAGGCAGAACGCGAACATCCCGATTGCCTCGCCGTCGTCTGGCCAGGGCATGCTGATGCGGAAGCGGGCCTGCCACTGGCGATTGGGTCCGACGTCCTTCCACGGATCGATCGCGTGACCTGGCATGGCTCAGCCAATCGCCTGAGTCGAGACAAACCCGACCCATGGGAGATCATCGACGTCGTGGCCGCAGCTTCCTGGAAGCCGCGCACCGATCGTCGTACCATGGAGTGGGGCATGGCCACTGCTGCCTCATCCGATCGGTCTTTGCTTGAGCCTGATCAGGGGCCTGAAAAGCGACTCTCGGCAGGTCACATGATTCGACAACGTCGCAGCGCGCTCGCATTCGACGGTCAGACATCGATCTCTGCGGCTCGGTTCTTTCTCATGCTGTCTCGCGTGTTGCCTCGCTGTGAACGTGCGCTCGATCATCGTCCCATGCCTTGGGATGTGGTTCCCTGGGACGCGGCGATCCATCTCGCGCTGTTTGTGCATCGTGTCGATGGCTTGCCTCAAGGGCTGTACGTCCTGGTCCGCGATCCCGCCAAACTGGCCCAGATGCGGGACGCGATGAATAAGGATTTTGTCTGGTCGCGGCCGCCGGGATGTCCTGACGATCTCGCGCTTTATTGCTTACAAGAGGGCGATGCCCGACAACTGGCCACTCAGGTGAGCTGCCATCAGGAGATTGCCGGCGCCGGAGCTTTTTCGATGGGGATGATCGCCGAGTTTGAACCGACCATCGGAAAATTTGGTCCTTGGTTCTACCGTCGCCTTTTTTGGGAGACCGGCATTATTGGACAGGTGCTGTATCTTGAAGCCGAGGCGGCCGGGGTACGGGCGACGGGCATCGGATGCTTTTTCGATGATCCGGTGCACCAAGTATTTGGCCTTCAGGATACGAGGTTTCAATCCCTTTATCATTTCACGGTCGGCGGGCCTGTGGATGATCCTCGATTGACGACGTTGCCGGCGTATGGGGGGAGTGCTGAGTAACGAGGACGAAAGGCTCAGATTAGAAGAGAACAAAAGAGTGTGACGCAGTCCGCAGCAGTCCATCCTGCGCAAGCTCATTGCTGAGAGATGAGCAGATAGGATAACTTTCTCACCATGTATAAAATCAAAAAGAAGCCCACAAAGACGGAGAAGCCGCCGGTCCTGTACAACGTCATCGACGACTATACGGAGTCGGATCCCCCAGGGAATGTCACGGCGTGCGCGATGACGGAACCGGAAGATATCGCTGCACACGCGCGAGTCCTCTCGGAGAGCTACGAGATTCCGTTGGACGTGATGACCCGACTCCTGACGGAGGGAGGAATCTATATCTATCCTCAGACAGGTCTCTTGGTGACGCAAGGCGTGTTCACGTGTAAGGTCGACCCTGCTGGACTCAGCCCAAAACAGACCTGGGTACTGGACGTCATGCAATATACGGAGGCGGAGCAGCTGAACCGATCGTATGGCGTCTCGCTGGAAGATGCGAGTGCGCGTGTCTTTTACCGGACCTTGGCCATCGAATTACAGGACAAACTCGCGCACAACACGCTGGGCATGAACGATCAGAAACCGGGTGATGCGCCTGCGCGATCGGGAGACATTCACTACATCGACTTCAGAAAAGATTGGTCGCCGCATTTCAAACGCCTGTGCATTATGCCTGACGGACGACTGATCGAAACCGGCGGGATTACCGACTTCGCCGGCGTCCATGGCATTACCGTCGCACAAGCCCGAAGCCTTATTGAACAGGGCGGCACGTTAGAGGTCAATGGTGGGGAAATCCTTGCGTGTCAAATTGTCAATGGCCAGCCCTCGGTGGCACGATTCAGCCGGTCACACTATGCCAAGGCGAAGGATCTTGTTGCCACGAAACAACTGCATGTGATGGACGCCCTCAGCGAAGTGGCTCTCAATGACCCCCTCATGATGCGTGCGCTCAAGAGGTTAGAGCAGACCACCCGGTAGCCGTCCTTCGGCCGGACCTGTGCAATTCTGTACGGCGTTTGTGGCCGCTGAGAATTTCCTTCCAGTCGTCTTTCCTTCTTATTCCCATGACTTCCCGATTTCACGGCAGAACCGCCGCTAGGCATGTAAGTTGCCCTTTCTCTTATTGGTTACTTCTACGTATGGAGGGCAACCATGAGAAACCGATGGAGCCAGCGGGCGATAGTAATGCTTCTGATCTCCGGCGGGGCATTCATTGGCCTCGGGGCATCAAACCCGGAGCTCCTGGATTATCAAAAGGAGGTGCTGGAACCTGTCGCACAGGAACGCCATAGCGCGTCCGACGCCATGTTGACCTCCATTCTGCAATCCATTTCGATCCCCAGCTCCTCCGCCGGTAACAGTGAGCCGGCACCGAGCGTCTTGACGGTTCTGACGGACCGTACCAGACGGGCGAACTACCGGATGTTCTCCGTCTATTCGACCGAGTTCGATTACTGCGAGGGCAACAGTGCGGTTCGAACTGTCGGGCGGTCGCTCGGGATTGCCGGGAAGTTTTATATCCTGGATAAGGGCGAGTGCCGAAACCAGCACGACGGTTAATTGGATTTCGAGCGAAGGTCATCGCCGAGCGTTTTGACCAACGGCTTCGTCAACGGTCCTGCCAGTAAGCTCTCCTGAATCGCGTCTTCCCACTCTTGCTGCTTCTCACGATTGAGCCCGTGATTGCTCTCGGCATCATATTGGACGTTCATGCGCGTGGCCACCGCGTTGAGCAGAATCAACATCGCTTTAGGATCGCCTCCGTTCATGAGGGAAAGATTGGCTTCACGGGCCAGCATGCAACTAATGGTGTAGTGCAGTTGCTCATGACGGAGCAGTTGGTCCGAGGAGCGAATCTTCAACGGGTTCAGAGTATAGGCAAAGTCCGCTCGGACCCAGGACAATTTCGGATCAAAGACGGCCAGAATGCGAGGCGGGGAATGCGCCTCCAAATGAAACCGAACAGCGGTCTCCGCTGCGCGTCGTCCGGGTTCGGCCTTGGGACGGAAGTCTTCCCAGGTGAGAAGGCGATCCGGCACACAGCTCGGCACATTCGGAGGATCCTGGGCCCATCGCATCGCAGACGAGCATCCGCTGAAGAGCAGACTCAACAGCACCACTGCCCACAGCTTCGCTCGTCGCCCTTTTTGCATCCCAGGCCGTTCGACCGCTTCTTCATGGACCGCCAAGACGTGTCCCATACAAACCGGGTGATTGTAGGCTCCTTTCTTACGGGACTCAACTACTCAACCCGTCTTGACGGGGCCAATACGATTTCCTCTTTGCCTGACGCCCGTTTCGTTTCGGACACCTGGCAGTAATGCTTTGACCTCAAGGAGGCTCACGTCCTCCGAATGACGACATGCCATGCTGTCGCATCCTGATTGCCGACGCCGCTGATGCAAGGTACGGTGGTTCGTTATCTATTTACTTTTAGGCCAAGAGGAGGAGGCACTATGGGAATGCCAGGGGTCCCCGCAGAGGGATTGAAAACGATCGGTCAGATTACCCCAACCAATGGCGTTACGATTCCGGTTCGATCAGGATGTATCCGCAATCGGGGCTGACCTGGTCAAAGACCATACGACCGGCGCACCGGTTGTCGATGGGGCCGGACGCATCGTCGGCTTCATCAGCGAGATTGACTTGCTGAGAGCTTTGCGAGGCGGTCATGACCTGCGGAAGCTGCGCGCTGAGGACGTCATGACGCGATGCCCCATTTCGGTCGATGGGAGCGCATCCATCGCCGATGCCATTGACGTGATGGATAGCTGTCATCTGCTGAATCTCCCCGTGCAGCAAGCCGGGCAGGTCAGTTATTCAATTACGCGGCACGATTTGCTCCGGGCCACTATGGGCCTTGGGGCGGGCATGGAAGACTAAGCCAACGGCCCTTCGTCTTCTCAATTCCCCTTCCGAATATGCGGCGGCCGGTGCGACGACAGCGGCCGCCGTCTTTTGCTATGAAACCACACGTTCTTGGAATGAGGCGTGTCCGGGGAATACAGCACCGTGAGGTCGCTCGAACGTCAGGTATACTCGAATCGACTGTACGAACTTTCCAACACACTTCTAAGTGACAGATGGGACACGCTGCTGAGATGATCTTCATCAGCTTCGCTCTCTCCTGCTGTGTGGTCATAGGCTGCCAGCAAGAGAGTCCGAGCGAGAACGTTAAACAGCAAACTGACAAGGCGGCTGAGGCTATTGAACATGCTATTAACGCGCCGATGAGAAAGCCAAAGCCGTGGAGGGGACATTACAAGGAGCGGCGGAACAAACTGCCAACCAAACTCAGAAAGCAGACGAATAGGTTGTTATATTCAAACCGGATACCTGTGAGATCACACCCTCGCAGCGACCTTACTGACCCCGGGTAGCCACCCGTTTGGCGAGCCGATGGGCGAGACGCATCATGCCAGCGGACCGGTCGGCAGGGTCCAAAATGACATTCAGCACATGCATCCGGGTCTGATCTGAAAAAGCGGCCTCCAGGGCCTGGATCAAGTCCTCATGCGTCGTGACCCGATGAGGAACGCCTCCTCCCACCAGATCGCAGATTTTTTCATAGTGCCATTCGTGCACATCATTAAATGATCCGTCGAGAATTTCCCGCTCTGTTGAATAGCCCCGGTTATTCAGGATAATGACGATTGGGATCTGCGCATAGCGCACACAGGTACTCAATTCCGAGCCGGTCATTTGGAAGGCGCCGTCTCCGACGAGGACAACCGGGCGTAAGGCTGGATCCGCAAACCCGGCCCCGACCGCAGCCGGCACGGCAAATCCCATCGAGGTATAGTACGCGGGGGACATGAATTCACTGCGTCGGCGCACGCGCAAATCGGCACCCGCGAACAAGGACTCGCCGATATCGGCGATGACCAGAGTTTTCTCATCCAACAGTGTTTCGAGATGGTTAAAGAGGCCACGAAGGGTGGCCGGGGCATGGGCCGCCGGAACTTCGGACGAGACGGCTTCGAAGGTCGGCAGCGAGCGCGACGGGAAGCGAGGCATCGGCTCGGCGATCAAGGCGCGGACGAAGTCCTCGAAATAGACCCCCTCATAGCGATGGTGTTTAATCGTCACGGCATCGGCCGTGGCGTGGACGGTTCGACCGGCGCGCATCACGGGCGACTGCATATCCAGATCTTCCAGATCGGTGAGAATCGATCCCAGCATGACAAGACAATCGGCCTCATTGACGAACTGCTGCACTTCATCGTGTCCGATCAATCCGCCATAGACGCCGACAAACAACGGATGATCCTCCTGAATCACCGACTTGCCCAGCAGCGTCGACGCGACCGGGATGTTCATACGCTCAATGAATTGCGCCAGTTCTTCCTGCATATGGAAGCGATGCACTTCGGCCCCGACAAGGAGCACGGGCCGTTCCACAGTGGCGAGCATTTCGCGCACCTCGGCCACTGCTTCAGAGAGGGCGGCAGGGTCGCTTTTGTCTGGCGCGAACGAAGGCCGTGACGTCGCAATATGAATCGGCGTATGGACAAGGTCGCGTGGGATTTCGAGATAGATGGGGCGCTTGTAGCGCAGCAGCGCCGCCAAGGCACGGTCGATCTCCCGTTCAGCCGTCCATGGATCGTCCAAGATAACGGAAGCCACCGTGACCTTTTCAAACACTTCCTTTTGCGTGGTGAAGTCGCGAACCATATGATGCAGCAAGGGATTGCGCACTCGCTCAGAGAGGCCGGGGGAGCCCGACAGCAGCACCACGGGAGAGCGCTCGGCATAGGCGCACGCCACAGCATTCACGACATTCAGGCCGCCGACACAATAGGTCACGCAGGCGCCTCCGATTCCGTTGATCCGTGCATAGGCGTCTGCCGCATATCCCGCACAATCTTCTCTGGTCGTGCCGACGTGTTGAATGGGGGACTGCTCGATGAGTTTGTACAGGCTGAGGACGTAATCGCCGGGGATGCCGAAGATGTGACGCAGGCCGAGTTTGTACAACCGTTCCAGCAACGTTGATCCGATTGTATCCATACCGCTTCGCGCCTCCCTAACCCGGATTATTCATGAACACCTACTACAGAGACCGATCCTCGCCCGGCGGAGCTTTTCTCGTTCGGTCTCCTGACGGACGGCCATGGATCACCGTATCAAGAACCGGCCGGCTCACCAACTCGCCGGCGCGCACA
>JBDUAJ010000108.1:0-9655 GCA_040004695.1 Nitrospirales bacterium | reverse complement strand
AGACCTTCCACTTGGCCCGAGCGGCATTCCACTTGTTTCCAAATACGATTGCGTGCCCGATCTTGTCCGCTCCGGTAGGCCGTATAGACTCCGTCTTGTTTCGCAGCTTTACAGACCGTTTCAATCGAACGGGAGACGGCGGCCGTGTCGACCTTCTGTTCATTACCGTCAGGTCCCAGAAAGAGAATAGCCGGCGGGCCGCCACGGTCGCGTTCCCCCTGTAAGCATTTTTGCAGCGCATCGCCCTTAAGTCCGGCGCAGCGCGCCTCAGCAGAGGACGCTACGAAGAGATGGCCGACCGCGAAGAGGATGAGGGCAATGCGGCTTACCACGATTGTGTTGCCTGGTGAAGGGTAATGGCGTTGCCTTCCGTATCCAACACCACCGACATGCGACATACCGGAGTGGAGAGCGGTTCCAGTTTGACCGTGTGTCCTTTTTTTCGCAGCGCTTCGGTCATCCCATCCACGTTGTCGACTTCTAATCCGATGCTGCCGGCCATGCTGCTTGGAGCGCATCCGTCGGCCATTGTAGTGATGGCAAACGTTCCGCCGGGCAAATCGTACTCGACCCAACCGGCTGCATTGTCTCGCGCCGCTGTGAGGCCAAGGTCCAGCTCATAAAAGCGACGAGCTCGTTGCATATCCTTTACTGGGTACATGGTGAATGCCAATCCCTTTACCATGATGGTTCTCCGTTCGGCACAATGGGTCCATGTGCGGCTCCGCTCATATTAAAACGGATAGGGGAGCAAATCCATTGGCTTCTCAAGTGGGTCATCTTAAGTGCGCAGAGCGTCGTTCATCACTGCTGAAATCGTCTGGAAATAAACTACCCCTGCACGTGGCCGGGTCAATAGGGATTGCAGAGTGAACTGCACTATTATGTGGTGGGAACCGCGCGGCCGTCGGCTTAAGCCGTCATGGGCGCGGAATAAGCAATGTCGTCGTCCTGACGTCGCGGATTATAAGCCGGGCTAAGGCGCTTTGGCCGCTGAGACGGCTTTGGTTTCGGGGGCTGGCATAGGTTTAGGAACAGACGCGGAACGTTTCGAGGCCTGCGAATGCGACTGGTCATGCTGCAGTTGAACTTGATCGAGGCTGAGTTTCATGCGAGTGAGGGCTGCCTGCACATCGGCCACCTCGGCGTGCATTTGTTCCCATGGTGCCGAATTGACCATTTCCTTCCGGAAGCTTTGAAAATTCTGCGCGAGCGCGTCCAGCCGTTGAGTAAAGTGCGCTAAGTCCTCATTCCGGAAATGTTGAATCTCAGTTAAGACCCGGGTCTGCCGGCTTTGCACTTCCTGGTCCATGGTCTGGACCTTGAGTTGGAGTGTCTCGATCTGCTGTGGCAGGACGCGATGGTCTGCCGACATCGTGGCCATCTGCTGCTCCAGCTCCGAGATCCGATTCCAGAGATCGGCGGTACATCCGGTGAGACCTATCATAATTCCCATCACGATGGTCAGCTGCACACATTGGTTCAATCGGTAGACAGGCCGCATACGACCCTCCCGGCTTAAGAATGTCATCAGAGAATCTGCCTCTTGATCGGATAAGTATAGCTGATTGTGCACAATTGTCCCGACGGTCTTCATCATCCATGGGGAGTTCGGTGCGAGATCGCCTTGTCGCCGTTCGGCGAAGGTCAATGATCGCGACGAAGAGTCATGTGATGTTTGTGCGATCGCAGTCTCGTGCATGCAGCGCCTCAGCCCGCGGGCGGAAGACTGTCGCAGAGAGGATCTGCGATCTTCGCCGACGTGCCGCCTCACCCCATGCGAACAAGCACGATGCCTGCAAAAGCAAAGGGACGCATGCTGGATGATTTCGCTTGGGACGGGTAGAATAACCCTATGAGTCTCTCACGTTCGCCGAGCCCGATGCCCGAAGCCCTGCGCCGGGTACTGAAGGATCTCCGCCACGGACTGTTGCGGCTCCATAAGACGCTGCTTGATTCTGAGCAGGTCACGTACGAACGCATCAATGGACGAGTCGGGTCATCCGGACACCTTTTGCAGTTGGTGATGACCGATCCGTGGTTTGCCTGGCTTCGGCCCTTGTCACATCTGGTCGTCAGGATCGATGAAATGATGGAGGAGGAACAGGAGACGACTTTGCAGGATATCGCGAAGGTCCTCACGGAAGTCCGGGAATTGCTTAAGCCATCTGAAGTTGGCGAAGGGTTCGAGCGCAACTATTATGAGGCCCTCCAGCGTACCCCCGATGTAGTCTTAGCCCACGCGCACGTCAAGAAGCTTCTCACGTTGATAGCGGTCTAGGATTCCTCGACCGACTTCCGAATGGGCTGTTGAAGAGATGAAGAGTCGCAAGTCAGCTGGTATGTCCTCACGCATGGCTCCTCTTAAGAACTTTGAGGCCTTTCGTGACGCCATTGCGACCTACCGGCTGCCTCGTATTCTGTTCACCGCATTAGATCTGGACCTGTTCACTGCCATGGGCACTCGCGTGTGGACCATTGAGGCTTTAGCCGAGCAGCTGCATGTCAGTGCGCGTGGGCTCGATATTCTCTGTCGCAATCTGGCGAGCGCGGGGGTCTTGGTGAAACAACGGCAGACGTATCGAAACGGTCCCGTTGCCGCCACGACCTTGAATGCCAACGGTTCCGACTATCGGCGCGGCTATATCAATTTGATGCGCGATCAATGGACGGATTGGGGCAAGCTGACGGAATCTGTCCGGAGCGGGCGTCCTGTGGAGGACGACACGCATCAGGATGATGCTGCCTATCGACGAGAGTTCAGTTGGGCCATGCATCACCGGTCGGTTGATGTGGCGCCCGCGGTGGCGGCGCAGGTGGATTTGAAAGGCGTCGAGACGCTGTTGGACATGGGCGGAGGTCCCGGCACGTATGCGCTGGAGTTCTTACGTCGCCATCCAACGCTCCACGCCGCCGTAGCCGATCGTGCTCCCGCTCTTGATGTCGCGCGTGAGATTGCCGCGTCGGTGAAGCATGGCCGCCGATTGTCCTATCTCCCGCTGGATTTTTTGAAGGACGAAATCTCGGGGCGATACGATGTGATTTGGTTCTCAAACGTGCTCCATATCTACTCTGCAAAGGACAACCAGCGTCTGTTTCAAAAAATGACGAGCGCGCTCAACCCCGGCGGCCGTGTACTGATTCAGGATGCGTTTCTGGTCGATCCCGATGGCCTGTGGCCACAGGAGACGAATCTGTTTGCGGTGACGATGTTGCTCTTTACCGAGGCAGGCAATACCTACAGCGTCGCGGATACCACCACATGGCTGCGGAAGGCCGGGTTCGACCGCGTGCGACCTATTCCTTTGAAGAAGGGGACCGGGGATTGGGAGTATGGCCTGCTGGAGGGGACGTTGGCTGGAGGACGTCGAGAAACCCGCCCCCGCCGATCGCGATGAGCAAGAAATTCAGCAACCCGGTCAGGCCGCTCAGCATCAACACCGTCGATTGACCGTCCGCCTTTGTCAGTTCCTGCACGACCGTGGAAATATCCAGCGCCAGCCCAATCGTTCCATACATGACCGCGGCCATCAGCGCCCATCGGGCTCGTGCGAATATCAGCACGCCCAATGCGAGGGGGATCCCAAACAAAAAGCCGTTCCACCCCACATGACTCAAGCGAGAGCCCGCTGCGGCATCTTGGAGAGTCGTTGAGAGGAGTGAGGCGATGACGAGCGACGCCAGGATGAGAATCATGCCGACATGCGATTTCATCACGATAGCGTTACCGCAGCGTGTGCAGTAAATCTCGAAGTTCCGGCACGAGATCGACTCCGCCTGAAGACCGGCCGGAGGTGGCGGCGTCAATGCCGGCTTGTAGGATAGGTCTCGCCTCTTCTTTTTTGCCGAGCGCGACGAGCGCACGTCCCAGAGCCAAGTGAGACGCGACATGAGTAGGGTCGATCTTGACGGCCACGCTGAGGTGCTCGACGGCCTCGGCCATATCGCCGCCTTCCTGCATGATCTTATTGCCGAGTCCGTACCGACCCAAGAAGCCGTTTGGATTTTTCGTCACCATTTGCCGAAATGCCCCAATGTCCATGGTTCCTCCTTGTGTGCGGAGTGCATCCTACCACTCGCTCTAGCCGTTCAGCCAGAGTCGTTGCCGCGCGCAGTTCGTTGTCTTCGAACAGTCGGAATGATAGGCTCACCGTGATGGAACAGCCATCGGTTCAACATGAGCGTCAAAGAGCTGAGTCGGAGCGCCTCCTGATTTACGACGCGCAATGCCGACTGTGCGTCACCGCGAAAGAGGGAGTGGAGCGATTAGGAAAAGACCTCGATGTGCGGTGGGTGCCGTATCAAAGCGACGAAGCGAGCTGTCGACTGGGCGCACAGTATCGTGCCGGCCGTCCTGATGTCGCGTTTCTGGTGGAGCGTGATGGAACTATTAAAAAGGGGTTGGATGCCTTTGTTCCGCTGCTGCCTGGTCTACGTGGCGGACGTCTCTTACAGGGGCTCATGCACGTCCCGTTTTTGAGGCCGTTGGCCTATCTCATCTATCGCCTCATTGCGCGATATCGCTATCGATTGTTCGGGTCTGTGGATTGTGATGGCTGCAAGAGTTAAGTGCGTCCGCCCTGCAGCGAAAGGTTCAGTGTGTCCACCCACCGCCGTTGAAAGTCGTCGTAGGAAATAAACACGCGGTCATGGAAGGCCGCGGGAAACGCCTCTCCTTTCGAGAGCCGGTCAAGCAGGTCGCGAACGGTCCCCATTCCGTACCGATCGATCAGATATCGTGTCGCCGAATTCCCTTCCAAATATGCGACCATTGCATATTGTGCCGGGAGGCCTCCCCACGACCCTTCCAAATGGGTCAGATTGATCAAGGTGACTTCTCCACGGATGAATGCGGGAATGTCCGGGGAGGCATCGCCGGCCAGTTGCATCGCCAATCCTTCGTTGAGCCACTGGGGTATTCGATGGCCTTGCAGGCGATCGTCCAAGAGGGCATGCACGAATTCATGACGCAGCACCCTGGTGAGCCAGGCTTGATCCGTCAATGCGCCTTGCGTGGGAACCTTGATACGTCCCAACGACGGATCATACAGGCCGTCCGACCATGCCGGGCCGCCGGTGGCATTGTGAAAGCTCTGCCGTGTATGGAGCACGACCAAAATCGGCTTGCTGGGATAGTGCCCTAGTTGTTGACCGATGTCGCGGTAGGCGTCTTCGAGGATTTCGAGTACGCGTGTCCAGACGGCATAATCCTCTCCGCCATCGTATTTGACGGTGAAATGACTGCTATCCCGCGCATGAAAATTGTGTTCGGCTTTCCTGGCTTTTTCGATATAGGCAATTTGGCTATTGAGGAACGATTGAGCCTGGGGCGAATCCGCGGAGTGCGCTTTGGCATGCTCCAGGTGTGTCGTGGCATTCGACAACTCGTCCTTCTCGATGAATCGTTGCGCCAGGATGAGATGCGGCATGGCATGTTCGGGCGCCACGCGCATGGCTTCTTCCAGCATCTCAGTCGTGAGTCTCGGGTCTTTCAGTTCCCAATAGGCGAGCACCATATTCATGTATGCGGTTGAGTTGCGCGAACTGATCGACACGGCCGTCTTATACGCAAACGCCCCGGCCCCCATGGTTCCGGCCGTCTGCGCCTGATGGACGCCGAGATTATTCCAGAGCGTCGCGACATTGAGACGAATCGCCATGTCCGATAGGGCATCAGCCGGCAAGGCTTGTAACTTACTCTGAGCCTCTTGCAGTTTGCCCTGTTCGATCATCTGACCGATGTCGGTCAACATGGCGGCATAGGGCGAGGTCGGTATCTGGACCGGTTGTAGCGTCGGTGCGAGTTCTATGTGCACCTGCTCATCGATCAAATCGGTTGACTGTGGAGCGGGCTCTACCGGCATTGATGCGGTGGTTGAGGCCTTCAGGAGCCCAGAGCCTTTGTGCTTGAGCCATAGTTGATGCCCGACGTAGAGCGCGATAATGAGCACCAGCAATCCCAAGAGTGTGCCGACACCTCCGCGTTCAGTCTGTAGGGTCTGCATGGTTGTGCGCTTGGTTTCCAAAATGAAATGCGGCAAAGGTTCTCTTAGTATAGGGGAAATGCCTAATCTGTCTATGGATGGTACAAGGCGAGACAGAAAGAGAGGGTCCTCGCAGAGGTCTCCAAACCACAGTCCGGAAGGACTCTGGAACCACAGGCGTTAACTTATATCTAACCCCATGAGGTAGTCGTGTAACTCTCGTTTTTGCTCCTCTTCCGTTCCCTTGAGGGCCTCGATCTCTTTGCGAATTTTTTCCATCTCGGTTTCCTGTTGATCCAGTTTTTTCACGTGCCGGTTATAGAGTTCCGAGGTTTGTGCCAGTCTCCCCATGTTCTCCCGGATACGCGTTGGCTCCTGACTGATCTCTTTCATCCGCTGTTCCAGTCCGCCTCTCCGACTGGTGGTGTGCGAAAGACGATCGCGGAACGTGACCACACGCTGCAGGGCGTCCTTGACTTGGGGGGCCATTCAACTGCGTGTTCAAAAGCTGAATGCGTTGCACTTGCGGGAGGGGGATGGAGCGAAGACCGTCATCAGTCAGCAGATTGAGATATTCGACCGTAACGGGCGGGTGCCGTTCGTCCTCGTGCGAGTTCTGCTGTTTCCGTTCGAGCCCGATAATCGTGCCTTTGACGGAATTGGGAGTGGCCACCTCGATGCGCTCGCCACGAATCTGATCCAACAGTTGTCCGAGCGTCGGATTACGGGTCAGATTGATCCCGAAGCTGCCCAGTGTTTTCATGATCGGATCGCGCGAGCCATAACTCACCGTCGAAATGCGCCCGCCGCCGGCGTCCTGCACGACGAGGCTTTTGAGCACGTCATTGATTTGATCGACCGTGAACCGAAGATCGACGTGGCTCTCTCCTTGTACCGTGCCATCGTGCTGAAAATAGCCCACTCCGCTGGAGTACAGCACGACTTTCGAGAGGGGCAACTGGTGCAGTGGGAGCGGCGCCGTGGCCGGCTCCATCGGCGATGCCGGTGCTGGAAGGGTAGACAGGAAGGGGATACTCAGTAGGCTGATTAGTAGGGCGAGTGTTTTCATCTGTCCTCCTTGGAGTCCCCTCAAGCTCGTTTGCCTACAGAGTTTCCTGCTCTGTGCCTTGATCAGGCCGCACAGTATAATAGTGGAATTATGATGGCAATGGTTTTCCGTATGCCCTGCTCTCGCGCGATTCACCTCATCCTTTCTCTCATTCTTCTGACGGCCGGATCTGCCCTGGTCGGACCGCCGTCCCACGCAGCGGCCAATTCCCTGGTGAAAGGGCAGGAGTTATCGCGGCAAGCGGATGCCCTGACCAAAGAGGGGCATGAGCAGCAGGCGGCGCAGCGTTACTTGGCGGCGCACATGCAATTCCAGGCCGTCATCCTGAAATATTTTGAATCCGCGCTTCGTGAGAGTTTAGGTGGCCAAGCTGCGGATAGAGACGAAGAGACCTTGATGCGCGCAGGTTCGCTCGTCGGGGATCTTCGCAATGTTAACCTTTCCAAGCTCTGGATTATCTTAGATCCGGAAGACCGTACTTATCGCCAGGGGTTGGAAGCGGAGCGCGCCGCACTCTTGCAACAATTCGATCAATTTATTCGGGCCGATTCTGCCGGCCCACTGGAAGCCTTTCTCTACCGCTTGTACCCGGAAGATGAATCCGGAGAACATCAAATGGAAATGGTTCGAGAGGGGCAGATGCCGCCGTCGAAGCGCTGGGAGCGTCTTCAGCGCCCACTTTCGCCTTGACAAGACTCCCGCGGGTCTTTTAGGGTGACGCCACATATTCGGCCCGGGTGTAGAGAAGAGGGTGTGAATCCCTCGCGGTCCCGCCGCTGTAACTGGGGACGAAACCCGCCAACGCCACTGTCTTAAGGGAATGTTATTCGTTATTCGTGAATCGTTAAACGTAACTGAAGTATCTTACGATTAACGGATAACGTTTAACGTCTTCAAAGATGGGAAGGCGCGGGGAGTAGAAGGAACCAGAAGTCAGAAAACCTGCCCGTTCCGATTGTCTTTCCCTCGTGGGCTGGGGAAAGGCTGAGGGTGAAGAAGCGGGTGCAATCCTCAGGGTCTCCAGGCCTTGAGGATTTTTTGTTTGCGCATTCGTCAAATAGATCGTGTCAGCGTGCCACTGCCATGTGGGCGCTTCTCGCAGGGGTGGTCTTTTCTGCCGGTCTGGCCGCAGCATATGAGACGGATGACGTCACCATGAAGCGACGACAACAAGGCATTCTTACCGGGATGCCGTTTATGGCCAATCTGGCGCCGCAGACGTTCGTCGATGATCTCGGTCGCAAAATCTTTTTCGCCAAAGCTCCGACGAGGATCGTGTCACTCGCGCCGAATGTGACGGAAATTCTGTTCGCCCTCGGCTTGGGGGAGCAGATTGTCGGGGTCACTCAATTTTGCGATTATCCGGTGGAAGCCACGCACAAGGCAAAAGTGGGTGGCCTCCATCCCAACCTGGAAGCCATTGTGGCGCAGCGCCCGGATCTGATCCTGACGCTTCCGATCCGTTCTGATCTCCTAGTTACCCTCGAACAGCTCAAGATTCCCGTCTTCATTCTCGAGGCGAAAACGGTCGAACAGGTTCTGTCTCATCTTCATCTGTTGGGACGGATGCTCAATCACACCAAAGAGGCGGACGAATTGGTTATGGCCATGCGACGACGGATGGCCGAGGTGTTCGAACGGGCCAACGCATTGCCGCGCCCGCGCCTGCTGTACGTGCTGAACAGCAATCCCCTGATGACGGTTGGCCCCGGTAGCTTCATCCATCAGATCATCGAATTAGCGGGGGCAACGAATATAGCCGCTGACGCGCAGACGGCATATCCGCGGATCACGATGGAAGAAGTCCTTCGCGATGACCCGGAAATTCTCCTCTTTCCTGTCGGCAAGGAGGAAGGAATTCCTGACGTAGAGCAGCAACAGTGGCTGCTCTGGACGAGACTCTCCGCGGTGAGGCACTCGCGATTCGTCCGCATTCCCAGCGTACTCCTGGATCGACCCGGTCCCCGGATCGTGGAGGGCCTGGAACAGTTGGCGCGTGCGATTCATCCGGAAGCGTTCGCAAAGGACCGTCCATGAAACGGTTTCTGGTTGAGCCGCAGGCGATGGCCATGGAAGAACGGGGTGCCATTGAACGAGTGCGCATGGCTCCCACCCTGTCGGTTCTGACGCGACGACGGTGGGCGATGACGCTCTTGGTGTTGTCAGTCGTCAGTCTGCTGGTCGGGCTATTTTCTCTGCACTTCGGGACGGAATCGATTGGACCGATGCAAGCCATCTCGATCTTGTGGCAGACATTCAGAGACGGTGGCACGAGCCTCGAGTCAGCGGATCCGACGGCGGTCATTCTGCTGCATTTACGGCTGCCGCGTGTGTTGCTCGCGTTTATCGTTGGCGGGTGTTTAGCTGCCGTCGGCACGGCCTTGCAAGCCATGCTGCGCAATCCACTGGCCGATCCCTACGTGCTCGGCATTTCCGGCGGAGCCGCAGTAGGCGCGCTCGGCGCAATGCTTGCCGGTTTGGCGGGTGCGCTGCAACTGCCGCGCGAACCGGCGAATCTCGGCATGGACCTGGCGATCATCGCCGACGCCTTCGTCGTCACCGTGGTGGGCGGCCTGCGTTCCATTCCGGGGGCGTTTCTCGC
>JBDUAJ010000107.1:0-9701 GCA_040004695.1 Nitrospirales bacterium | reverse complement strand
CGGAGACCTTGGCATAGAGCGTCGTTTGATAGAGGGGCGACACGTTCGCAGGGAGTGCGATCGAGTAGGCCACGTCGCGCCGTGCCGGTTTCACGACTTGAACATCAATCACCTGAGCCCCAGGCTGTGAGTCGGAGGTGTCGCGAGACGCCGGCGAGCGTACTGCGTTCGGATCGGTCGCCGATCTGACGGGCACGCCTTCGCTATGCTGAAGCAGGACGATTCCTGCTCCAATGAGCGTGACGGCTACAAGAGCCACCATGAGAAATACCCGCCGGTTCACGAGCATGCTCCGCAGCGAATGAGAGGGAGTGTCTGTCATAGGTGGAGTCCTTCGTTCACTGTGCTCAGATCTCTGTGTACTGGACCGGCTCCCGCGCCAGAACCATGCTATGGAGCACCGGCACAACAAGCAAGGTCATCAGTGTCGAGACCATCAGGCCCCCCACGACGGCGCGAGCTAACGGCACCATAGTTTCGTTGCCCTCTCCAAAGCCGAGGGCGAGCGGTAAGAGTCCGAGAATAGTCGCCAGCGCGGTCATGATGATAGGTCGAAGTCTTCGCCTGCCCGCTTCAACGACGGCTTCCTCTGCCGACATGCCTGAGCGGGCCATACGATTGGCATAGTCCACCAGCAAAATGCTATTCGAGACCACGATGCCCATCATCATCAGGGTGCCGATCATGGACTCAACATTCGCCGACGTGCCGGTTATAGACAACATGAGGACCGTTCCGATCCAGCCGAGAGGCACGGCCAGCAGGATGATCAGCGGATCGATCAAGGAACGAAAGAGGCCCACCATCACGAGATAGATCAAGACCACAGCCAGCGGCAGCGCCAGGGCAAAATTCTGGAAGGCGCTGCGCATATTGGCGACTTCACCCTTCACACTGACCACGACATCTTTCGGCAGGGCGACCGGCTTCAACGCCTCTTCAATGTCTGTCGCGACACGTCCAAGATCATTCCCCACAGGGGTGACTAGGACATCGATCAAGCGTGACAAATCATAATGGTCGACCGAGTCGGGCCCTGTCTTGTGTATCAGTTCGGCGACATCGCGTAGTCGGACATCGGGACCGCGGCGATCGTCTTGACTGAAGGCTCCGCCATTCATCCCGACGGACCGTCCGGCGAACGGTGTATTCTCCAACGCCAGGGTCGATCCGACGCTGCCTGGGATCGCCACGCTGGCGGCCGGGAGGAGAGGCACCCGAGCACCGACGATGGGAATGTTGAGCAGGTCCTCCGTTGTCGTCAGTGACTGCTCCGGATACTGAGCCAGCAAAAAGTAGCCGTTCGCAGTTTTGGGATCGAGCCAGTAGTTCGGGCTGAGGGCAATGTTCGAGCTGATCCCCGTGATGACATCGACCATCACTCGGTCCTGAGTAATTCCGTAATAGGCGGCCTTGGTTCGATCCACATTGAGATGCAGTTCGGGGTAATTCTTGCCTTGCTTGATCCGCACATCAGTCGTGTTCGGGATCTGGGCGACCCGATCGCGTATCGCCTCGGCGACCGGCCTGATGATATCGATGCGCGGACCTTTCACTTGAATGTCCACAGGAGCCCGCAACCCGAAATTGAGCACGTCGCTGACAATCCCGCCGGTCTGAAAAGCGATATCGATGCCCGGCAAGTCCCGGCGCAACCGTTGACGAAGCTCGGTGATGTAATCGTCGGAGAGACCCTGGTGACCCGTCACAAGATTGACCAGTACGAAAGCCGTATGGGATCCGGTGTTGGGTGCGAAGCGGCCCGCGTCCCCATAGTACATCCCGATATTGGCCACGAGTTCATCGAGATCCTCTTTGGGGACTACCTGCCGTACGATTTTTTCCACTTCTCCGACGATGGCACTCGTTTTCTCGAGTCGCGTCCCTTCGGGGGCGGATATGAGCATCGTGAAGTTGGCGGCATCGATTTTCGGAAAGAACTCCGTGTGAAGACGCGGCACCAGAAGGACGGTGACGACGATCAATGCTATGAGAGCGAACCCCAAGACCAAGGCCTTAAAGCGAAGCCCGAACCGGAGCGTGCCTTCGTAGATCTGTTGGAGGCGGCCGAACCAACCCTCATTGTCATGCGCCTCATCTCCCTTTTCATGCCCGCATCGATAGAGTCGAGCGAGAATAACGGGTGTCACGGACATCGACACGGCATAGTCCGCCATCATGGCAAACGCGACCGTCAGCGCCAACGGCACAAAAAGAAATTTGATAATGCCGCTGAAAAAGATGATCGGCAGATAGACGATTAGAATACAAATCGTGGCCACCAGAATGGGGAGCGTCAGTTCGACGGCGCTGTCTTCTGCCGCCGTTCGTCCGTCTTTTCCCATTTCCAGATGGCGGTGCAGGTTTTCCTGCACGACAATGTTGTTATCCAACAGCGTTCCAATCACAAGGGCAAGGCCCCCTAACGTCATGATGTTGACGCTCTGTCCGCTCATATAGAGCAGGACCAGCGCGGACGTGAGGGAGAGCGGGATCGCCAGGCTCACGACCAGCGCGGCCTTAGCACTGCGAAGGAAAAGATAAATCATCAAGCCGGCTAAGGCGGCGCCGAGAAGCCCTTCTTTTTGCAAATTTGAGATCGCTTCTCTGATATAGAGCGATTGATCGTAAATGAATTTGACCGAGGCGCCGGCCGGGATCTCGGTGAGCTTTGGAATCCGGGAGCGTACGCCGTCCGAGACATTGACGGTGTTCGCGCCTTCTTGTTTGGTGACCGGAATATAGACCGATTCCCGTCCATTGACCCGCACGATCGACGTTTGAACGGCCGCTGAGTCGGCCGCGGTGCCGATATCGCGCACAAAGATGGGACTGCCGTTGACGACCTTGATCGGAAGCTCATTAATCTGATCCACCACGCCGATCAGGCTGTTGGAATAGACGTAGTAATCAAGATCGCCGAGCTTCACGTCCCCAGCCGGGAGGATGGCACTCTGCGCGTTGATCGCCTTCACGACTTCTGACGGCGACACCCCGCGTGCCAGCATCCTCTGTTGATCGAGAAAGACCGTAATTTGTCGGACCTTGCCGCCCAGTACTGGAGGCGTCGAGATCCCGGGGATCGAGGCCATCTGAGGGCGGACGGTGAAATAGGCCAGGTCGCGCATTTCCTTTTCACTCAAGGTGTCGCTGCTGACGGTCAAGAGCCCGATCGGTAGGCTGGCGACTCCAAATTTGTAGACGGATGGTGGAAACACTCCGGTCGGCAGTAAGCGAATGATGCTATAGGCCAGGCTTGTGAGTTCGGACTGGGCGGCATCGATGCTGTACTCGGGTTGAAAAAATACCTTGATATAGCTGATGCCGGCGAGTGATTGGGATTCGATATGCTCGATATAGCTGGCTTGCAGGAATTGCTGTTCGAACCGCAGCGTGATCGCGCCTTCCATCTCCGTTGGGCTCAATCCTCGATAAAAGGTCGAGACCAGAATCACCGGAATATTGATGTCTGGAAAAATGTCGACTTTCATCTTTTGGAAGGACACGCTGCCCAGGATAATCACGATCAGACAGATCGCGAGGACGGCGTAGGGATTTTTGAGCGCGCCTTTGGTCAACATTCAGGCGGTCCTATTCCAGCCAAGCCAAAAGCGACAGAGATCACCCATGAGTTTCACCAGGTCCGAATAGGTGCCGGGCTTGACCACGTACCCGTTCGCCCCACTAATATAGGCTGCGTCAATATCGTGTTGAACGTTCGACGTCGTGAGGATGACGACTGGAACGAGATGAAGCCGTTTATGCCTGCGCATATCACGCACGATGTCGATACCGCTGCCACTCATGAGTTTGAGATCTACCAGCATAAGTCGAGGCAGTGGTGCACGGTCTTCCAGTTGGTGGTTCAAGTAGGTGAGTGCCGGCGCGATTCCATGCTCGATGTGGAGCGCTTCTTCAAATCCATGCTGAGCCAGCGCTTGGCTTAGCAGTTCACATTGGGCCGGGCTATCCTCGACCACAAGAATCGATTTTGAGATTGTGACGGTATGTCCGCTCACTCACCGCTCCTTGTCTACTGGTCAGCTTTAGCAAACTCGGTGCCGGGTAGACGTATCGACGCGAAGGGCTGTCCCCTCGCATAACTAGTAGGAATATTTATAACGAGAAGGAGATGGTCAGAAATTCAGCAAACGGTGTTGCAGGTCCACTATGGAAATATTCCAGGGTGCCAGGGAGATTTTCCAGAGGACTGTGAAGTCAGGCGGGAAGGTTGTAAGTTTTCAGCTTCGCGAGCAGGGTTTTATAGTCAATATTCAGGGTGCGAGCCGCCTGGGTCTTGTTGCCACCATGCGCGTCCAGCACTCGCAAGATATGTCCCTTCTCGGCGTCCTCGAGTGAACCGAGGACCGGCATCTGAATCGAGGGACGAGGGTGATTCTGGTCCAGCATCGACGCGACCTCTTCCGGTCCGATCGGGTCTGTGCTCTGCGGCGGAGACAGCAACATCAGGCGCTCAACCACATTGCTCAGTTCCCGAACATTGCCAGGCCACGAATAGCGCCTAAGGGCCTCCAGTGCCGGTGGGGAAAAAAGACGGGCTTGTCTGCTGGCAAGCTGGAGCGACCGCAAAAAATGTTGCGCGAGGAGAGGAATGTCCTCGGGTCGTTCCCGAAGGGACGGGACGCGCAAGCCGACGGTATTAATCCGATAGAGTAAATCATCGCGGAATCGTCCCGTTAAGACGAGTTCTTGTAAATCGCGATTACTTGCGCCGATGAAACGCACGTTCGCATGGAGCGTTCTCGTGCCGCCCACTTGGCGGTATTCGCGTCGATCGAGGACGCGTAGCAAGCTCACCTGCATGGCGCCGCTCATTTCGCCGATCTCATCGAGGAACAAGGTCCCGCCCTCTGCCGCCGCCAGAAGACCGCTTTTACCCTGTGTGGCCCCGGTAAAGGCGCCTTTTTCGTAGCCAAACAGTTCGCTTTCCAGCAGATCGCCTTTGATGGCCCCACAATTGACCGCAAGAAACGGATGATCGCGACGCAGGCTTGCCGCGTGCAAGGCTCTGGCGACGACTTCTTTTCCAGCGCCGGTTTCTCCTTGAATGAGCACCGGCGCGTTCGACGGCGCAACTTTGCCGACCGTCTCCATCAGATGTCGCCACCCATCACTGGTGCAGTCGATGGTCTGATCCAGGCGCGAGATTCCCGCGCCGTGTCGCAAGGCAAGATTATCCTGTCGAAGAGTGCGAACTTTTAAGACGCGCTCCAATGCGGGCAACACATTTAAACCATCAAACGGCGTGTCTTTCACAAGGAAGTCGGATGCCCCGGCTCGCATCGCTTCAACGGCCGCCTGAACCTCACCATGACCGGTCAGCATAATGACGTCCACATCGGGCTGATGCTCGCGAACCCACCGAAGCACGTCCCGGCCATCCGTCTCCGGCATTTTGAGATCGGTGATGACGCAGTCAAATAAACTGGTATTCAGTGTGTCGAAACCTGCCTTTCCGTCGGAGACGACCACCACCTCGCAGCCTTCCCGTCGGAGCGTGTCTTCCAGCACCGTGCGTATGAATGGTTCATCATCAATGACGAGAATCCGCATCTGCACCGTCATGTTAGTGTTCCGTGGCCCAGTGCTGGTGAATCGGGAAAGGCCAGATAAAACGTACTGCCTTTGCCGAGCGACGAGTCGGCCCAGGCTCGGCCCTCGTGCTTCTCCATCACGAGTTTGACGATGGCCAGTCCCACCCCGGTGCCTTCGTAGCGGTCGGACGAGTGTAGCCGTTCAAAAAGACCGAACAGTTTGGTGGCATGCTGTGGGTCAAATCCAATGCCATTGTCACGGACCCAGAGGATCGACTCTCCTTGTCCTCTCATGCCGCCAATGGATATCTCAGCCGGTTCTTGCCGTGAAAATTTTAGTGCGTTGTCGAGCACATTCCCCACGGCTTGCTGAATGCTGGTTGGCTCGCCCCATACGTCGCTCGCCGGCAGATCAATGGTGATCCGAACGCCTTGACTCGAGGCGGCGATCTGCCGTGACGCGACGACATGCTCAGCTAAGGCCCGAAGGTTGACCCGTGACTTCGGCAGCGTTTGCTGTTCGAGCCGGGAGTACTTCAGCAGCGCGTCGATCAGCGCGGTCATGCGAAGGGCCGACTCGCGGATCTGAGCGAGGTACTGGCGTGGGGTCGCATCAAGGGCGCCGGAGTATTTTCCCTCGATGAGCGACGAGAATCCCTCGATCTCACGCAATGGACCTTTCAGGTCGTGCGCCACGGAATAACTAAACGCCTCCAGCTCGCGAGTCTTCCGCTCCAGGGCGGTGGTACGCTCGCGAAGCGTGGTCAGCATCAAGGCCAGCGAGGCGGACAGCTCTCCCACTTCATCCCTGGCCGGCCAGATTTCGAATCCCGCTTGCAGTTCTCCATGGGCCACACGATCGGCAACTCCGGCCAATCGGCGAAGGGGCGTGGCGATCTGGGTGCTGACCACACGATATGTGGTGGCAATCACGATCATCAGTAAGATGACCAGCGCAAGAATGACCAATCGTGCCTGTGACAGAAGGACGTCGCCTTCGAGTTTCATCTCGGTGTCGATCTTGGTATGAACGTCGATGAGCGTTGTCAGTGCTTCCGTGAGCTTCTCGTAGAGCGATTGGGCCTCCTTGAAGATAGGCGACGACGATTCAGGGTCGAAGGCGCGCTGGGATGAGGCGGTCAGTGTTTCTCGGTGAGAAGAGATGTCGTCCAGCAGAGACGACATCCGATCCAGGAGCCGATCTTCCTGATCGGCCAGTACCATCTGATTGTGCCGGGTGAGCATGCCGAAGAGAACGGGGTGTGTCCGTGCCGCATGAGTGGCCCGGTAGAAGGCCAAGATCTCGCGAACGCTCGACTCATCTCGTTTCAGACGCGCGAACACGGGGTTCCGTGTCTGCATTGACGAATGGCGCTCCAAGGATGTCAGCGCCAGGTTCATCTGAAAGACGGTCTGCCGCATATTGGCGGCGGTCACGACGGCCGGCACGGTGATGCGGTTATGGCGGTCGACGTAACTGTTGATCTTGCTTAAATAAAACAAAATAGCCGCAAGGCTGAGTCCCAGCAAGAGGAGCAGCGAACCGAATGAGACGAAAAACTTTTGGGCGAGGGTGAGTCGTCGAAACCAGACGAGTGGGCCGTCGATCATGGGGTACAGTACCACATGGTCGCCGACCGAGCCAGATCGAGAGTGTGCGATAGCTGGCGTCTTCAGTATGACGGATGAGGACATGATACTTGACATCTTGTACGACATCCTGGTACACGGGTCAAGTATGAGCGAAAAGAATAAGGCCGAGCCGCCCAGCAATATTGAGAATCGTCTCAGAAGCCTCCGGTCATCCAGCGGGCTCTCGCAGGGCGCATTGGCCGGCATGGCTGGAGTGACCCGACAGGCGATTTATGCCATCGAGGCGAACCAATACCTGCCCACAACTGCCGTGGCCCTGCGCTTGGCCGGGGCCCTCGGCTGTCGAGTCGAAGATGTGTTCAGTCTCGTGTCAAGCGGGGAAGTGATTGAGGGTGAATTTCTCGGCGCACTTCCGACAGACTCGGCACGAACACGCGTCAAGATCGCCAGAGTCGGGGAACGGGTGCTTGTTCGCCCTGTGGCACAACTGGGTGACGTGTTGAATTTTACGGTTCCGGCTGACGGCCTTCTTCTCGGCCCGGCTGTATCAGGTCGAAAGAAGCTCAACAGCCGGGTACGGGTTGAGTTGATTAGGGACCGTCGTTTGGTTGAGGAAGAAGTGGTCGTCGCCGGGTGCGACCCCGCCATTTTTTTAGCCGGGGAATATGTGCGCAGGCGGCAAGACCGCGCATCGGTGGTTGGGTGGACGATGGGAAGCGGGGCTTCCCTCGAAGCCTTAAAGCGTGGAGAGGTCCACGTCGCCGGCCTCCATATTGTCGATGTGAAATCCGGCGAGTCGAATCTTCCGTACCTTCGTCGGCATCTGAAGGGCGATGGATTCACGGTTGTCACATTCGCGTCGTGGGAAGAAGGTCTCATTGTTCGGCATGGCAATCCCAAGGGGATTCGCGCAGTGGCCGACCTCGCTCGAAAAGATATCGAGATCGTCAATCGAGAAACGGGTGCGGGAGCGAGGCTCTTGTTGGATCAACGGCTCGCCACCGCAGGGATTCAGCCAGAAAAGGTTCAGTGTTATCATCGGATGGCGGCGTCCCATCTCGAAGTGGCGCGCCTTATTGCCGACGGTCTGGTGGATGCCGGCATGGGAGTGCGATCTGCCGCCAGGCTCTTAGGGCTTGATTTTATCCCACTGCAGGAAGAGCGCTATGACCTGGTGATTCCAACGCCATATCTGACGACCCATCCCGTTCTGTCGAGCTTTCTCGATGCCATCGTCAGTCGTCCATTCCGAAATGAGATTGATGCCCTGGGCGGCTACGACACGCGGCAGACCGGAAAGATTCAGGACGTATGGGGCAAAGCCTGAATGTAAATGTATAGGAGATCAAGATGATGCCTACAGCAATGATGAGAGCTGTGTCAGTGATCGGGGCCATCCTCTTCAATCTGGGAGGAGACGTTTCGGCATCGGCCAAGGAGCCGCTCGTCATTGCGGCGTCGCCGAGTCTTGTCGCGCCCCTGGAAGCGCTTGGCCGTGCGTTCGAAGCGACCCATCCGGACGTCACTGTCAGGCTCTATTTAAATTCCGGCCTCGATATACGGCAAACGATCGCCGCCATGCAGAACACGTCCATCGGGCAATATTTCATCGGGAAAGGCCCCATCCATATCATCGCGCCTGGGGGCGATGAGCTGATCACTCGCCTCGAGCAGCGGTATTACGTGCTGCCGAATAGCCGCAAGGCCTATGCGACCGAGCCGCTGGTGCTGGTGGTTCCGGAATCGTTGGCGGATGCTCCGGAGTCATTCGAAGCGCTGGCCCACAATGCTCAGCTGCGCGTGGCAATCGCCGATCCCACCCTCACGAGCCTCGGTCAAAAGTCGGGTGAACTCTTGAAGCGTGTAGGGATTGCCGATTCGCTCAAAGCGCGTCTCGATGTGGCGGCGGATGCGCGAGGCGTCCTCAATCATTTGCTCAATGGCAATGCGGATGTTGGGATCGTCTTTGGGCCGGATGCGGTTGAGGAGGGTGAGCGCGTGCGGGTTGTCGCCGTCTCGGACGAAGGGCTGTACAAGCCGACGCTTCATTCGATGGCCATGGAGCGCTACTGTCCGAATCGAAATCTCTGTCAGGAGTTTTTAGCGTTCATTCAATCTTCCCAGGCTCAATCGGTACTAAAGCGATTGGGCTATGGGTCGCCTCTGAAGCCATAGAGCCCGGCCTGCTCGTCATTCTCGTCCTCCAGCGAACTCTCCTCGCTAAACGCCGCTCCCCCGTTACTTCTGTCAAGCGCTCGCCACAAGTCAGGCAGGCTAGTCCTGCCTGCAAAGTTCGTCCAGATGATAAATGTATACTTGACAACATGAATAGCATACTGTACAAGGCTTTACTCTTTATTGCTTGTCTGAGATTTCATCATAGGAGGGGTGTATGAGATGGCGTGACCTCAGAGGAAACAGACGAGCGAGTAGCGGCCTGGCGCTTCTCACGTGGCTCGTCGCAGGCCTTGTCCTGGGAGGGTGCGCGCGGTTGCCCTATACGACCAAGGTGCTGCATCAGGATCGCCGTGTGGTGATCAATGCACAGGAAGA
>JBDUAJ010000106.1:0-9763 GCA_040004695.1 Nitrospirales bacterium | reverse complement strand
CCTTATTGTTCCCGTCAGATTCCGCTGCCGGAATTGAAGCCTCTGAACTCCAGGCCGTGAAGCAACTCTTAGCCCTGCTGGACAAGACTTTTAAAACGACGCGAACCTATGGCCCTAATAACCGCGTGGCTCAAAAATTCTTTCAGCAATTTTATGATTATCTTACCATTCAACTGGCGGCTCATGACGTATTGCAGTTCCTGGCACAACGCTCAGAACTTCTCTACAATGGCGTGGCTGTCTATCAATCAACGTCCTCCAGTGAAAATCTCGCCTTCAAATTGCACGCGGATGGTATCCGCGAACTGTCCTTTCATAAAGGGTTGAGCCAAGAAGACCTTGCCTATTTCCTCGAAGCGCTTTGGGGCACGTACGACTCCGAAACTTCAGACGACGATATCGTCACTCGCTTGTGGGAAAAGAATCTTTCCACAATTTCATTTGTGACGGCCGAAGAAATAGTCCAATCGGCAGACGCGATGACCGTGCTGACCCCCCAAGAGTCGCACACGCTGAATAGTCTGCCTTCAGAACTTCGTCATATCGCCGGCACTGAAGCCGCCCGCTCCAAAGAAGGAACGCCACGCCCCGCAGGAAGCCAGGGGCAAGGCGGACCGGCCGTGTATGAGATTTCTCCGGAGGAACAAAAACTGCTGCTGCAGGAAATCAATTGCGAGTCGGCCAGAGACAATACGACCTCTCTCCTCGACATGCTGACGGCCATCCTGGCGAGCGAGAAATCGGACATCCTGCTGAATAGACTGTTGGAACTTTTTGGCGACATCCTCACCACACTGCTACGGGACGGCAACTGGAAATTGCTGAATACGTTCGTCAGTCTCCTGTATGAAGCACAAGAATTGTGCCCGAATCTGTCCGATCAGCATAAAGCCAAGCTGGCAGCACTCTTTAACTCGCTCGGACACCCTAACAGCATCAACGCGATGGAGACGGCGATGAATGCGTGTTCGAACACGAGCCTCGATGATCTTCAGGCGCTGCTTCTGATGCTGAATCCCAGTACTGCCCACCCGCTGTGCACATTAATGGCAAATTTGAAGCACAAGTCGCACCGGATGATGGTCTGCGATGTACTGACCACCCACGCGAAACAAAATCCCTCGCTCCTAATGCGCGGGCTAACCGATTCACGATGGTACGTCGTGCGCAACCTGATTTACATCATGGGCAAACTGGGGCATGAGCAGTTCGTGAAGCATTTGGAGCCGGTCTTCTCCCACGAAGATGTCCGCGTTCGTAAAGAAACCGTCCGGACGTTGCGTACCATTTGCCCCTCGGGCAAAGGGAATCCCTTTATCTCGTTTCTCAACGATGCAGAGCAATCGATACGTCATCTGGCCCTCAAAGTGCTGCTGAACGGTCCTTACACCGCGACATTGGCCGCCTGGACGCGAATCGTTGACCACAAATCGTTTCATGACCGATCGGTGTCGGAGAAAAAAGCCATCTTTCGCGCGATGCGACAGACTGCAGGTGAAGACACTATTCCGTATTGGCATCGGCTGCTGACCCGGCGCTCGTGGATAAACCGAAAGAGGCTTCAGGAGGATGGCCTACTCGCCGCCGAGGCTCTCGGCGCCATGGGAACACCGGCCGCCATGCTGGCACTCAAGACCGGGCAACGGCGATTTAACCGGGCCATTCGGAAAGCGTGTACCGATGCGTTGGTCATAGCCACGAAACGAGCCACCACTGGAAACCAGACTCCATGAGCAATTTAAAGCTCGCCATCCAATCGACCGTACCGACAGACCAACCATTCCTGACACACGAAAAATCCTTGTCTGCCAAAGTCGCCATGGGCTCCGAAGCACGAGATATTTTCGATCAACAGATCCTTTGGCTCGGCGCTCAGTGCGTCAGCCAACTCTATTCGTTACTCAGAACCGCGCGCATCCATGATCGGGGCAATGCTGCACTGAACCAGCCTGTCAATGCCATCTTAGCCATCGTAAAGACCTTGGCACATGATGGTCCAGTGACGCTCCGGTTCCAAAACGATTTCTTTTTCCTCGGGGACATGCATTTAAAAATGAACACCCAGCAAATTTCTGTCTTCACCGGATTAATGGATATCTTTGCTGCGTGGCAAATCGGTGCGATCTCATTCTCTTCCGCGACGCATGCCAAGGATCTGCGAGAATTCGCGTATCTGCTCGTGACGCTCGATCCGGAAGCCGTCACGGTCCGCGATTTCGAACTACAGTTGAAAGAACGGGGTGTGCAGAGCCTTACATTGGAAGAGGCGAAAACGGCCGGCGCGAAACGGACAGACCGACATTCAGCGACACGGTCGCTGGCCAAAAGCGGGTATGCGCAAGCGGCAGGGGCGGTTCAATCCTTGTCCAACAGTTTGCGCGAGGGCCGGACCCCCAACTTCAAGCAGGCCAAACGAGCCATCGAAAACCTTGTCGACCTCATGAAATACGATGAGTCGATTCTTCTTGGACTCACAACCCTACGCTGCCACGATGAATACACGCACAACCACTCCGTAAATGTCTGTGTCCTATCATTGGCGTTAGCCAATCGAGCCGGCTATTCAAAAGTCGATTTGGCAGATCTAGGCCTGGCCGCGCTGTTCCATGATTCGGGAAAATCGTCTATTCCTCTTGAGGTGCTGAATAAACCGACAGAGCTGACGGAGGACGATTGGCAGATGATGCGAAGCCATCCCACGGAAGGCGTCGTCAATTTAATCCGCCTACGCGGGATTACCAATCTGCCTGGACGGATGGCGGCCGCGTCTTTTGAGCATCATATGAATTTTGACTTTTCAGGCTACCCCAAGCTGACCGTGCCATGGTCTCAGTCGCTGACCGGACGGATTCTCACCATTGCGGATTGTTACGATGCCATGACCTCCGCGCGGGTGTATCGCCGTGAAGCCATCCCCCCCGAGAAAGTCTTGAAAATTATGTTTGCCAAGAGCGGCCAATCGTTCGATGCCACGCTGCTGAAACTGTTCGTCAACTGCGTCGGGATCGTCCCTATCGGGAGTCTCGTGCTGCTGAATACCAATGAACTGGCCGTTGTGCTCAAGCCCAACCCCAGTAAAACAGCCGTTCAGCAACCGATCGTCAAAGTGATCAGCGATGAGCAGGGGGATCCGCTTGAAGAAGGGCCTGAATTGGATCTCGCCAACACGGACGCGTCGGGTCAATACCTGCGATGGATTGTGAGACTCGTCGACAACACAGAATATCGCTTCGACATAAGTCGTTATTTCGTCTAGTTCAGCTCGCCCGTTCGAGGCGTCCGTATCCCGCCCATATCATCCTGCGCACACCTAGCCCGGATTATTCATGAATGCCGTCCCGAAGCCGCCAGCGCGACCCCACACCTGTCAAGACAGGCGCTTTGCCAAGGACGCGCCACTTCCCGTAGGCTTCTCGCAGGGCGCACGGCGCGATGAATAAAGAGCGCCACGTCTGGACCAGCCGGCGAGGTCCACGACGCGCCGAGTAAGGCGCGTCACGTGTGTGGACGCCCGCGAGATGGTGAGCGGGCCGTGTCTTCATGAGCCGGCCGGTTCTTGATACCCTGATCCCTTGCGGTCCGTCGAGAAGACCGAACGAGAAAAACTCCGCCGGGCGACAGGATCGGCCTTGCAGTAGGTGTTGATGAATAATCCGGGCTAGAACGTCCGCTATCGTTTCCATTCGGAGGGAGGCCAATCCATTTCAGCTTGCCGGCCGCAATAGAAACAAGAAAGGCGATAGCGGGCTTTTCGGCGAGGATTCGGAAGAGACGTAAAGATGACGGGTGTCTCATCAAATGGACAGATTGCTTGATTGTGCATCAAATGCTCATTCGCCATGGCCAGCAGCAAGGCGTCATCCCAGGGTGGGCTCAATGACTCCAAGCCGCTGAGTCGCCGATGCCAGTGACATTGGGAACAGGTGGCGTCAAAGGTGCGAATGCGATCCCGCAGGCGAGATTGCTCAAGCACGTCGACAGGTCCCGGGCACCCGGCGTTCCCACACCAGAGCGGTTCATGCTGTAGCGCTTTCACGAACCGGAGATGATCGCCTCGCGTGTCACCCGTCATCGCGCTCCTCCTTGAACAAAGCCCGCCGCTCCACTGGCCAAGGAGTATTGTACCCTCCCACGACCACTCCAACAACTCAGATGGCGGTTGCTTGACAGCCATATGGTCGACAGCCTATTCTCCCCACGCTTCAAGAATACGAATTCCACGATGCGAAAGGAGAGGCTATGCAAGTGAGACAAGAGAGGACCACTGCTTCACGAAAGGGAGTGCTATTGACCCTCTTGGCGGCAGTCGTCCTCACCCTGATGCCGTCCTTATCAGGTGCGGCGGAGTCTTTTAAAATGGGCGTGGTCGACCCCCAAACCGTCCTGGAAAAATCGAAGGCCGGCAAACGAGCGCTGGATACGTTGAAGGAGTATGCGGCCACTCGCCAGAAATTGTTGGCCAGCGATGAAGAAGAGCTCAAGAATCTCGAGAAGCAATTGAAAGAACAAGATGCGTCCCTCAATGAGCAGCAGAAACGGGACAAACAGAACCAATTCCGCACCAAACTGCAGGACTATCAGCGGCGCGCGCAAGAGTTCAACCAGGAATTGGGTGCCAAACAAAAAGAACTAGTCGACGACTACATGAAAAAGATCGGCACGGCCACGAAATCAGTGGCGGAAAAGGGTGGCTTCACACTGGTGGTCGATAAGGGCAGCGAAAGCACGCTCAAAATCGTCCTGTACCACCGCGACACCCTGGATCTGACCGATCAGGTCATCAAAGAATTCGATCGCCAGAATAAATAGGCCGCAGATTCGCGCCGCAACGTTTAGACCGTCAGGAGGTCCCGGCGAACCGCCTCGGCTCGCCGGGCGAATTCAGTATCATTTGGTTCAAGCGACGTGACCAGTAACTCCATCTCATTCGGCCCCTTCACCCCAAGACCAAGTTCACCGGCCCTTTTGATTTGCCGCTGGGCCCATATTGTCTTCCCGTGTACTTTTGGCCATGCGCCGTATGATCGGATCAGCGCCACGGCAACGGCATCCAATGCCACCCGATCCCCGCTTAACAATAGGACATTCGCCTGAACGGGCGTCCCGCTGGTCGGACCACCCGCAATCATCATCGTCGTCGCATCGGCAATCGTGAGATGAGGATGAACGGCAAGGTTCAGCTCCGCAATCTGCTCATGCCACTGACCTGACAAAAACCGAATAGACGGCCGATAGCGCGGATGAACGATGCCCACCAGATTTTTTAAACTGCATGAATAATGCGCAAACTGATGCGTTTTCACGACAGGAAGATTAAGAAGCACGTCGGCATCGTAGACCGGTTTTGAGACCAGATAGCTCGGAGATGCCACCGACAAAGACGGTTCGACGCGAACCCACGCATGCTCTTCTAATGCCAGCACCCGAGCTCCGGCTGATTCCGCCGCCTGTCGCACACCCGTCTCAGATAAGTTCTCCAAGGTAGGGAATCGCAGCATGCCGGAACTATCTGCTACGGTCACGACTCCTCCCGCTTCCTTCACCAATTGCACGACGGCTGCGACCAACGTGGAACTAGTCGTGCTCGGCGGCGGTCGATTATTAAGGACATTCGGCTTGACCAATACACGCTTCCCGGCCAGCGCGAGGGACGTCAGTCCACCAAGCAAGGCCACGCCCTCGCTCAACATCGCCGCTTGGTCGCGTCCATGTATCATGATGACCAGTGCCTTACCATCCCGAATAAAGGGGTTGGGAGGGAGCGGCTTGGCAGGAACCAGCGGCGCATCAGGTTCGAACAATAGACTCCACAGCAGCGCACGAGGCGCAAACGCCAATGCGGACAGAAACGTCACACCGAATGCCAAACGGCTGAATAGGTCCCGGCGGGTCATGGAAGCAGAAGGCAAGATGCCAAATTCACAATGAACAACTCCTTACGTGTGCACGTTGCAGTGTACATTCTGCATTGGCCTTCACTGCTGACTCATCGGATAGCCGGCATCCCGCCAGGCTTTGATGCCACCGATCATCGATGTGACATTGGAATATCCCATCTGCCGAAGGCTGTCCGCCGCGAGGGCCGATCGATAGCCACCACCGCAATAGGGCACAATACCGGCCTGCTTGTTCGGAATGACGGTCTCAATATCACGCTCTAAAATACCTCGCCCCAGGTGCCTCGCGCCGCGAGCATGATCCTGTGCATATTCGTTATCTTCCCGCACGTCAAGAAATTCGAATACTTCTCGGCGATCCAGTCTGCTCTTGACCTGCTGGATCGTGCAGTCCTTAATCTGTTGTTGAGCCTCTTCAACGAGCTTCAAGAACCCTGGATTGTGCTTCATCGTGCCTCCGCTCCTTACTCAAACAACATCGTTTGGACGGGCACGGGGTGCGCCGACTCGGGCCGACGGAACGTGCATGGAGTCGGAGTCTCGTCATCAGCATCCGGAAAGCCTGCTTTCCGTCGACCTACCTCGAAGAGCTGCTCAATCAGCTCCCAGTGGGGTCCTTGTCCTTCGTACCGCTTAAAGAATTCTCCTTCCGACAGACGACCGCCGCGCACGTCACGCACACGGTTCATGATCTTGCCGATGCGGTCAGGAAAGGCTGCGGCCATGCGCTCAAGAAAGACGGATTGCACGGTGCCGGAGAGCCGGAGCAACACATACACGGCGTCCACCGCCCCGGCTGTCCGGGCCCGCATCAGCAGGTCGGGAATATCGTCTTCATTCAGTCCGGGAATCACAGGGGCAATAGAAATTCCGGTGGGAATGCCGGCATCAGCCAGCATTTTCATCGCAGCAAATCGCTTATCCGGGGACGGTACGTGCGGTTCAACCTTGCGGGCTGTCTCGGCGTCCGAAAATGGAATACTAAAAAAAACTCGGATCGACGCCTGCTCATGAAGCTTCGACAGAAGGTCGATATCTTTCGTGACGAGCGCCGACTTCGTGATGATACCGACAGGATTACGAAACTCCGCACACACCTCAAGACACGCTCGCGTCAGGCCATAGGTCGCTTCCAACGGCTGATAACAATCCGTATTCCCGGAAAAGAGTATGAATTCGCCTTTCCACGACGGTTTGAGAAAGGCTTTTCGAAGCAAGCCGGCGGCGTTCGGTTTGACGATCAGTTTGGACTCAAAATCAGTTCCCGCGCCGAAGCCCCAATACTCATGCGAGGAACGCGCATAACAATAGGCGCAGGCGTGGAAACACCCCCGGTATGGATTCACACTCCACCGAAACGGGAGATCCGGACTTTCATTGCGACTCAGAATCTCGCGTGCCGCATCCTCGAAGACGTCTACCCGGGCATGCGCCGCCGGCTCAAGCAGTTCCCGGTGCTGTGACTCAAACGGATTCGGTGGATTGGAAATCACCTGCATGCGCGTATGCTCTAACTCCTCTCCGCGATTGTCAAGTCATGTTGAAACGTAGCCTCGCGAACCAACAGCCGTCATCTTTTTAGCCTGATCCTCGAGAGACGGATGCTTGCCGATCGCCATCTCGGACGAGATTGACTCAGCCAGGGTCAGATGCTAGATTCCCGCCCATCTATCCACTGGTGGCCATATGGATTATGCATGACCTGCGGTACTTACGAGACAACTTAGATGCGGTTCGCAACCGACTCGGTCCACGGGGTGCGGATGTGCCCTGGGATGAACTCACTAAACTGCTTCAAGAACGCCGCAGTCTCACGGGACAGGTCGATGAACTTCGACATCAGTTGAAAACCGGTTCCAGCGAAGTTGCGCGGCTGAAACGCGAGAAGCAGCCGGCCGACGAGGCGGTGGCCACGATGAAAGCTATCGGCGACCGGATCAGCGACATGGACACACAGGTCCGGACGCTCGAAGAGCGTTTGGCCGAACTCGCCTTGCGCATTCCAAACCTTCCGCATGAGTCCGTTCCCATCGGCGGCGGGTCGACAGACAATCAAGAGGTTCGTCGGTGGGGTCAGGCGCCGACGATGTCCTTTGCCCCCAAACCGCATTGGGAATTGGGCGAGTCACTCGGCATCCTGGACTTTGAGCGAGCTACAAAAATTGCGGGCGCCCGATTTGTCGTCATGATGGACATCGGTGCGCGACTCGAACGGGGGCTGATCAATTACATGCTCGATATGCATACAGGGACACACGGGTACCGCGAAGTGCTTCCACCGTTTATGGTCAATCGCGCCGCCATGACGGGGACGGGACAGCTTCCAAAGTTTGAGGCTGATCTCTTCGGCCTTCGCGACGACGATTACTTTTTAATTCCTACGGCGGAAGTCCCGCTCACCAATCTGCATCGAGACGAGATCGTCGCGGATGATCACATGCCGATGCGCTATACCGCCTATACGCCGTGCTTCCGCCGCGAAGCGGGCTCCTATGGAAAAGACACGCGCGGACTGATCCGACTCCATCAATTCAACAAGGTCGAACTCGTGGCGTTCGTGCGACCAGAAGAGTCATACCCCGAGCTGGAAACACTGACCGCAGCCGCCGAAGCGGTGTTGCAAGGGCTGGAACTCCCCTACCGCGTGATGGCCCTCTGCGCTGGGGACTTAGGGTTCTCGGCAGCGAAGACCTACGATTTGGAAGTGTGGCTGCCGGGACAACAGCATTTTCGCGAGATCTCGTCCTGCAGCAATTTCGAAAATTTCCAGGCACGACGCGCGAATATTCGCTACCGACGGGCCGGCGGAAAAGGTGACAACAAAACCGACTTCGTCCACACATTAAACGGCTCGGGACTCGCGGTCGGACGTACGCTTGTCGCCATCCTGGAGAACTATCAGCAAGCAGATGGTTCCGTGCTCATTCCCAATGCCTTAAGACCCTATCTGGGCGGTCTCGAACGCATCACGAAAACATCATAAGACCGAGGAAACTGTCGCCTGCCGTCCCTGAATACCACTTCTTACCTCGTCGACATCTCAAACCGCCGCTGGCGGACAATAGATCCTGAAGTCTCATCAACGTCATCGTCCATTGGGCACCCATCAACCACGCGGTCCTCCCCAAAAAAAAGAGGGACAGCTGAGCTGTCCCCCTAATAGATCCAACCTTCCCGGCTGCGGACGGTCCGTAAGACAGTCGATTTATCGTTGAGTCCGCCGCCATGCACCCAGCGCAACCAATCCGCTTCCAAGGAGCAACATAGAAGTCGGCTCTGGAACGGTGGCCGTTGTCGTTGCTAATGTTGCTGTCAACGATTCGATTGTATTCGTATGTGTTCCTGAATTCGTCTCTTTCGAACCAAACACGAGTTTCACGTAGAATGGATCCGTGGTGATGATGGAACGAACGTCTGAAAACGTAATGGCCTGAGTATTGGAATTACCGGTCACGGTATAGGCCAGTGGAGAACTTCCAGACCCCGGAGCAGTTGTGATGACCGATGTCAGCGCTGAATTGGTAGCGGAAAAGAACTGGATCGTCTCAGTAAACCCACTCGGATCATTCACACCGATCAGATCGAGATCGGTGAAAGACAGTGTGAGAACCGCGGTCGCAAGAGGGAATGGAGCAATCGGGGTAAAGCGTAGATACATCGTCAAGGCATTAGAATTGGTAAACGCGCCACTCTTCGAATCGGAGAAAGTACCCGCTTCACCCGCCGGGCCTGGGATATCCATGCCGTAGGTACCATTATCTGCTGAATTCAAGGGAATGTAGAAACCAATTGCACCAGTTCCGCTGTTATAGCAGGCTCCAGAGCCGCAGGTCGGAACCGCTTGTACGTTCGATCCAATTGACTCG
>JBDUAJ010000105.1:0-9809 GCA_040004695.1 Nitrospirales bacterium | reverse complement strand
AATCTGCGCCGGAGATTGTCACGTGTCCTGTATCGGCATTGAGGGTGATATGTTGCCCGTCTTGTAAGAGCCGTGTGATTCCAGGAATATTCGCCACAGTGGGAATGCCATATTCCCGCGCGATGATGGCCCCATGGGAAAGAATGCCCCCCATCTCTGCGATCAGTCCCCCGGCCAGGCCAAACAGTGGAGCCATGCCCGGATCGATGACAGAGGTGACGGCAATGTCTCCTTGTTGAACGCTCCGGAAATCCTCTTGAGAACGAACGAGACGAACCGGCCCAGACACCACCCCGGAGCTGATAGAGAGCCCATGCAGCACAGGCCCAGACGATAACGTGGGTTCGTCCGTCGATGGTATCGCCGGTCCATGCTCTGAGACGAAATCAGGAGCCGGCTGCGTGGTATTCCGCAGGCGCTCAGCGCGGCGGGATGTCACCACGGATTTCCAGTTCTGGCTGTCTCCGGAGACCATCTTTCTGATGTCATCGTGGGTGAGAAAAAAGATATCGTCCGGCTGGTTCAACACGCCATCCGAGGTGAAGTGCCGGCCCATCGTCAGAAGAAGCTGTCGCACGGCAGATGTGAAATACATCAGATAGTGACGGTTCGCCTCCCGCAGCGCAAGAAATCGGCTCAGCCGTGCGTGCCACCATTGGGCACAACCCCATTCATGGTAGCGCCATCCGAAGGCCGAGCGCATGCGCTCAAGCGCGTGTTTGCGTGCCTCGGATTGCCGGCTGCGAATGTCCTTCATTGGCGATGGGCCATGGACGTGTGCTCGAACCACATCGAGAACATTGCCCGGGACTTCACGAAACCTGGGGGACATCACATCTGATTCTGCAACGGCGCGATGACCGTACTCAGCCAGGTAGTCGTCAAATGCATGAAGGAACCGTGTGCCGGCGAGCGTGGCACGAAACTGTGCCGGTTCCCATGAGTCAGCGTGAAAAAACTGAGACGCGACAGGCTCACCTCTGGCTATGTCTGCACACTCTGCCAGCCAGACGATCTGCCGTGCGCTGATGACCGTGCCCAAGCCCCGAAGCGCACCGTTCAGCATTGGTCGCCAGTCGTCGCCGGCTCTCCGTTCCAGCAGCTTTTGCAGGGCAGAGAACCCTTGCGATACTCCGGCAACAATCGCAAACGTGAGATCGCAAGACGAAAGCCGTTCGCTGAGTTGATCTAATCGACTGAGCAGTTCAACGGGGGAGCGTGAATCTTCGGGAGCGCCGCCCTGGCCATCGGCCATGCGTTTCATCTCCTCAAACCAGCGCGGCGCGCGTCTCCGCGCCTGCCTGATTTTCCATTCCATCGTGAGTCCGGCCTTGGCGAGCCGCCACCACGGCAGTCGTTTCACAGCCGGTGGCGAGGGCGCATTTCCACCCATTTGTTCTGCGACGAGGGCAGGATCACCGCCAAGTTGCGCCATGAACGATTGGAACAGCGTCACATTGATATACGGTCGCCCATGGATGACGCGGACCGAAGAAATACCGGGGGGAATGGAACATCCAAGCTGGACGTAATGACGTAGGATGTTCATCTCCATAAACTGCCGAAGATAAGCTAGCCCCAAGGGACTCGGCTGGTCAGGAAGGGTCTCCTTGAAATTGGCGCGCGACCATGCGCACGCGGATTCAGCCGGCGCACTTCTGACCGTCTTAGTGGACAAGCCCGGAATGGGCCTGGCCTGAAGCAGCCAGATGCCTCGTTCATCAATGGCCCATTCCACATCGACGGGGTGGTTCATCGCTCGTTCTACTTCCTTGATGAGGCGTGCCAGCGCGAATGCCTCCTCATCGGCGAGCGAAGGTTGGTCTTGTTCGCCGGCGGGTACCGCCGTGTCGCACACCGCACCGGCCGTCGGTTGCCGCGCGGTGAACTTTGGAACGACGTGTCGTTCGAGCATGTGAGGTGATTCTGTGCCAAGTTTCATGTGAACGATGTAACTATTGGGCGAGACGGCCCCGCTCACCAATGGTTCCGCTAATCCAAGCACAGCATTGATGACCACGTCATTGGGCGATCCAGTGACCGGATGTTGAGAGTACGCGACGCCTGCGGCACGAGGAGAGAGCAATGGTTGGACGATCACGGCCATGGCCGGGGCGTTCAAGCAGGGTCCTCCGCGCTCGTAGTAGGCCCAGGCTGCAGACGTCCAGAGAGAAGCCCAGCATTCTTTCACGGCATCCGGCATGGCGACACGAGGAACACCGAGAATGGTTCGATACAGGCCCGCGAAGGTGCGCTCCGCACCATCTTCATGGGTCGCGGATGATCGCACGGCCCACAGCACTTCACGATCGTGCCCGAATGCCTGCCCGATAGTGTCGAGCACGGACTCTAAGGGTTGAAGAATGCGACGTGGAATTGACAGTGAAAGGATGCGCGCACGATAGTCTTCCAGTACCCTGTCGCGATCGGATTCTGACGCATGTTTCACCCGTGCCCACTGTTCAGCAGGGGTCAGCGTGGCGGCCTCCAGCGTGTCAAAATACGCCCGCGTTGTCATGCACGCGCCCGGTGGAACGCGAAACCCATGATGGAGTAAGGCTGCCAGTCCGGCGGCCTTTCCGCCACAGAGGGCCCGGTCTCCGCTGGATTGCAAGGGGACGAGATAGGGTATGTGCATCGGACAGCGTTATAGGGCGATCAGCAGATAGAGGTCGTTGACGTTGGTGCCGGTCGGACCTGTACGAATGAGCCCCCCGACCGTCTTGAAGAAGTGATAGGCATCGTTGCGATCGAGCGAATCCGTTGGGTCCACATGGAGTCGAGTGGCGCGTGCGAGCGTCCGTCCGTCTACAATGGCCCCTGCCGCATCAGTCGGTCCATCCGTCCCATCCGTCCCAAAGCCGGCGATCCAGACATTCGGCAGTCCGGCGACCTCGCGGGCTGCCGCCAGCGCGAACTCCTGGGCGCGTCCCCCCCGCCCCTTCCCGCGCACAGTGACTGTCAGTTCGCCTCCTGCAATGAGACACGCGGGGCGCCGAATCGGCCGTCCTGTGGTGACGATTTCACGCGCAATTGCGCCAAAGCATTTGGCCACCTCGCGGGCTTCCCCCTGCAAGGACGTCGAGAGAATAAGCGGGCGCAGTCCGCATTGTTTCGACACTCGTGCAACGGTCTCCACGGCAGCCTGATTATTGCCGATAATCTGGTTCTGCACCCTCTGAAACATCCGCGCTCCCGGCTTCGGCGATTCAGGATACACTCCTCGTCGACCTTTGAGAAGATGACTGCGGACAGGAGGCGGGACCTTGTTCCAGATGCCATAGCGGCGCAAAATCTGAATCGCATCGGCATACGTGGTTCCATCCGGAGCGGAGGGTCCCGAGCCGATCGTGCCAAGATCGTCGCCGAGCACATCAGACAGGATCAAGGTGATCAGGTGAGCGCGCGTGGCCGCCGCCATACGGCCGCCTTTCAAGGCGGAGAGATGTTTGCGGATCGTATTGATCTCATAGATCGTCGCGCCGCTGTATAACAGCAGGGCCGTCGCGCGCTGTTTATCGGCAAGTGTGACGCCTGGCGCGGGAGCAGGCAAAAGGCTCGAGGCGCCTCCGGACAACAGGACAAAGACCAGGTCGTCGGCGGTGAGCTGGTCGAGCAGGACCAAAATCTGTTCTGTCGCTTGTTGACCCGACAAGTCGGGAACCGGATGGCCCGCTTCCTGTATGTCGATCATTGAGGTCGATGCGCCGTGTCCATATTTAACCACCACCACGCCGCCGCTCAACCGCGTGCCGAGGCGTTGTTCCAGGGCGACGGCCATGCGAGCCGAGGCTTTGCCTGCTCCGATGGCGAAGAGGCGCTTGTAACGCGTTAAATCGTAGCGATGCTCGCCTACCTGAAGCGTCGTGCCCTTGCGCATCACAGCTCGACGCACCGCTTCACAGGGATCGACTGCATTGAGGGCAGACGTCAGCATACGTTCGAGCAGCATGCGGACTCGTGGCTGCTTCACGCCGACGTGCATGATTTAGGGAGTCGTATCCTGCTTGAGGCAGCGGAAGGGACACGCTTGTTTCGGCACGCGAATGGAGTGCGTGCCTTTGGGGAGGGACTCTTTGCGGATTTCCGGATTCAGCATTTTCAGTTCGAGAAAATAGGAGCCGTAGTCTTCGGCGATGGAGGCCAAATGGCGTTGCGCCTCCTTGATCGTCACGGCCACCGTTTCTGTCTCGAGCTGGGCGTAGAGATCTTTCTTGGTCAGTCCCAAGTATTTCTCGGGTTGAGAGTAAATCTCCTTCGCGGCAATGATTCGAGGGACGTAGCGCATCGTCTCCCGGACATAGTGCAGTTTCCAGTAGTCGGTGATCCGCTGCTCCTTCAGTAATTTTCTGATCCGATCTTCCCCGGCGTTGTAGGCCGCCATCGCGAGGAACCAGTCTCCTAGATCCTGTTTGAGATAGCGCAGATATTTAATCGCCGCTTCCGTGGACATCTCGAGGTTCCGACGATCATCGCGCCATTGATTGCTATAGAGCTTGTAGCGCTTTCCGGTCGATCCAATGAACTGCCAGGGACCGGAGGCCTTCGCCTTGGAAAAGGCGGCGGAAATGCATTTGCTCTCGACGAGCAGCATGTATTTCAAATCGTCGGGGAGACCTGACTGAGCCAATTGTTTCTCGACGGGAGGGAAACAACGGCCGCTCCGCTTGGCCATGATAATGCTTTCGCCTTCTTCAGCGAGGAACTGGTAAAACTCATATTCGATTCGCTCGCGGACTTGCCAGTTATCCATGGGAACCGACACGCCGGCAAAGGTCAGTTGGGTCGGAAGCTTGAAAGAGCTGAGGAAGTATCGCTGACTCGGCCGGTCGATGGGCGGAATCACGACCAGCGGCGTGTCGTTCCCTTGGCCGGAGTCCAGCTCCTCTCCAGAGGCCGGGAGCAGCTCCTCCATGGAGCCGCTTTTCTCCGCATCTGGAACAGGCGGCGCTGAGATGATGGTTGCCGGCTTTGTATCAGTCGCCGCGAGCGCGTTGGGCTTGGGGATGTCCGCACTGACGGCCGTGCGAACAACCAGCAGCCCGATGACCACGCTGATGAGGAGGCTGGCGATAACTCGGCGGGAAAGCGAACAACAGTTCGGGAAACGATATTGGGTTTTCACAAGCCTCTAATGATCCGTCATGACAAAAACGCACTCATGCTATCAGGAACGCTATCCCTCGGCAAGCCTGGCGCTTGATCGTGAGGGCTTATGATACACTCCCCGTCTATGCGTGCACTGGTCGTGCTGAATCAGTCTATCACTGAGTGTAGACAATGTCCCCGCTTGGTGGCCCATCGAGAAGGTATCGCCCGCATCAAACGGAGGCAGTACCGCGACTGGATTTATTGGGGCCGGCCTGTTCCGGCCTTCGGCGATTCGTCCGCCCGCTTATTTGTTATAGGGTTGGCACCGGCGGCGCATGGTGGGAATCGGACCGGACGTATCTTTACCGGAGATCGAAGCGGAGATTGGCTCTATGAAGCCCTCCACCGCTATGGATTCGCCAATCAACCGCAGTCGATTCATAAGGATGACGGTCTTGCGCTCAAGGATTGCTATATTGCCGCAGTCGTTCGTTGTGCGCCTCCCGACAATAAACCCAGGCGTTGCGAGTTTGATCGCTGCCGTCCCTATTTGTTAGAAGAGCTTCGCCTGCTGAAGAAAATCCGCGTGGTCGTCGCGCTCGGGAAGATTGCGTTCGATCAATATATCAAAGCATGCCGTCAATTGGGCTATGCTATCCCCTCCCCGGCACTGCGCTTTGGACATGGGGTCAGCTATCGGCTTTCATGGGGCGTCACGCTCATCGCCTCTTACCACCCGAGCCAGCAAAACACATTCACTGGCAGGCTGACCCCGGCCATGTTTCATGGGGTCTTTGCACAAGCTGTGCAGATGATGGCGGGTTCTTCATATGGATTGAAAGCGAAGGAGGGGGCCGACGCGCGGCCGTCTCGTCGCAGGCGGCCCCCTCTTGAAACAATCAGGTCGGGCGTTGGGCGTTCCAGTCGGCGAGAAACTTCTTGAGGCCGATGTCGGTCAGCGGATGTTTAATCAACTGCTGGTAGACACTATAGGGCATCGTACAAATGTCTCCACCGGCCAACGCGGCTTCTACGACATGCATGGTGTGTCGCACACTCGCCACGAGGACTTGAGTCTTGTAATCGTAATTTTGGTAGATGGCGATGATCTGCCGAATGAGCTCCATCCCATCGGTGCCGACGTCGTCGAGACGTCCAATAAATGGAGAGACGCACCAGGCTCCGGCTTTGGCGGCCAAGAGCGCTTGCGTCGGGGAAAAACATAGCGTCACGTTGACTCGAATTCCATCGGCGGCGAGTCGCTTGGTGGCTTTGAGGCCTTCCGGGATCAGCGGGCACTTCACCACAATATTCTTATGGAGTTTGGCCAGCTCCCGCCCTTCTTTCACGATGGCATCGGCTTCAATACTGATGACTTCGGCACTAATAGGACCATCGACGAGGTTGCAGATCTCGAGTACCAGTTCTTTGAAATCCCTGCCTTCCTTCGCCGCTAATGATGGGTTCGTGGTGATGCCGTCCACGGCCCCCTGGCTGACCGCCTCTTTAATGTCCTTCACATTCGCGGTATCGAGGTAAATATTCATGGCCATTCCTTTGGACGAGGGTTTGTCGCTGAAGAGTGAGGTCACAAATTTATTGTATGAGCATCGACAGTTGAATGCAATGGACGCAGCTTTTGACAGGCTCATCTTCGATGACTACAATCATGACGCTACGGGAAAGAGGGTCTTGACCCTTTAGGGCCAGGCGCGTTTTTGGGATTGCCATTTGGGATTGCTATAGTGGTGAGACTCCACTTTGGAGACCGGCGGCTGTGAAGGAGAACGGTATGAGACGATCAATAGTTGGGCTTCTGCTCATGATAGTGCTGATCGCCGGGTGCGGGGGCAACCCGTATCTGGATGCGTCACTCAAACCGGCTGAGATGGAAGGCAAAGATAAAGCATGGTTCGAGAAAAACTGGGGAACCCCCAGCGGAAAAGCGCCGAGGTTTTTTGGTGGTGAAGAATGGACCTATTTTCGAATTGCCGGCGGGAGAAGCAGTGCGCCTTTTTTTAATTTTGCGCCAAATCAATGCCAGATTACACTGAAGTTCGATAAGGAAGAAAAGTTGAATTCGTACAAGTATTCGGGGTGTTAAGTCGAGAGTTGCTTATGAAAAATTTGCGCGCAGTTCATGCTACAGAAGTAATAGGTCTGGCCGCCAATGCTTGCATTTACGGCGTTCGCCCGCGGAACATACGTGCGGCACACGGGATCTTGAATCATGTGGTCCGCCGCTACACTCCCTTGATTGGGGAGCGACGGCTTGTTGAACTCGCGCAAAGCTCTCCTCACTAAAAAATACAAAACAATCAACAGACCAAGGATCAGCAATAGACGATACATAGAATCTCCCACTACCTGCCGACATCCTATGGCAGCTACTATTGCCTGTCAAGGAACCCCACACATTGTGATCAGTCTCGAATAGGACATGACACTAAGCGCTTACGATCAGAAACTGTTGCCCTAACGACTCATTGCTGAATCGAGCGGGGGGTCTTTTTTTTTCGCCCAGAGGGACTTTCGGCTGATAGTCTCATGCCATAGGGCATGGTATGGTCAAACTATGAATACTTGCGATAAGTGCCAAGGAACAATGTTGTTGGAGCGGGCGGTCGACCTCAATGCAGGTCTCGTCATCACCGTGTTGGCGTGTCTAAATTGTGGCAGGCGTCGCCCGGTTGAACAGCAACCCCGTCCTATCACCGCCGCACGTTGCTGACCGCGTGTGATGAGGCGTCTATATCATCGGGTGGTATATGAAACCATCGGTGACACGAGTGTCTCGCACTCCGTGGACTGCTCTCGCCTGCTGCCCGCACTGTTATCGTCTTATTAGTTATGAGTCCGGGCAGGTCAAGGTCCAGTGCCACGGCTGTGGCGCGACCGTGATCGGCGAGGCGCCGCTGACCGCTGATCAATCGCCTTTCACAGAACAGTAAGTTTGTACTAAGCAATCGAATTCAATGAATCGCCCTCGTGGTGTTGAATCTGCGGGGGCGTTTTTGTTTGGATATTCGTAAGCGGTCAGGGTATTAACCAAGAAAGAGAACAGCGACTTGCTTAGCGAAGGTTCAGGACGTCCAACATATCGTAGAGACCGGGCGGTTGCTTAACCGCCCAGCGAGCAGCGCGAAGTGCCCCCCGCGCGAAGGTGTCACGACTTTGAGCGCGGTGAATGACTTCAATCCGCTCTCCCATTCCACCGAAGATCACCGTGTGATCCCCGACAATATCTCCTGCACGAATAGTCTGAATGCCGATTTCGCCGGGCTTTCGTTCGCCGATCAGGCCTTTCCGCGTATAGACCCCCTTCTCGTCGAGGTTGCGATTCATCGCTTTCGCCAGAACCTCGGCCAACTTGAGCGCGGTTCCACTGGGGGCATCTTTTTTTAAGCGATGATGGGCCTCGATGACTTCAATGTCGTAATCCTCTCCTAGTGTTTTGGCCATCTGGGCGACGGCTGTGAAGAGCAAGTTGACTCCGACGCTCATGTTGGGGGAAACGACGCACGGGATGTGGCGGGCTAAGGCCCGCAACTCGCTCAAGTCTTCCGCTGTAAAACCGGTGGTGCCGAGGACCACTGCGCGTTGATGCTGTGCGGCAAGTCGCACGTGCTCAAGGCTGGCCTCAGGCGCCGAGAAATCGACGACCACTTCTGCGTGCGGCAATAGGGATGACAAATCTTCCGTGATCCGGATGCCCGTATGGCCGCAGCCCGCTGTTTCTCCGGCGTCATCACCGATCGACGCATGCCCTTTTCGTTCAACCGCCCCTGCAAGCGTCAACGCCGCTGATTCCTTTGTCAGCGAGACCAAACGCGCGCCCATTCGGCCGGCCGCCCCTGTGATGATCACTTTTACCATGGGAATCCTCGTTATTCTGATCCGTGAATCGCTGAAGAGAGTGGCTCTATTGAACGACTCACAAGCCCGTCGTCAGATGAGGCGGTAGTCTTTCAGGGCGTGCGCCAACTTCTCTCGGTTCTCAGTAGACAGGGGGCAGAGCGGCAACCGGAGTTCTGGTTGGATCTTGCCCATCATGCCGAGGGCTTCCTTCACGGGAATCGGATTGGTCTCATGGAACAAGGCGGTGAATAATGGATAGAGTTTGTAATGCCACGTCTTCGCTTGGTCGAACTGACCTGCGACACATGCATCGACTAAGGCCGCCATATCGGCCGGTGCAATATTGGCTGTGACGGTGATGACGCCCTTTGCTCCCACGGCCATCATCGGCAGGGTTAAGGCGTCATCGCCGGCGAGAACAGTGATGCGATCCCCACAGGCTTGGATGATCTCAGAGACCTGCCCCAGTGAGCCGGCTCCTTCCTTGATCGCCACAATGTTATGAATCGATGAGAGCCTCGCAACGGTGGTGGGGAGCATGTTGACGCTGGTTCTACTAGGGATATTATAGAGCACGAGAGGAATGTCCACCGCTTCCGCGATCGCCTTGTAGTGCCGATAGAGCCCCTCTTGTGTCGGCTTGTTGTAGTACGGACAAATCAAGAGGGCGCCGTCGGCTCCGGCCTTTTTCGCATGTTTCGTCAGTGTGATGGCTTCATCGGTGGAATTCGATCCCGTACCGGCGATAACCGGGACACGCCCCTTGGCGGCTTCCACGGTGAATTCGATGACGCGGTCATGTTCTTCGTAGGTCAGGGTGGCCGATTCACCGCTCGTGCCGCAGGGAACGATGCTATCGG
>JBDUAJ010000104.1:0-9837 GCA_040004695.1 Nitrospirales bacterium | reverse complement strand
AGATAATAATGACACAAGATTCTAACATACAGTTGGAAAACGTGACAAGAACGGCTTTATCCACCCTCATCCTGGCCGTCTTCATCCACCGTATCTAAAACAGCCAGATAGGGAAGATTACGATATTTCTGTTGATAGTCCAGGCCGTAACCCACCACGTACTTATTCGGAATCTCAAATCCCACATAGTCGATCGACACATTCTTCTCACGACGTTCCGGCTTGCTCAGCAGGGAGCAGATTTTAATGGACTTCGGTTTGCGCTTGAGCAGCGTATTAACAAGATATTGAGCCGTCAGTCCGGAGTCAACGATATCCTCTACCAACAGCACATCACGTCCCGCGATGTCTTCGGTTAAGTCAGTCACCATTTTCACTTTTCCTGAACTTTTCGGTTTTCCCGAATAACTGGTCACGACGAGAAAATCCACGCGCATGGGGATTCGGATCGCTCTGGCCAAGTCGGCATAGAATGCATACGCCCCTTTCAACACCCCGACGAGAATCAAATCCTTGTTGGCATAATCCACGGTGATCTGTCGGCCCAATTCTCGTATGCGCATCCGCATCTGCTCTTGAGTGACGATCGGCCTTCCGAATATTCGGTCCATTATTCGAACTCCCTACCTTCGCCATCCAAGAGCGTGAGGCGTAGGACACGTCGTGTCGAGGCCGTCACACGAAACCGGTGATCCGTGCGATATCCCGCAACCCATACAATACCTTCCGGAGCGACGACCAGCGGAATGCGTCCTCGCACCGACCTCGGCACTTTAAGATCGGCAAATAAATCTTGCAACTTCTTCTGATGGCCTTCGAAGCCGAATGGATGAAAGCGATCTCCCGGTCTCCACGCGCGTACCTGAAGGTCCAGTGTCAAGCGCTCAGCATCCAGCATGGCCTGCATCGATGATAACCTCGAACACATCTGATCCGATTGAGAGCAGTGTACCAGATCGGCCTGCAGCCGTTGGCCCGTGAGCGGCCAGGAGACGGTGAATGGAACGGGTAGCGCGACCGACAGCGCTGACGTCTCTACAGTCCCACACGGCATGACGCCACGACGCTGAAACAGGATCGTGTCGTATTCCCGGCTCACGTGTACATTTCGGAGGGTGGCACATGAGCCGGAATCTCCGTGTACGACGCGGTCCAATAGAAGCGAGACGGCCGCAAATGAGGGGCCGCGGTTCACCCCAGCGGTGCGCTGAACGACTTTCCGAACGACACGCCGTTGCACGGCCAGATGCATGCCAAGCAGGTCGGTGCGGTCCACAACCCATGCATGGTCCTTTCCCTCTCGGGCTGCACGAGCACACTGTTCCTCCGCAATGTTATCAAGACAGCTATTGTCCTCACGAAGAATGTCCGCCTGCCGAGCCAAGACATCGAGGATGGCCGGATTGAATTGCTTCAGCAAAGGCAGCACATCATGCCGCACCCGATTGCGGAGGTAGATGGGCTTCGCATTACTCGAGTCCTCCCGAAAATCCAAACCCTGCTCACTCAAATACGACAGCACGTCCATGCGGCCGACAGTCAGCAGCGGGCGGATGAACGGCAGGCGCAGGCACGGCATGCCTGAAAGCCCCGTGGTCCCCGCCCCTCGTAGCAACCACATGACGACCGTTTCCGCCTGATCATCTCGTGTATGGCCTATGGCCACCTTGTTGGCCTCTAGCGAGGCGCGCACTCGTATCAAGGCCGCATACCTGGCTTCACGTGCCGCTTCTTGGAATGACCGCCCCGTGCACACATCTTCAGTCAGCGCCAGCCGTTCACAAATATGTGGGATGTTGTAACGTTCACACAGTCGCGTCACAAAAGCCGCATCATCATCCGACTCTCGGCCACGAAGGCCATAATTGAAGTGGGCCACCCATAAAGACAGGCTCCAGGACGGAGCCCACGCATGCAGGACCGAGAGCAACGCCACGGAGTCAGGGCCGCCGGAGACTGCGACGATGATGCGGTCGCCACGCTCGATGAGTCCCTGTCTCTTGACCGCCTCCGCCACGCGGCGTAAAAACCGGGCATGCCGTGAGGTCGTATGAACAGATGGCGCCATATTCAAGAGACCTGCGAATCCACTACCGGCTTGGCGGCCGCTTTCAATACATCACGCGCACGGAGCACATCGACATCAATCTGCCGCGAGAGATCTTCAGGCGTGGGAAAGACCTGATCTCCTCTGAGTCGTTCCACGAAACGGACAAATATATCTTTCCCGTAGAGGTCGAGCTGTTCGTCAAGCAGATACACTTCGACTAACCGCTCGCCGTCGCCGAAGGTCGGACGCGTGCCGATATAGACGACGGAGTTCACGCTACGCCCGTTGCACACTGCCGTGGTCGCATATACACCATCGGCCGGAATGACTCGATGGTGCGGCAAGCGGATATTGGCGGTCGGCCACCCCAGTGTCTGGCCTCGCTGCGCGCCACGGACAACGGTTCCAGCCAGGTCATACGATCGACCGAGAAACCGAGCCGCACGGCCAACCTCTCCCGCCTGTATCATCACGCGAATGCGAGTGGAACTGACGATTTCGTCTTCAACACGAATGGGGGGAACTGCGTGAACGACAAAACCAGCCGATTGGCTCAATCGAACCAGATCCGCCATACGGCCACTTCTGCCTGCGCCAAAGGCGAACTGCTCCCCTACCAATAACTCCCTCACGCCGATCTGATCTCTCAACATTTTGAAGACAAATTCTTCAGGAGTGAGTGCAGCAAACGCCTTGTTGAATGGCAGACAGAAGACATGCTCGATCCCGGCTTCTTCAAAACGGGCCAGCTTGTCTTCCATCGTCGTCAAGAGCCGGAGAGGCGTCCCGGGAGACAAGACGGTGATGGGATGAGGATCAAATGTCAGTACCGACGCGGTCCCGCTCTTGTCGATGGCCGCCTGCACGACCGACTTCAGAAGGGCCTGATGTCCACGATGAAGACCATCAAAGTTGCCGATCGTCAGCACAGGATAGGTTGTGACGTGATGATGCGTGAGGCTTCTAGTGACCTTCATTCAATGCTCAATCATTCAATGCTCGTGCGGCATCTTTTGCGAAATAGGTGAGAATCATATCGGCGCCGGCCCGCTTGATCGACAGCAAGGACTCCATCATCGCCCTCGCCTCGTCCAGCCATCCGGCTTGGGCCGCGGCTTTGATCATGCTGTACTCCCCGCTCACCTGATACGCCGCGATGGGCAAGCCTACACGTGCGCGCGCCGCGGCAATGATGTCCAGGAACGGCAAGGCCGGCTTGACCATGACGATATCGGCCCCTTCTTCGATATCCAGATCAATCTCACGCAGCGCTTCCCGGACGTTCGCCACATCCATTTGATAGGACCGTCGGTCACCAAACGTCGGGGTCGAATCGGCGGCTTCACGAAACGGCGCATACAAACAGGACGCGTACTTGGCCGCATAGGACATGATGGGAATCTCGGTATACCCATGGCGATCCAGTTCATCGCGAATCGCACCCACCCGGCCATCCATCATATCGGATGGCGCCACGACGTCCGCTCCCGCTTCAGCGTGGGTGCGGGCCATTTCGCGTAAACATTCGAGCGTGTCATCGTTCACGATGCGCCCGTCCTTCACGACGCCACAGTGTCCATGCGACGTGTATTCGTCGATGCACACATCGGTCATGACGAGCAAGTCCGGCACGTGATCTTTGATCGCGCGGATCCCGCGCTGCACAACGCCGTGAGGATCATACGCAGAGGTCCCCCGCTCGTCCTTTCGATCCGGAATGCCGAACAGGATGACGGCCGGGATACCGAGCAGCTTGACGTCGGTCGCTTCCTTCACCAGAAGGTCCACCGACCAGCGGTATTGCCCCGGCATGGAGGCAATTTCCTCGCGCCGGTCTCGTCCAGTCGTCACGAACATCGGATAGATGAAATCGGAGACGGACAGCGTCGTCTCGCGAACCAGCCGCCGCAAGGACTCATTCTGCCGGAGTCGTCGCAATCGTTGACGAGGAAAGGCCATGCTATTTCCTCGGAAGATTGGTCAGGAAGACCACCAGGTCCCGCACGGAAATCATGCCGACCAATTTGCCGTTCCGTGTCACGCCCAAATGGCGAAGATGCTCCCGCGCCATCAAATCGTTCGCATCAAGCAGGGTCTTACTTTCTTCGATGGTCATGATGGGAGCCGACATAATCTGCTCGATCACCTTATGGGAAGGATCACCGCCTACCGCGACGACTCTCCTAACCATGTCCGTATCCGTCACAATACCTACAATCTCATTCCCGCGGCTCACGAACAAGCTTCCAATATTCCGGTCCCGCATAATCTCAGCCGCCTTCCGGACATCGGTATCGCGGTCCACGGTGACGAACTTTTCAGCTGGAACCATGAATGATTTGACAGGAACCATACTTGATCTCCTATGTATGTGTGGATGGCAATTGATGGAAATAGTGAACGATCGCGTCAACCAGCGCCGGAATGGTATTGGCTTTCGCCATGACCATCACAGGCAAGCCTTCTTCCTCGGCGGTTTGAGCCGTAATCGGGCCAATGCAGGCGACCGCCACACCCGCCGTCAGCTTGCGTATCTCATCCCGGTTCTCGAACAGCGCGCAAAAATTGCGCACGGTGGAAGAGCTGGCAAAGGTCATGACATGAAGGTCGCGCCCTGCTAATTGGTCCTTCAGCCGTGTGACTTCGGAGACGGGACGTATGGTCCGATAGACCGTGACCACGCGCACCTCGGCACCCGCTGCCCGAAGCTGGTCCGGTAAAATTTCTCGTGCAAGGGCGGCGCGGGCGATGAGGATGCGTCGGCCGGACACGCCGGCCTCCATCATGGCGGCGATGAGGCCTTCCGCCTGGAACTGCGCCGGAATAAGATCGGCGTTCAACCCATATCGGGCTAATTCCTCGGCGGTACGCGGACCGATGCAGCCGATCCGGAGACCCGACAGCGCGCGTGCATCCTGTCCTCTCTGTTTGAGCCGTTCCATAAACGGACGGATGCCGTTCACACTCGTGAACACCAGCCAATGATAGCGGCTCAAATCAGCGAGTGCATCATCGAGTTCACGCCAACTTTCCGGCGGAACAATTTGGATGACCGGATACGCCACCGGTTCGGCGCCATATTCTGTGAGAAGACTAGACAATTCTCCGGCCTGCTCCCGCGCACGCGTGACAAGGATGCGCTTCCCGAACAGCGGTCGAGTCTCATACCAATTCAACTGCTCTCTGAGCCGTACGACCTGCCCCACGACGATAGTCGTCGGCGGTTCCATTTGAGCCTGTTCGGCTTTTTCCACAATATCACGCAGTGTGCCGACCACGGTCCGCTGATGGGAACGCGTCCCCCACCGAATCAAGGCGACAGGCGTCTCGATCGACTTGCCGTCCTTCGTTAAACGCTCCACGATGGCCGGCAGGTTTTTCATTCCCATTAAAAACACCAGCGTGCCGTCCGAGGACGCGAGACGCGGCCACTCCATGCTGGACGTTCCCTTCGTCGGATCTTCATGACCGGTCACGAAGGCCACGGTCGACGCCAGCGTGCGATGCGTCACGGGAATACCGGCATACGCGGGGACAGCCACGGCGGACGTCACGCCGGGGACGACTTCAAATGGAATTCCCGCTCCAGCGACGGCTTCCGCTTCCTCGCCGCCCCGCCCAAACACAAAGGGATCGCCCCCCTTCAAACGGACCACGACGTGTCCTTCCCGTGCTTTTTCAATCAAGAGATGATTGACTTCGTGCTGATCTTGATAGGCTCCACGATCGCGCCGACCGACATATATTCGCTCGGCTGCTTCGGGGGCATACTCAAGCAACACGGGATTGGCCAGATAGTCGTACACCACCACATCGGCCTGTTCCAAGCACCGTTTCCCTCGTAAGGTCAAGAGCTGTGGATCTCCCGGTCCAGCCCCCACCAGATAAACTTTCCCTACCGCCTTCATCCTGGTTCACGCCTGGCCATAAATGTCACGCAAGATCACGTCGGCACCTGCGGCCAGGAGTTGCTCCGCCAAACGAATGCCCAAAGCCCGTGCCTCGGACACGGCGCCGGCGACCGCATCGCGAATCAGCGTCTTCCCGTCCGTGCTCGAGACAAGGCCGGTGAGCGAGAGACGATTCTGCTCAATCGTCGCATGAGCCGCAATGGGAACCTGGCATCCTCCCTGCAGCCGATCCAAGAGCGCCCTCTCTGCGGTCACGGCTGTATGCGTCGTCGGATCGTCAAGTTTGGATAAGAGTGCTCGGACGAACTCATCGTCGCGACGCCCCTCGATCGCCAATGCCCCCTGACCAATGGCCGGCAAACTCACATCCAACGAGAGATATTCGGTCACCTCTCCGTCCCACCCCATGCGCCGCAGGCCGGCCGCAGCCAAGACAATCGCATCATAGTCGCCGTGTTTCACTTTGCGCAGGCGAGTCTCCACGTTACCCCGCAGCATCTCGATGCGCAGGTCGGGCCTGTAATGCAACAATTGTGATTGACGGCGCAGACTGCTGGTGCCGATCCGTGCTCCTGTGGGCAATTGGTCCAGCGTCAACCGCTCGCGACTGATCAAGGCATCCCGCACATCCTCACGCGCGGGAACACAGAGAATTTCCAGAGGATCCGGCAGAACGGTCGGGACATCTTTCATGCTGTGCACTGCCAGGTCGATGTCCCCTCGAAGCAGAGCCTCCTCGATCTCTTTGACGAAGAGTCCTTTGCCGCCGATCTTCGCCAGCGGAACGTCTAAAATCTTGTCACCCGATGTCTTGATCCGTTGGAGCGTCACCGTCAGCTCAGGCGCGATCTCGTGCAAGCGAGCTTGGATCCATTCGGCCTGCCAGATGGCCAGACGGCTCCCCCTCGTCCCAATGACCAGGGACGAGCGAGACGTTGCCGGCGTGGATGCGGTGAGTGTCACTGGCCTCGCTCCTGATAACGGCTCTGAAAGGGAGTCTCTCGCGCACCGGGCAATTTTTCATGCTCATTGCCGCTTGTGTTTGGATTTGGATTCTGCTGCGGCACTCTCGCCATATCCCGGTAATAAAACGACATCACAAAGAAGCCCAGCAAAGCCAGAATGACGGCAAGATAGGCGAGCAGGTCCCACCGAAAGCCCTCCTTGCTGCGATAATCGAAGCCGCACCGTGGACAATCGTGAACGGGATCGTGCCCCAAATAGGTGTGCCGGCACTTCGGACAGGTGTATAGCTTGGGACCTTTAGACATTGACTATTCCGCATACGAAGGTTAGGTAGTTGGGCGTCCGGCCCCTGTGGCTCCAGGAACGCCTCGCCGCGTTTCTACTGTTTGCGTTCCGGGCTCCCGTCTTTCGGAACGGCGAGAAACCGGCTCGTCTCGTCTTCCGCGTCGTGCGCCGCCGCGCCGCTCAGATGACTGACGGTTCCATTGTCCACAAGATTAAAGAACCGCCGCGCCGCTTCCAGATAGAGCGCACCGGTCGCGGAATCGGCCTCGGCCTTGAGCGTCACGAGCGACCCGTGCAAGAGTTTATTGACGACGGCGGATGCCAGCGCTTCTATCGCTTCACGATCCTGTGGCGAGAGGTGCTTCAACCTGGTCAGTGTTTTTTCTAATTCCGTCTGTTTGATTTCATCGGCGCGTTTGCGCAAGGCGACAATGAGGGGCGTGACTTCAAGCGATTTAATCCATTGTTGGATGACACCCACTTCCTCATCGACGAGTCGCTCGGCCTTCACCGCCTCACCCCGGCGGTCTTCGCGGTTCTGCTCAACACGCGTTTCGAGATCATCAATGTCGAACAAAAACGCATTATCGATATCCCTAACCGCCGGATCGATATTGCGGGGAACGGAAATATCGATCAGAAAGATGGGCCGGTTCATGCGCAGGCGAACCGCCCGCTGCACGTCCTCCGTGTGAATGAGGTAATATGACGCCCCTGTGGAGCAGAGGACGATGTCGGCTTCGGCCATTTCGTGACGAAACTCTTCAAAAGGAATCGCGGTGCCTTTGAACCGCTTCGCCAATTCCGTCGCACTGACGGAATCGCGCGTGGTGATCATGACTCGCCTGATTCCGTTGTTCACCAGGTGCTGAGCCGCCAACTTCGCCATTTCTCCCGCCCCCACCAGGAGAACCGTTTTTTCGCTCAGATTAGAAAAAATCTTCTTCGCCAACTCCACAGCGGCATAACTGACCGACACGGCGGCTTCCGCGATTTTGGTTTCCGTTCGCACGCGCTTCGCGACAGAGATGGCCTTTTTCACTAGTTTGTTAAGAATCAAACCGCTGGCTTTGTGAGCCAGCGCCGCTTCAAAGGCATCTTTCAATTGGCCAAGGATTTGCGGTTCGCCGACAACCATCGAATCCAGACTCGCCGCCACCCGAAAGAGATGGCCGATCGCGCGATCATCGATATGCTGGTACAAATGCGGAGTCAATTGATCCGAGGTGAGTGCCAGATGTGTGTCCGCCAAGAAGCTTTGCACGCCGGCATACCCGGCCTCCATCTCTTCCACGACCGCATAGACCTCGACTCGGTTACAGGTCGAGAGTAAAAAGCCTTCCTTGATGCCCGGGTACACACAGAGCCGATGCAGGGCTTCTCCCAGCCGACTGGCCGGCACCGCTAACTTTTCACGCACCTCAATGGGAGCGGTTTTATGGCTGAGTCCGACCACAATTAGATGCATGGCCTCAGGCTCCCGGCCCGTGTCCCTTTACCACGACACCGATGAAGGTCAGAATGACTCCGGCAAATCCGATAATGGTGAGGTACGCGGCCCGCTTGGCTCGCCATCCCACGGTCAAACGTCCGACGAGCACGGCGAAATAAAAGACCCAGGTCACGAGAGCCCATGTTTGCTCGGGATTCCAGCTCACGAAGGATCCTTTGGCAAACTCGGCGGAGACTGCGCCGACAATGATCCCCAAGGTCAACAACGGAAACCCCAGCACAATGGATTGCTGATTCAGATTGTCGAGAAAATCCAACGGCGGCAATTTGCTGTAGAGCACATTGAAGCGCTTGGATTTCAGCAGCCGATCTTGAATCAAGTACATGATACCTGCGACAAACGCGACGGCAAACCCCACCGTACCGAGAATACTGAGTGTGACGTGCAGCCATACGGTTTTGAGCACCGGCTCCAGCGTCGGCACTTCTTTGGGCAACGCAGCCGCGGAGACCAATGAAATGAGAGCAAGGGGAAGAATAAATGAACCCAGGATATGGATACGATGCCGAAGCTCGACGATCAAAAGTACCAACACCAGCGCCCATGAGAAAAATGAAATGGCATCATGTGAACTGGTGAGCGGCATTTGCTGTTCAGCGATCATTCTTGTCACAAGCGCGATCGAATGAGAGAGAAATCCGACTCCCGTAATGATGAAAGACACTCGCGACAGCGCTTCAGAACGACGGACGAGATAGGCCAGATAAAAACCGGTGCCGACAAAATACAGCACGATGGTGGTCATAAGAAATATGACCGACATTCAGCTATCCTCGCAAAATTTCTATTAAAAATGCAGTGACAAGCGGAGGATTATAGCCGCTTAAAAATAAGACAGTCAAGGAATCTTGCGGGGTTGCATGATTGCAAGGTAGTCATGCAGCGCTTGGGACGTACTTGGGAATGCCAATTCGCTCCAGGGAACGTCGGCTGGGCGAAAAATGCCGGCTTCCAACGTCTCATCGCCGGCCGCGGCGTGGCCTCCGATGATTTCTCCGACGTAGACGATAATGATCACTGGATGGTCGGTGTAAGAATAAACATTGAGCAGGCGCGAAATCCTCACTTCTAGGCAACTCTCTTCTCGTGTCTCTCGGATCGCCGCTTCTTCT
>JBDUAJ010000103.1:0-9858 GCA_040004695.1 Nitrospirales bacterium | reverse complement strand
GGAGCAGCGCTTCGATCGGGACGATCTGGCAAGTGAGGCTGAGACCTATGCTGTAAGATCCGCCTTTCTCCAGCGACAGAGCCGGATTCTTTACTATGGCTTTTACGATGTCACCCAGGTTCAGCTCGACCTGTTTCACACCGTGGTCCGTCACTATCCCACTACGCTGTTCTTTCCCATGGTGAAAGGCAATCCGGCCTATGGCTTTGCGGAACGCTTTTTCGAACGACACCTCTTCGGACTTGTGGGGCAGGCGCCTCAGTCGCCCGGGACGGCCATTTTCCCCGGACCAGGTCACGATGATGGATTATTGCGATCCGGGCAATCGTGCCGCATGCTGTCCATGTCCGGGCCAGTCGACGAATTGACGGTGGTCGCAAAAGATATTTTGACTCTCGTCGAGGAACGGGGCTATGGGTTTGAGGACATTGGCGTCGTCGCACGGACGCTGACCGGCTATACGACACTGTTGCCTCGGATCTTCGATCAGCATGCGATCCCGTTTACCTCTACGATGACCCGGCCCTTGAGCGAATTCCCATTGGCGAAAGCATGCATCCAACTGCTGGATCTTCGAGTCAGCGGGTTTCGGCGCGATCGGGTCATCGAATTGTTGTCTTCGCCATTTCTTCGTCTCTCGCCGGTCTGTCCCTCCAATGTGACGCCTCGCCATAATGTGTGGGATGTCGCAACCCGCCGATTGGGCATTATCAAAGGGATGGACGAATGGACACGGTTGACAAGGTATCTGAAGAAAGATCTGCCGCTTCGGGATGACGACGACGGAGAACTCGTTGGTCCGCGTATCTCCTGTGAACACATTCAGCATCTTTGGACCGCCGTCTCGGCCCTCGCATCCTCACTTCAGTCTGTCCCGGATTCAGGGACGTGGGAGGACTATAGCGAGCATGTGCAGAGACTCTGTGATGAATGGTTGGATGGGCACGCCGGTGGTTTGGACGGGCAGGCGGACGACAGCCATCAGTTGTTGGAGAGCGTGGCCCAAGCCCTCGTAGAATTGCGACGGCTGAGCGCCATCCATCGAGAGGTGACGCTCGTGGATTTTACAGCCGCGTTCCATCGGATCATGGAAGAGACGCTCGTGCCCATCACTTCTTCTCGCGCTGGTGGGGTCCAGGTGTTCGATGCGATGGCGGCCCGCGGTGTGGCGTTCCGCGCGCTCTATATTCTGGGTCTCAACGAAAAAGTGTTTCCCCGTCATATTCGCGAAGACGCGTTCTTGCGCGACCGCACCCGACGCTTCCTGGAGGTGGATCTCGGCTTCAAGATCCAGGAAAAACTGGCCGGGTACGATGAAGAGAAACTCCTGTTTACCCTCTTATGTCGTTCCGCTCGAGAACAGTTGACGCTCCTCTACCAGCGGACCGATGAAGCGGGGCGGTCTCTCTTGCCGTCGGGGTATCTCGCTGAGGTTCAGCGTACGGTCGGCGCCGGCGAACAGGTGGTCCCTCGTCGCTTGACGGTGAAGTTTGAGAACACCCCGCAATATCATCTCGACCGGCTCACGCCATCTGAGATGGCCACAAAATTTCTGTTGATGCGCCGGGTGCCTCGCCGCCTTTTAGAAGAAGGCTATGAGGCAGGACGCGTCGTGGCGCGGGGATTGCCCGCTCTCTCATCACTTGATGGAACGGAACAACGTCTTGGCGCCTATGACGGCATCACCGGTCCGCTTGAGAGCGCCTGGCAGACGATGCAATTGTCCGGCGCTTCTCCCACAGCGTTGCAAGAGTATGCCACCTGCCCATTCCGCTATTTCGCCAAGCAGGTCTTGCGGCTTCGTCCGCTCACGGTTCCCGAGTCGATCGATCAAATCGGTCCGGCTGAGCTCGGGACGCTGGCGCACAGCATCTTGCGGCGATGCCTGCAAGCACTCAGCACAGAGGGATACTTTTCACACGTCGCTCCTTCGATTGATCCCCTTGACCGATTAGAGCAAGTAGCCCAAGCGGAGTTCGAGCGATTTGCCGGTTCTCACCCCGTCGGATATCCCCTCGTGTGGCGCCTGCATCAAGAGCGCTTGCTGACTGTCTTGCGCGATGCGCTACGTGAGGATTTAGCCGAGATGGCACGAGAGGGCTGGGAACCGGTGCTCTTTGAAGAGGAAATGCACGGCAGGCTGAACGCGCCATTGTCCGGCATGCCTGCTGAGCTTGCTGAGATCCTGATCACGGGACGATTGGATCGCGTGGATTGGTCGCGGTCACAGAATGCCTACCGCATTATTGATTACAAGTTTAAAACGAGCCGTAACCCGGACACGCTGGATAAGAATCTTCTCATGGGCGCGGCTCGCGCCACACGCCTCCAACCACCGCTCTACCTGACGATGACGGAGGCTCTCAGAACCAGAATGCCCGGTGGAAGTACAGAGACCACCTGTCACGGCGTGTGGTTCTATTATCTGGCTCCAGCGTGGGACCCATCATTGAGGCAGGCTTCATTTCCGGGCAATGCATGGAGCTCTTCAATCACGCCTTCGATTTTACAGGCGGTCACTCACGTATTGAACGGCATTCATTCCGGACGATTTTTTATTTATGCCAGCGGTTCGTGCGACCGCTGTGATTATCGCTTGCTGTGCCGAAAATCTCATCAGCCGACAGTCTGGCGTGCGCGTCTCGATCATGCCCTGGTGAGCCCTTATCGCGCACTCCGATCGGCGCCTTCTCCGAAAGCCGACACGAGTCCAGTTACCGGGTCAACTGAATGAGTACGACCCTTTCCGACAGCCCTGCCCGCGAGCGGGCCGCCACAGCCGGTGACCGGAACATTGTGGTCACCGCCGGAGCGGGGACGGGCAAAACCACCCTGCTCGTAAACCGGCTGCTGCACCTCTTGTTGCATCGGGCAGAACCGCTGGCCGTCGGCGACATCGTCGCGTTGACGTTCACCAACAAGGCCGCCGACGAGATGAAGCTCCGGCTGCGCACGCGCCTCAACGAGCTTCCCGCCAACGACTTGGCGGCAAAGGCGCTTCATGAGTTGGAGAAAAGCCAGATCGGAACCATCCATAGTTTTGCCGCGCATCTGCTTCGGTTGTACCCCATCGAGAGCAGGGTTGACCCGGGTTTTCAGCAAGATGAAGGCCGTCAGTTCGACGAATTCTTTCAGCAGGAATGGGCGGTGTGGCTGGATCAGGAACTGGGATCGGCGGCGGCGCACGAGGAGATCTGGAGGGCCGCGCTTTCCTCGGTGACGCTCGAAGAGTTGCAAGAACTGGCGCGTGGCTTCGTGGGCGAGCTCATCCCTTTGGATGAGGATCTGGATGTGCAACTTGGATTGAATGGGATGTCTCCGTCGATTAGTGATTGGCTGCTCCGTCAAGCCCACATCGCCATGGAGCTGCGACAGAGCCATCCAAAAATAAATACGCTCGAACGTCTGCTGGAAGACGCGGCCACCTATCTGGAGCGTGCCGCTCGGCAAGATCGGTGTATCGTTTCAGGGAGCTGGGATCGTGAGGTGCCGCCGCTTACCAAACAATGGAGCCGGGATGACCATGAGCAGGCGAAACGGATCGTCCGTGTGGCGCAAGCCGTCGCCACAGTCAGGCTGGATCTGCTTCAACCCATCGTCCAACTCATCGTGCCCTTTGCGCGGGAGTGCCGGCGGCGCTTTGTTCACACCGGATACATTTCGTTTGACGGACTGGTCGCCCGTGCCCGCAACCTGTTACGAGATCATCCTCTCATTCGACGCGAGCTGAAACGTCAGTTCCGATCTATTTTGGTCGATGAGTTTCAAGATACGGACCCGGCGCAGTATGAGATGATCCTCTATCTCGCCGAAGCGCCGGACGCTGAAGTATCAGATTGGCGAAAGATCACGCTGGAACCCGGAAAGCTGTTCATCGTCGGTGACCCGAAACAGTCCATTTATGCCTTTCGCCGCGCCGACATGGAAGCCTACGACACCGTGGTCGAAGACCATATCTTAGCTCAAGCCCCACCCGGCGAATGCCATACCTTGCAGACGAACTTCCGGAGCCATGCCGGCTTGCTGACCTGCATCAATGCGTTCTTCTCGCGTATTTTTCCTGAGCAGGCCATCAAAGGCATACAGCCACGGCACGATCCGCTCCTGTCGCGGGATCACCAGGCCTCATTGCCCGGTGAGGAAGTCGAAATTCGGCTCGTTCGTCCTGATGTGACGGACGCCGATGCGGAAACGGCCGGTCGGGCCGAGGCCGAGGAACTGGCCCGATGGCTCAGTGAGGAGGTCTTTAATCGAGAAGAGATGTATGAACACGGGGTTCCCGTAAAAATTAAGCCGGCGCACGTGGCGATTCTATTTCGGACCCTGACAGACATGCGTGATTATCTCGAAGCTCTTCGGCGGTATCAGATCCCGTGCCTGACTGAAGGTGAAAAGCATTTCTACGAACGGCAGGAGGTGATCGATGCCATCAATCTGTTGCGCGCGGCGGTGGATGCGCACGATCGTCTGGCATTGGTGGGCATGCTGCGATCCTCGTTGGGGGCGATGCCGGACGTGCAGATCGAAACATTGTCCCGACACCATCTCTTGGATTACCGGATCGCGCGTATGCCCGATTCGCTGGATCCCCAAGCACAGACTGCGTATCACGCTGTGCAACCGATCTATGCCTTGCTACGCGACCTCTCTTCCGAATTGCCCGGTCTCCCGCTCACGGAGGTCATGGACACACTGCTATCCAAAGCGCCGTTGCTGGAACTGGCCGCCGCCTCGATCGATGGCGAGCAGGCGGTCGCCAACGTCCTGAAGCTCCGCGATCTGGCGGTCCAGCTTGCGAAACAGTCTGTGCTCACTCTGCGAGGCTTGGTAGCGGAGTTAACAAGGCGTGTCTTGGACGTGCCGGACGAAGCGGAAAGTTCGTTGGCCGAAGACCTCGATGGAGACGGGCAGGGGTTTGTTCGCCTTCTCAGCATCCATAAAGCCAAGGGACTGGAGTTCCCCGTTGTTATTCTCGCCGGTTTGCAACGAGGCACCAATCGCGTTCCGTCTCGTATCATGGTGCACCACGATTGGTCGACGGGGATTGTCGGCATCAAGGCCGGCGAGCTACAGACTCTGGGTGGGGTGTATGTCACGGCCAAATTGGAAGAACGTCGGCGGGCTGAACAGAGCCGCGTCCTGTATGTCGCCATGACTCGTGCGAAGCGCCGGCTCATTTTATCGGCCGGCATCACAAGGCACATCGCTCCGGACAGTTTCCTCGCCATGGTGGCTCAAGGATTCGGGATTGATCTGGACAGTCTAGGCGCGGATGCCCAGACGACGCGCCTTCCGATCGGGAGCGGGACGATTGTCTTGAAAGTCATTCCGGGTAAGACGGTGCCCCTCCATGCCAATAGGCGTGAACGTGCAGAATGGCAGGACCTCGAACATGACGATGTGGCGGTTGTGCGGGCACGATGGGGTGAACGCTTCCGGCGTCAACAGGAGATCTCACGATGTCCGCCTCTCCTGAGTCCGACCTTCTTGAAGGGCACGAAGTCCAGGATAGTGACCGTGCGACGTTCTAGATCAGATGGGCCACGTTCGGAGGTGGCTTCTCTGATTGGAACGCTGGCGCATCGCATCTTAGAGCAATGGGACTTTGCTGATGATCCAACGAAGCTCATTGATCTGGCTGAAATCATGTGCGCAGCAATAGATGCAAAATATATACATGAATACAATAGCATAAGATCAAGCGTGAAAGAGATACTTGAAGTATTTATCAAATCGGAAATCTTTCAGATTCTGCGAGAGGCCATCATCGTAGGTCGGGAAGTTCCGTTTGCCATCCCCTGGTCAACGTCCGAATCCCAGCACTCAGTGATGGAAGGGATTATCGATCTGGTGTATCGTTTGAACGGCGACATCTGGGTTGCCGACTATAAGACTGATCATATTACAGGTGAGGAGATCGGCGACCGAGCGGAAGAATATCAGCTTCAAGCGCAGATCTATACCGAGGCTGTGTCCAAGTGTTTAGGCGTCCGGCCGAAGGGTTTTCAGTTTATTTTTCTTCGGACCGGGACGGTCGTTCCGGTTCTATCGTGAGGAGGCATCATGAGAGGTGGAATGTGGATGGTCGTATTGGCCATCGTACTGGCCGGTTGCGCAAGCCGGCCGATGGCCGCTGAACGGACATTAAAAGCGCCTGTCAATACGGTACCCGCAGCGGCCGTGGCGATGGAAGAGGGCAATCGGCTATTCGGCGGTCGTCAATTGGAGGCGGCGAAACTGCAATACCAGGAGGCCATTAAGGCTCAGCCGACCCTGGCGGAAGCGCATTACAATCTGGCGCTGGTATATGATTTTTTACGAGACGACGCCACGGCCAAGCATCACTATATGGAGGCGGCGAATTTGGCGCCCGGTCATAAAGTCATTTGGGACGCGCCCCCGCTTCGCAGGCACGGTGATGTCGATGCACGTCCCAAGGGCGCTGCCGACACGCTGTTCCTGCCGGCCGTGGGCGGTCACTGAGGTGAACAGGTAACAGTCAGGGATCCCACTCTTTTCACTCGTTCTTTTTTGCCTTTGACTGGTCGTATGGGTCGCCGACGTTCTCACTTCCTTGCCATGGAACCGGAGGCCTTCGCGGGTCTGGTGCGTCAAGCCATTGATGGCTTACCATCCGAATATCGGCGCCTGCTGAAAAATGTCGCCATTGTCGTCGAAGAGACCCCATCACGAGAAATCCTCGATGACCTCGGCCTGAAATCAGAAGACGATCTTCTCGGGCTCTATTCTGGTACCCCGCTAGAAGAGGAATCGTTTTTCAGTGCCGGTGGAGATTTGCCCTCTCGTATCTCGATCTACCGTAGGCCGATCTTGCGGCTATGCCGTAGCGCCGAGGAAGTGGTGCAGGAAGTTCGAGATACTGTCGTTCACGAAATCGGGCATCACGTCGGGTTGGATGATGACGAGATGCCTTATTAGGAGGGGAGAGCGGTCGTCCATGCCTTGGTCAAGCTGGAGTCCTGGACAGAGCACGTTGCTTTTTACCGTTTCTGACGAGCGTGCCAGTATCCGACAGCCAGCATACAGGCGCCGATGAGGACCATCGGCGCGCTGAGGACTTGACCCATGGTGATCGGCCCAGCAATAAATCCCAAGTGCAGGTCCGGCTCACGGAACAATTCCACGACAATTCGACACAGCCCATATCCCATAATAAACGTCCACATGAGGGTTCCCGGCGGGGTCGGCCGACGCCCGACCACCCACAGCACGATGAACAGAAGTCCACCCTCCAGCGCCGCCTCATAAAGTTGAGACGGATGGCGGCATTCCGGACCGCCGCCTGGAAACACCATGCACCACTGGACGTCTGTGGGTCGGCCATAGAGTTCGCCATTAATAAAGTTGCCGAGCCGGCCGAACGCCAACCCGATTGGGACGGTGATTGCGACGAGATCGGCAATCGTGTAGACCGGAAACCCTTGGCGCCAGCAGTACAGGAGAAGCGCGACGGTCACACCAAGTAATCCGCCATGGAAGGACATGCCTCCTTCCCAGACCGCGGCGATCTTGAGGGGGTGTTCGAGGTAATACGGCAGATTATAAAAGAAGATATAGCCGAGACGACCGCCGGCAAAGACGCCTACCGCCGCATAGACAATGAGGTCATAAAGTTGTTCCTTCGTGATGGCAATGCCCCGAGCCGCGGCGCGTGTCTTAATGACGAAGTACGCCGTGGTCAGCCCGAGCAGATACATAAGACCGTACCATCGGAATTGCAGCGGACCGATACGGAGAAACACAGGATCGATGTTTGGGTAAGGAATCATCGTGGGCGCTGATAGTAGTAGAGACGTACATGATTTTGCAACTATGTGGATTCAAAGAGAACCGATTTGGCGAAGTCAGCGAATAGCTCTGAGGGTCATGCTGTCCATCGTGATGCTGTCTGGCGTGATTCACGTCATGAGCTGGGTCGAGGATGGTATGGCCTCCACAGGGATGTTTTCCGCCTCCTCCAGAGCGCTTGACGGTGACGAGTTGCTGCGGATCGGCGACCTTCATGAAGTGCAGCACCATTGGCAAGAGGCCTTGCCGTATTACCAGCGCGCGCTAGCTGCTTTTCGGGAGAAGCGTGTACGACGCGGAGAGGCGCAGGCTCTCTTGAAGATCGGGCAGGTCCTCGAACGACAAAACCGCCTGGATGAAGCGTTTGCGTCAGTGAATGAAAGCCTTCGCGTACTCACACGGAGTCGTGATTGGAGGATGCAGGCTCGCACACTTCTGCAACGCGGCCAGATCGCCGAGGCCTTGGAGCGATGGATTGAAGCCTCCAACTCCTACGAGCAAGCCGGAAATGCATTTGAGCGGGCGCATGACACTGAGGGTCGAATCGAGGCGCTGGTAAAATGGGGCGCGCTCCAAGTTCGACACGATCAAGTGCGCGAAGGGTTGACCCTCCTGCAAGGGGCGTATCAAGAAGCGCGGCAACTGTCGCTCTTGGTTCTGCAGATGACCGCCTTGCTAGGTATTGGAGAGGCGCACCTAGACTTGGAAGACCCGGAAGCTGCTCGTAGATCATTGGAGGAGGGGCTTGCCCTGGCGCAGTCCCTGCAGGAGATGAAACAAGAGGCGGTCTTTAGTATACGACTTGCCCGCCTGCATGAGTCAGCCGGAGGGTATGGCGTTGCCCGAACTCTCGCGCAGCGCGCGCTGGTGCTCTATCAATCGAGTCGGGATCGGCCGGGGCAGGGCGAGGCACTTTCTCTCTTGGGAACGATCGATCTCGATCAAGGCGATGCTGACAAGGCGACGGCGCATTATCAGGGCGCCCTAGAACTGTACCGAGCGTTGAGGGATCGCTCTCGGGAGGCGGGAAGTCTCATTAACTTGGGAATTGTCAGCGACGTGCAGGGTTCCAGTCAGCCCGCTCAGGAGCTGTATAGTAAGGCCCTCTCTCTTTTACAGTCCACCCCGTAGCCATCTGTCGTCAGTGTCTTCTTTCTGAGACGCTCTTTCTGTCCTCGGTGTTGTGAAAAACGAACAGCCGGATCATCACGGATGCAGGCTGTCGGATTAGGAGGGCCGATTTCACTCGATATTTGGCGGCAGGCGATTTGGCATAAGGAATGCTTGAGTCATCACTGAGCGCTCAGAAGAATTCGGTAAGGGTTCTATATCACTTCTTTATAAGGAGTCACGACCATGACGAACACAGCGAAGATGACCGCGTGGGTGGCAGGTAGTGCCGTGATTGGTGCGGGGGTTGGTCTCCTGCTGGCGCCTCAGTCCGGTGCGGAAACGCGCCAACAGGTTCGGCATTATGCCAAACGTGCGCAGGCGCAAGCGGCTCGCATGAGCCGTAGCGTAAAAGCAGGGTACGAAAGTGCCATTGAGCAAGGAAAATTATTCCAGGAGAAACAAACCCGACGCCCGGTTGAAGCCGCCTGAAACATTGACGGCCTTATTTCTGAGAGGCGACAGAGGCCTGCACTGCACGAAGCGCAGGCCTCACGTCGGGCCAGAATATTGACCCTCACCGAACCGGATGCTACAGTCACCCCGGTCTTTTGCGGCCGGAGTGGCGGAATAGGCAGACGCCTGGGACTTAAAATCCGTTCACCGCATCCTATGATAGTTAACGACTGAGAGTGATGAAGCGTGATACTAGCCTTTTAAACAAAGGCTCTGGGAAAGATTGTAGTGTGGCAGATTGTGATTATGGAAGACCGGCGACCGGGAGGGAAACCGGGAGCGAACCGGGAGGAAAACCGGGAGTAGACTGATACCGTCCAGGCGGATAGTGGGATAGGAACCATGTGCTGAGTGAAGCCCTGCATAAACTCACTGGCTTTATTCAGTCAGGAACTCCTCGCGCTGCTGGAGGGCGGACTTACC
>JBDUAJ010000102.1:0-9912 GCA_040004695.1 Nitrospirales bacterium | reverse complement strand
AAGGGCGCCATTGCGGCGGGCGTGCCTTCTGACCAGCAATACCTCCTGAATCACAGGACCTACTTTACAGTCATCCATCCCATCTGGGCCGATTTCTACAGCGGATTCGAATGGCAACACGTGTGGAGTGAATGGTCTACCAACGAGAAGTTTCAAGGCGATAAACTATATGTTGTCCTTCTGGTACAACTTCTTATTCGGATGCTGAAAATGGTTCCCAACTGCGTTCTCGCCTCAGACAAGTCCTCAACGTAGCGCTAGGCTACGCCTCGGACTTCTCTTTCGGCTGCGGCCTTGCTAGATGACCATTTTGAGCATCCTCTCCGATCGACAAAGGAGCGATAATCATGAAACCAAATGAATCAGGCAATATGGCAGAGGGAAATGACGACAACGTCAGCGATCAATCGCGGCGCGAGTTTTTATCCAGTAGCCAAAAAGTGGCCTATGGAGTTGGTGCGGCAGCGCTGTTGGGCAATCTTGGTCATTGGGCGCTGTCCTATGCGGCGGACAAGGAGCCGATTAAAGTCGGCGTGCTGCATTCACTCAGCGGCACGATGGCGATTAGCGAAGTCTCGTTGCGCGATGTGGTCTTGATGGCCGTTGAAGAAATCAATGCGAAAAGTGGTGTGTTGGGGCGAAAGATTCAGCCGGTGGTCGTGGACCCGGCCTCCAATTGGGACCTATTCGCTGAAAAGTCAAAGCAGTTGTTGCTGCAGGACAAGGTCGCGGTGGTGTTCGGTTGCTGGACCTCGGTCAGCCGTAAATCGGTCTTGCCCGTATTTGAAAAAAATAATGGCCTGCTGTTCTATCCCGTGCAGTATGAAGGAGAGGAATGCTCGCATAACGTGTTCTACACCGGGGCAGCTCCTAACCAGCAGGCGGTCCCGGCTGTCGAATACCTGATGAGCAAGGAGGGCGGAGGGTTCAAGAGGTTCTATCTATTGGGCACGGACTACGTGTATCCGCGGACGACCAATAAGATTCTTCGCGCCATGCTCATCGCGAAGAACGTTCCCGAAGCCAACATCATGGAAGAGTACACACCGTTCCACCATCAGGATTATCAGACCATCGTCGGCAAGATTAAGAAATTCTCGGCTGGCGGAGGCGCCTGTGTCATCAGCACCATCAATGGCGATAGCAATGTGCCGTTTTACAAAGAATTCGCAAATCAGGGACTGCGTGCCGAAGATGCGCCGATCATGGCGTTCAGCGTTGCAGAAGATGAACTGCGTGGCACGGATACGGCTCCCCTCGTCGGGCATCTTGCGGCATGGAATTATTACCAGAGCGCTGATACTCCGCAGAATAAAAAGTTCGTGGCAGATTTCAAAGCGTACTGCAAAAAGAGCAATTTGCCGGACGGTGAAAAGCGGGTGACGGATGATCCGATCGAAGCCGCCTATTTCGGCGTGCACGTGTGGAAGCAGGCCGTGGAGAAAGCCGGTAAGACGGACGTGGATACGGTCCGCAAGGCTGTCTACGGCCAGGGGTTTCTTGCGCCAGGCGGCGAGATCAAGATGGATGAAGGCAATCAACATACGCACAAGCCGGTCTTGATCGGTGAGATTCTGAAGGACGGCCAGTTCAAAGCGGTGTGGCGTTCCAAGGGATTGGTGAAGCCTGAACCGTGGAGCGAGTACACGAATCCGGACAAGGGATGCGACTGGATCAGTCACCAGGGAACCTATCAGAAAAAAGCGTAGGGCGGGTTTGGGTGAGAACTGGTTGGCATGGCGAAATTCCGCTGTGCCGGCCAGTTGCGTTCTTGTCAATGTCTGAATCCGGAACATACCTGGGCCAACATATGAAGCTACCTTTCTGGATCGTACTCGTCGGGCTGGTGGTCGCGTGCAGTCGTGGAGTCGTCACGGCGGCGGACGTCACCGTGTCGGCACGTACGCCGTCTGGTATCGACCAGACATTGTCGAACTTGTCGAGTGAAGATTCAGCCACTCAAGAAGCGGCAGCGACTGCCTTGATGGCGACCGGCGATATGCGCCTGTTGCCGAAGTTGGAAGACATGCGTGCGAATGCGGATCGCGGCCTTCGAATGGTCATCAAGCCCATCGTCGATCTGTTGAAGAATAAAGCCAAGCTGGCCGGCAAGAGGCCGACGATCGCCGGGCAGCCGCGCCGGATCTAGGGTCACTGGGCAACTCGATTGCTGTTCCGTGGATGGAAGCCACGCTACAGCATGAATCCGATCGCTGGGTACGCTATACGCTTGAGGAGTCGATTAATTTGATCAGACTGTCAGCGGCCGATCCAGCGGCGCAAGCCGCGGCGGCAACAAAGTTGGGAGAGTTGCACAGTCAGAACGCCCTGCCGATGTTGAAGGAGTTGGCTTCGATCCCTACGCCCCAACCTGTTCTGACCCGCCCCATGTTCGGGCTTCGGCCGTACGCCGTTTACCACAAGTCTCATTTTTGTCTCTCAGGCGGCGATAGATCAAGAAGTAGCACAGTCGCTTCATCTGCAGAAACGCGTCGCGGCCGTCAAGGGCTGCCGCGGGATTGGGAAGCGCGATCTCAAGCTGAACGATGCGCTTCCACGCATCGAGGTCGATTCAGAAACCTATGAGGTCCGCGCCGACGGACAGTTGTTGACATGCGAGCCATTAGCCATTCTTCCGATGTCTCAGCGGTATTTTCTCTTCTAGCGCTTCCAGGATGGAAACATTAGCACTTCTCCACGGACTCCGCTTTATCGATAGTTTCTTTCCATCCGGCGGTTATGCGTATTCGTCTGGATTGGAGGCTGCAGTGCAGGGGAATCAGATCCGTCATGCAGAAGACCTGTCATGTTACGTCGAGGATCTGTTCGGGCGAGGCCTCGGTCGTTGTGAGGCAGTTGCGGTCGGTCTCGGCCATGACGCCGCTGTTTCTGGAGCGCTTCAGATAGACTTGGAGCTGACCAAGAGTTGGATGCCATGAAACTGAGTCGTGACGCGCGCATGGCAAGTCGGCAAATGGGGCGACAGATACTCAAGAGTGCCGGCGACCAAGCAGAGCCATCGTTGACGCTGCGTCATTTTGTCACTGAGGTGGAAAGGGATCGATCATCAGGACATCTTGCCGTGAGCTTAGGGATGACATTGGGTACTCTTAAGTGGCCACGACAAGAAACCGTGGCGGCCTTTCTGTATCACACGTCAGTAGGGTTTGTGTTGGCCTCGCTGAAATTGCTGCCGATCGGCCAACGAGAAGGGCAGCGCCTGCTCGCTCGCTGGATGCCCCTGATCGTTGAAGTCAGCCGTCAGGTCGAGCATCAGAAGATTCTTACATCCTGGTCACCAGTTCAGGATATTTATTCGATGCGGCATGCGCAGTTAGCGACACGACTTTTCCGATCATGAGTGGAGATCACTACCATCATCAGAGTGATCGTCCGACGCTCGCACGGGCTGCGAAGATTCCCGTCATTGGTATTGGGGGGCCGGTTGGATCAGGCAAGACTGCGCTAGTAAAGGCGCTTTGCCGACGAATGCGCGATCAGTACAGCTTAGCTGTGGTGACAAACGACATCTTCACGAAGGAAGATGCTGAGTTCCTGACGAGACGTGGCGCCTTGCCGGCCGACCGGATCGTCGGGGTCGAAACCGGGGGCTGTCCCCATACCGCCATTCGGGAGGATGCCTCGCATAATCAGGAAGCGATCGATGCGTTCGTGAAGCGCATCAAGGGTGTCGAGCTGATCTTTGTCGAAAGCGGCGGTGACAACCTTGCGGCTACCTTTAGCCCTGAACTGGCCGATCATGTGATCTATGTGATTGACGTGGCAGCCGGAGATAAGATCCCCCGGAAAGGCGGCCCTGGCATCACGAGATCCGATCTGTTGGTCATTAATAAAATCGATCTGACACCTCACGTCGGCGCGGACCTTTCAGTGATGGAACGGGATAGCAAGCGAATGCGGGATGAAGGTCCCTTCATCTTCACGAACTGGTTGACGGGGACTGGTCTCACGGACGTCGTCGAATGGGTTCAGCAATTCTTGCCTTCTCGACCCCAGCGGGCTAACGTCGGCTATGATCGAATCCGTGGAGCATGATCGAGCGGCGGATTTCACGCGGATCGGACGAACAGGCGAGCTGGTTCTGGATTATATCCGCCAGGGTTCGAAGACCATCCTCAGACACGCCAATAGTCGAAGCCCCTGGCATTTCCTTCCCCCAATTACGCTTGATGATACGGGCGCTGCCTACACGCTCCTCGTGAACCCCTCCGGTGGGCTGGTCGGAGGCGATCATCTCATTCTTCGCGCGGCCCTTGGGCCTCAATCGCACGTGCTTTTCTCGACACCGTCGGCGAACCGTGTCTATCGGTCCATTGCAGAGCCATCTCGACAGGAGATTCACCTTGTCGTTGGAGCCGGCGCCATTCTCGAATGGGCGCCTGAGCTCACCATTCCTTTCTTGGGTTCTCGATTCAGCCAAACGCTTCACGTGACGTTAGAGTATGGAGGGACGCTCATCGTATGGGATGCGTTGGCGGCGGGACGGATCGCGAGAGGTGAGCGATGGAGGTTTACTAGTTTTGATAATGAGATTCGGGTGACGACATCATCAGGAGCTTCGGTGTTGGAACGGTATGGTCTCGCCCCCGAGAGCGCAATGGGTGGAGCTGGACTAGCAGAACGTTGGGACTATGTGGCGTCGCTGTTTCTCTTGAATGAAGCGGTGGAAGAGGATGTCTGGAAGCGGCTGGAGGAGAGGATTCTGCCGATCTTGGAAGATCGGCAGGGTCGGGTCTTGGGAGGAGTGTCGGAGCCAGCGGTGCGAGGCCGAATCGTCAAATTCGTGGCGAAATCGGCGCCGGACCTTAATGCCGTATTTGAATCGATTTGGGCGGCTGCTCGGGCACTATTATGGGGTCTCCCGTTCCCGGCCCTGCGACGTGATTAACGTCTTACTCTATATCCAGCAAATGTCTACCAAATACCGAGTCCCATCATGACCATTCCGATCACAAGCCAACCGAAGACTCCTGCGGCAATCAGTGCTTCTAGCGTCATACCGTACTCCCATTGCAGTAAGGCGTGGTGAAAATTCTTTGTAAGCATCTGGCTGCAAGGCCAATGCCTAGTGGTTACTTATCAGTAAGAGACAGAATCAGCAAGTCTGGTATGAAAACTAAAAGATTAAGTTTTTCCAGGCGTCACAATGCAGCGTTCAAGTTTGTACACGCATGACAATTATTGTCACTAGGTAGCTGAAATCGCGGATATTCTGAGTTGGCTCAAATGTTGAGGTGATCTAGTCTACACGGGGCATAAGCGAGGGGCATCATGACCATCAGCACGGCGCTTGAGACTGAACCTAGAAGCTGTCCGACACTGGGTGGTGTCGAATGAACCCGGTGAAAACAGCCCTATCCAAACTGCTCACCACCGTCCCTGAGCTGTTGAGCAGGGTACGCGGAGCAGGAAGATTCGAATAGTGGAACGCGGCACTGGAGGGATGATTGAAAGAGCTCTGGATCGCTGGGTAGACGCCGACGCACCCGCACGCTATTCATGCATGGTGAGCGATTCTCGAGAGGAAAGCCCGTTCGTGCGGGTGGAGTATTTACCGCTGGCGTATCGCCCACAAGGCCTATCCATTTATTCTGATCACCGACCGTATTCTTCAGCATTATAATTTATGGTGCACAGACCCGTCGGAGGGATATTCTTCGGCTGGTCGATACGGATGTGGAGGAGAAATGCAGCCGTGTTCTGAACACTTCGATCTTTGTCGCGACTTGGGGAATCGAGCCTAGAAATCATGAATAAACCGTTATCTCTTCTCACAATCAACGGCGGCTCGTCGAGCATCAAGTTTGCGCTGTATGAGGTGGACGAACCGCTGCGGCGGCGGCTGCATGGGAAGGTAGATCGCATAGGTCTGAGTGGCACGAATTTAATGGTTAACGACCCGGCTGGAAAGGCGCAGGATAGTCAGAGCATTGACGAAGCCGATCACTGTACAACGGTTGATTTTCTGTTGGATTGGCTCGAAGCCCAAGAGGGGTTCGCGACGGTCAAGGCGGTGGGACACCGGGTGGTGCATGGCATGATGCATTTCGAGCCTGAGCGGGTTACGCCGGAGTTGCTCGATGAATTGCATCGCATTATTCCGTATGACCCTGACCATCTACCGCGAGAGATTGAACTGATCGAGGCGTTCCGCCAGCGTCATCCGACATTGCCACAAGTCGTCTGCTTTGACACGGCGTTTCACCGGTCCATGCCGCGTGTCGCCAAGCTGCTGGGAATCCCGCGTCGCTACGGGGCCAAGGGTGTCGAGCGCTATGGCTTCCACGGTCTGTCCTATGAGTATCTTCTGGAAGAGCTTGCGCGCCTTGGAGATCCGGCGGCAACGAAGGGCCGAGTGATTCTCGCGCATCTCGGCAACGGCGCAAGTTTGGCCGCCGTGCGCGACGGCCAAAGCATCGACACTAGCATGGGCTTCACGCCGACGGCGGGATTGGTGATGGGTACCCGCTCCGGTGACTTGGACCCGGGACTGGTTTGCTACTTGGCTCACACCGAGCGAATGACCGCACCGCAATTTCAGCATATGGTAAACCACGAGTCGGGGCTGCTTGGAGTTTCGGAGATGAGCTCCGACCTGTGCGATTTACTTGCGCGGGAATCTGATGACGTTCGAGCGGCGGAGGCCGTGGCGCTGTTCTGCTATCAGACGAAAAAATGGATCGGCTCCTTCGCCGCTGCGCTGGGTGGATTGGACAGCGTCGTCTTCGCAGGCGGCATCGGCGAAAACTCGCCACTCGTCCGCGCCCGTATCTGTAATGGACTCGAGTTCCTCGGCATTGAATTGAACGAGGCGCGCAACGCAGACAATGCGTCGATAATTTCTATGGACGCCAGGCCCGTCACCGTGCGTGTCATTCGCACCGACGAAGAACTCATGATCGCACGCTCAGTCATTCGTGTCCTCAGCCTCGGCGCACATAAGACAGTTGAACAATGAAACCTGCCATACTCACACCGGATCTGCTCCATAAGATGATGCTTACTGGCCAAGCTGGAACGATGCATTCAGCGGATACGCCAGGCGATCGATAGGCTGATGGCGTGTTGCCCGATTGCCGGTCGTGAGCCATATCGGTCTCGGAATACGTGGCAAGCATGGCCTCTGAAACGGTGCGATCGGGGTTGACGACGTAGGAGTGCTGTCTCATCTGGGAGGTCCGTCATGACATGTCCGCATGTGACCATACTGAAGCCGGTTCCACCTCGCGCGCAGGGCTGTGAAGAATGTTTCCAAATCGGTTCGCGCTGGGTCCATTTACGCTTGTGCCTGAGCTGCGGTCATGTGGGCTGTTGTGACAGCTCGCCCAATCGTCACGCTACGAAACATTTTCACCTGACGGAACATCCGGTGATCGCCTCCTTCGAGCCCGGCGAGCGGTGGGCCTGGTGTTACGTCGAGCAGACGATGCTGGAAGCGCCCAAGCAGGCCGAGCTGTTCTTGCGATAATGAAGCAGTGTAGTGGTCCCACGGGAGGAGATGGATCTGGCCGAGCATGACTTGCGCGGTCTATAATATTCGTTCGGTAGATAGTTCATCGACTCGACCGCGCAAATCTTTCAATCACGATCACTGGAATATTTATACTGGTCAAACACATCATCAGCGACCAGCTGCGTAAGGGCGTTCCGCGCGGAATCCAACCGCTTCAGCATCACACCTGCCTGGCTATTATCCAGCGCCGAGACCGCTTCCGATGCTTCGACCCCAAACAGCGTAATTGTCGTGACGAGCTTCTGTTCTACGTCATCCAGGATACTGCAGAGTTTAGCAATGCGCTGAGCCACCAGATCTTGAAAAGACAAAGCCGTATAGATTTGAATGAATCGGGCCTCATTTTCCATGAAGATGTCGTGCAGGGCCTGTGTCGACCGTTCTCCACTGACGTTCGCCAGGGCCTCGCTCATACGTCCCTGCGCTTCCTGTAACGCTTCCGTCACGTCCATCACCACATGCGTGCCTTCTTCCGTCGTCCGTTTCAGATCGGCGAGATACTGCTTCGCGAGCGGGAGTTGCGCCGCGCTCGCATTCATCGGCTCCTTGCTCTCTTTAACCTGTTGAGCGCTGTTTCGATATTCTTCGCGACTCTATTTAGATTTGTGACTAACTCCTGATCGTCCATCGGCCCTCCCATTGGGTCGTTCGTCTTTCCTTCTCGGTCGATGGGCATCTTGGCTTGACTTGTGCCAGAGACGAACACGCCACTCAAGCGGTCTCAGGGATAGGCTGTCTCTGTCGTAGGTTGCTCCTTGCTCGATTGACTGGCGCGATGCCGCTGCGTGAACAAAGGCTGGCGGATAGATTGAGGAAACGGCGGCAGTCCGGTTCTGGTCATACGCTACGATGTAGTCGATTTTCGTTCATTTCCGTACGTTCCTATCGGTCCCTGCTCAATATCTACCGGGGCCTCAACACGGCGGAAACTCAGATTCAATCGAAGCCAGGTGGGGTCTAACTCACCGTAAGGTATGTCGGCAGGTGAGAGCGGTACACCGCGATGAATGCCCACCAAGGCGGCTTCCCTGGGCCGCTCGATGGCGGTGACGTTCACGTAGGCAATCATCTTACGAGGCTTTGGTCGAGCGTCTTATTACGTAAGCCGTAGCTTGATGGTACCTTGATATTATGATTCGCGAATGTGCATGGTGTCGAGAAATTCTTGGACTCGGTCAGTCTCATGCAAAGCAGCAGGTGACGCACACGATCTGTGAACCCTGTGAAGCACGCATGATGGCAGAAACTCCTGACGTGTCCCCCATCGCCCACACGCACGTCTTCGCTTCTGCTGCCTAATCAGTACCCTTCCTGGACTCAGCTACCGCCAGTCTCATTGCTAGTTTCTCTAGTCTCTAGCCGTTCATTGAATGAACCGGCTGCCATGTCGTCCACTGTCGCACTGATCTTCAAGACTGCGCCTTGCCGAGGACGAAGAACGGGCTACGTGGGTCTGACCCCGGCTATCGACCCGCTCGCGTCATCGGTTTCAGCATCACGGCTTTACTCGTACAGATTCCGCCGGCGGCATCTACGTTGCGCTCGACAATGCGGACGCGCTCGAGCAATTCGCTCACATGCTCTTCGCGCACGATCTCAATGTCCTGCTCTACTGCCCGCCCGGTTTGTTCTCGTACGCGATCGCGAATCTCCTCCTTCACAAGGACCCTGATCTGTTTGGCCACATCCGCTCGAGCCGCCAGCTCCGCGACCCGTTCACAGACAAGTCGGCCCTTTGAAAGATCTCCCTGTCCTATCCCAATAATATACGGCTCGTCCGAGGGGATGGAGGGTATGACTAGCGGGCGATCCTCCGCATGGACGGTCCCGAGGGTCGTGAACAGAAGGCAGAGCCAGCGCGCGGTTCGTTTCATCGACGTCCTCGCCCGCGATTACCGCCACCGCCGCTCGACTTTGGAGCACTGTGAGAGGGCATGCGAAAGGGCTGTCGATGGATGGTAGGCGGTGGGCCGTTGGGTAATTGGTGCAGGGACGGCGGCAGTCGATGCGTCGGTTGAAGACGCCTGGGGGGCGTGGAAGGAGCTGCCATAGACGTGGCCAATGGACGAGGCGTCGCCACGGGATAAGAGGCATGCCTCTGTGGCATGGTCGTCATCGGTATCGAAGCCATGGTCGGAACGCCATGTGAAGGAACCGGTCCGGGCAGCACGCGCTGTAACACGACAAGATGGGGGTTGGCTGGATAGAGCCAAGAGGCCTGTGCCCACAGGCCATGCACCTGACCGACGCCAATCCATGGGCTGGGATACGCTGTCGGCGCTGTCAATGCCAAATTCATCCACGCTTGCGTCAAGACTTGATCGGATTGCATTCGATTAAGCGTATCCTGGCGCTGTTGACTCGCACTCAGGATTTGT
>JBDUAJ010000101.1:0-10025 GCA_040004695.1 Nitrospirales bacterium | reverse complement strand
ATGCCATTCACCCCCACCATCCGACACCTCATGCGAAACAGGTCGCCACGGCGGAGCATCACGCGCACGCGTCGCCGGACGACTTCGTGCCGATCAAAGCGACGGATCCGCTTCATCCCTGTTCGATGCTGGAGGAACGCTATTTAACGGATTGCTACATGATGCAGACGTCTATCATCCTGTATCTGAATCATGGGGACATGGCGGATGCCGCTCGTACCTGCGATCGTGCACCGTCGGGCATGCGGGTGCCGTGTTATCAAAGCTTGGGGCGGGATATCAGTTCGTATAGCCTGCAGCAGGCTGATGAATCCATTCGGATGTGTTCACTCGGCCACGCCGACTATCAACCCTGGTGTTACGTCGGCCTGGTGAAAAACTTTATCGACATCACGGCGAAGCCTGAGAGCGGGTTGAACTTTTGTCCACGTGTCCCTGGGCGGGCGAATCAAATGAAATGTTATGAGGCGGTCGGCGAAGAGATCTGGGCATTGACATCGAATGACACCCAGCGGGCCTCGCTCTGTGGAAAAACTGAAGGGGAACTGTATGAAGCCTGTCGGTTTGGGGCTCGCTTGAGACCAGAGCCCCCGGCGGGTGTTCCGGTTGTACGACAATAATCGATTCGATCCAACGATCAGTGGGAGATGTTATGAGAACGATCATGTATCGCGCCTTTCTTGGATGTGCCCTGTTCGCGGTTGTGCTGTCCACCGTGTCCTGTGCGACACGGACCCGGTATCTCACGGTGCGTCCTCCCCACGCCCTTCCCACAGAAGGACCGGCGCTGCCCTTAACGGCCGCGCTGGTTCTGCCGGATGCGGTCAGGAATGCGACGGACCAGGAACAAATCAGTTGCCCGTTCAGTACGACGGCGTTTGTGTTTCAGATCGGATCGGGGTTCGAAAAAGGCGCGCTACAGGCCCTGTCTCATGCGTTTACGAAGGTCGACCTGGTGAAAGAAAAGAAACTCGGCCACTACGATGTGTTTATCGAGCCGGCGGCCCCGGACATCGAATTAGAAGGACACTGCAATCTGTTCGTCAACGAACGGCCGACTCTTGATGCAAAAGCCACCGTCGCTGTTCGCGTCACCGATCGAAAGGACCAACCGTTGCTGGACGCGATCTTCTCCTCCGGACAGCATACCGAAGAAAAGGTCTTAGACGTCGTCGGAAAAGCGATGGCTGAACTGCTGCAGACGATGGCCCAAGGCCTGATGTCGGCTCCTAAAATGCATATGTATGCCGGCATTCCCCCGGGTGCGGAGCCGGTCGATCGCAAAGTGGTGGAGTCGAGCCCTCGCAAAGGCGACACGCCGATGCACACCGAACCCCCTAAGCGAGTTGTGGCTCCATTTCCTGCTGTGGCCTCGGTTCCCGAGCCAACGCGCCCGCTCGTCACCGGGGCGGGGTTTAGCGTCGGGTTCGGTTATGTGGTGACGGCATACCACCTTGTGGCGGGCATGTCGTATGCGACGGTCTATGAGTACGAGAAGGCGCTGCCCGCAGCGCTCGTCTTGCGAGACCGGCTCAGCGATGTCGCCTTGTTGAAGGTGGAGGAAGGGTCTGACACCCCCGCGCTGCCGGGTCTTCGTTTAGGCGACGGCACGAAGGTCAAAGCGGGCGATCGTGTGTGGATCGGCGATCTTTCCCCTTCGACCAGCGGCGTTGAAAAAGTCATCTGGAGAGAAGCGCGGTTTCGTCCGTTGCCGGGCAATGGGAATGCAGACCCTCGGATCCTGCCCCTGGCGGTCGCTACTCCCCTTCAGCACAGCGGCGGGCCTGTGCTCAATGAACAAGGCGAAGTCATCGGCATGATGTTGGCCCCGGCTGACGCGGAGCATCTGTTTAGCAACCTTGGACCATTGTCCGCGGATACCGGAATAGCCATCAAGATTCAGTATCCGAAGTGGCTCTTGTCCATGCTGCCGGAATCCGAATTTGTCCTGCCTGCGTCCCTGCCTCGATCGCAGCCGGTCTCCACCTTGATTGAAAATGCGAAGCCCCAAGTGGTGGTCATCAAATCTGCGGCGAGATGAGGACAGTTACCGGAGGATCGCGTTCTCTTGCGGGTTGACGGCCTGGTAGGCCTGAACGAATCTCCCGAGATAATCGTGGACAGTCGTGCGGAGCGCCGAGATATTGAGTGGGCTCATCACTCCGACCGCATGGACCCACCAGGTCGGCGCGAAGGTCGAGATGGAAGGGTAGCGAGTCAACGTCACGGTCTGGTTGAGGCTGATTTCTAAGGAATAGGTGTGAACCGACTCGGCATTCAAAAGGCTCAACCGTACATACAGATAGGGATATCCCGGTTGATTGAGCCGTTCCTTATCTTTGAGAACCCGGATGCCCGCCTGGTTTAACTGGGCTTCAATGTCCGACTTCAGCAGGCTGCTTGAGAGGCCGTCCACGTCCAGCGATTCGACGACGACTTCGACCCCGGTGAGGTCCCGAAGGGTGTCGCGCTTGCCTTCTCCGAAGAGAATACCATTCGCGCCCATCTGCGCGGAGGCTGTGATGGAGGTGAATCCGCACAGCCACAGAGAGAGGCACAGCCAGACCGCCGTCGCGCGCGAGGGTCGGATGAGGCACGACCGGATTCCCATGTCGACCTATGTGATAACCGGTGTACGAGACAAAAGCTTATCGTCCTCCCCCACCGGAACCGGAGCCTCCACTGCCACCTGAACTGCTTCCTCCGCCGCGCCTCGGTTCCTCTGTTCCGCTTGAGTCTGCGGTGAGCATCAACCCCTGGTCCGGGACTCGAGAGGACAGATCATCGGCTGTGAGCGTCAGGTGGAGACTCCATTCCGGAGAAGCCCACGCGAGTATACTCAGGATGCCGAGGAGCGGCAACCACAGGGCCGCGCCACCCCTTAGTAATACCTTCTATCTCTACGCTCAACGAAGTGCCAAAAATATCGGGGAAACAGCGGTTCCCTGTCGTCCGCCTACGCGGCTGCCGATAAGGATTCAGCCGACACACCGGCGAAGTTGTCGACTGTCGTGGTAACGTAATGCAGATCTACGGTGACACATGTCTCGACAAGACTACATCGCTTTCGCCCGGCTCCTCGCTCAAGTCCTGGACCGCAGCGTTCGCGTGCCCGGCACCGATATCCGCATCGGCCTCGATCCCATTATTGGACTGATTCCCGGATTTGGCGATGCGGTGGCAAGTCTGGCCGGCTCGATGATCTTGTTCCTTGCCGCTCAATTACACGTTCCCAAGATTGTGCTGGTTCGCATGAGCGTCAATATTGCGCTCAATGGCGCGATCGGCTCGATCCCTCTCCTTGGAGATGTATTTTCCGTGTGGTTTCAGAGCAACGTGAAGAATGTCGAATTGCTGGAACGTCATGTGGAAGAGGAACGTATCTCGACGCTGGCTGATTGGGCGTTCGTCATAGGATTGCTGCTCGGGATCGTCGGTGTGTGTGTCGGAATGTTGTTGGCTATCGCGTGGGGATTCAAAGTCGTCTGGCAGTGGGTAGGCTGAAATTTTGGATGGCTGCATGCTGTGTCCCAGTGGTCGAGCCTCTACCCAGTGGGAGAGAGGGTTATGGCAGACACGAGTGACGCGATCGGAGAATCGATGTCGACGGCCATCACGATCTGCGTCGACTTTTATGTCATCGCGCGGATGATTCTTCTCAACGGTCCATGAGCCTCCTTGGCGCCTGTATGCTGGGAATCATGTTGTCCTTTTCTGGCTCATGCTGCCTCGCTCCCAAGGTTTTCGGCGAGGGCGTGCTCGATAGCTCTCATGAGTCGAATGCCCACATTAGTCCCAGCCAGATGACGTGTTGATCCCTGACTAATCGGGGTGCACCCGGTGCGAATTCCCCATCCTTAAAAAATCCGCCTTCCAGTCCGGTCGAGCGGTCGTACCGATATTCGAGACGCACGATGGCCAGCTGTGGGCCGACATGTTGCTCGTAGTCGAGTGTCGATGTCATGGCCCAGAGCAGTTGTTGCGCATGGGTCATCAAGCCGTTCCGGTCCCAAAACACTTCAGGCCTCAGTGCCGCGGCCCAGGGGCCCCCCAGCTCCCACCGTGCGTAGAGGGCCGAGGCCATCCAAAACTGACGTGGATTGCCTGGGTCTGCTGACGACTTCTCCGTTCCGACATCGTAGGAAAGGGCGAGCGTCAGCGATTCGCCGCGCCATTGAAGCGTGCTGTCTGAAAAGGCACGCCAGAACTTCAGATCCGTTTCTGACTGATCCGGCCCATAGTAAATATTCTGATAGAGGGTCGCGTGGGTGGTGAGGCGCCAGTCGAGCTCGGCTCCATAGCTGGGCAGATTATTGGGGTGGGACAAATGTTGAAAACCGTTGAGAACGTGAAGCCCTACGTCCACATTCGGAGTGATTGGGTAGCGTCCGCCGACCGCAAAAATAAAATTCGGGTTATAGTCGGTCAGGTACGTGCGGGTATAGTTGAAGTTGTCTTTGGCGTAGAACGATTCATAGTTAATGAAACCTTTCATGAGGCCGGCGGTGAGTTCCAGGCCATTCCCGACAGGAGCCAGGTAGCTGATATTCGCGCGGGCCAGATGGCGGAGCGTATCGGCGCCGGACAGGGGATGTTCCCGCGGTACCAGCTCTTCGGTGTCATAGCCGCCCTGTACCGCCAACTCCATCCCCCAGCGCGAATCTGTTCGAGGCTCCTTACGGAGGTAGGCTAACCCCATGTTGGGGGCGACTTCGTTGGTGCGTGGAGTAGTCTGTTTGCTTCGCCATTGGTGATTTTCAGGAAAATTGAAATTGAGACCATAGCCGACGTCGAGATAGGCGCCATATTGCCAGCCTTGATCGGGAGATCGCTCTACGGCCTCCGTGGCGGTCGCAGGCTTGAGCTGGATGTCAAGGCAGGTGAACACGGCGGCAATAAGACATATACGTCTGAATGGCCTCAGTGGCTTGACCCAGCTAGGGTTGGAGTTCCAGCTTATTGACGACGCGCTGGACGCCCTGGACTGTGTGCGCAATCTGTTCCGCCCTTTGTTTCTGCTCATAGTTCTGCACTTCGCCGCTTAAATATACCGTGGCCTCCTTGGTCTGCACGTCAACCCGAGTCAGATTGACCTTCTCTTCAAGAATCAGTGCTCGAACAATGGCTTGGGTGATGCTCTCGTCCGCCACGTAGCTCCCTTGCGAGCAGGCCAGCTGAAGGCTGCTGAGCAAGAGGAACAACAATCGTATCGGCGGCTTTCGGTTACGTTCCGTCATGACGACATTCTCTGTGGGATAACCCCCGCTGCTTTCCAAGACCGCGTACTTGATCTGATCCATCCGCTCGATCCCCTGAGACTTTCGGGCCGTTGCCAGGATGTCGTCTTCGTCGATCCGGGCTTTGTCCATCAAATGCTTCAGCGGGCGACCATTTTCCACAATGATCATCGGCACACCATCGAGCCACTTTTCTGCTGCCGGCATCCGATGTTTTATCGACGACAGGGTAATGTCGAGGCCAATGAGCGTGAGAATCACGAGAAAGCCGTTCGTCACGGAGTAATCATTTCCGATCATCGCGTTTTGAGTCGCTTCACTCAGGATGAGCAGCAGGATAAAATCGAAGGTGGTCAGTTCCATGAGGGTTCGCCTGCCGGCGATCCGAAACACGACCACGAGAAATAGAAAGACTGCTATGGCGCGCAGGACGGCATCCATAAAAACCTCCTTGTCCATGTGGCGAGTTTTTTCAACACTACGGATAGATCCACTGCCAGAAGTGAAACGCGTGCGACTCGTCTAGGCCGATGCGCCCTGAGATGAGTCCGATCTTCTGTGCCTGAAGGTCCACGATAATGTCGGCAGGCTGTTCCGGCTGGGCCACCCGAAACACATAGGTCATGCCGGTCGATGAGATGTGCGCACTCTCAGGCGTCGGCATGATCTGCTGGATATGAACCTTGCTCAAGTAGTCATCGGAAAACCAAATCCCGACCGTGCCTTGGGGGGCGGCTCCTTCATGGACGTGGACATGCAACGTCAGTGCGCTTTGATAGCGACCGAAGCGCTCATACTCTACTGAAAGAGGAATCGAAGAATGGCGTAGCGTCGTCTCACTGAGCGGGCCATGGCCAAAGATACCTGACAGAGCGCTCAGAAGAACCAGTGCGATCACGCCCCAGCCGATTCGTTGAACCCGCCAAGTCAGATGCTGAAAGGGGAGGTCTTGATTGACCGTTGGACGCTCAAGGCGCTTCAAGGGCGTGGACATCGACCGTCCTCTTTTTCAGCGCCGCGACGCATTACCGACCCGGAGGCGGTACAGGCGCAGGTGGAATGGGGTCGGCCTTCGGCGATGGGATGGGCGAGGGGGGCAGGGGATCAGGTATGGGGGCAGGGATCGGAGCGGGGGGAATGGGGCGCGGTTGAGCGGTCACGGTCGTCTGGATGCAGGCGAGGAAAAGGACGGCCCCCCATGATCGCAATAACTAAAACTAACCGCATACTTCCTCCTTTGATGTGTGTGCGTGATCAGGTTCGTCTGACGTCCACATTGTTTGTCGTTCCACCGCATGGCGAAGAGGGTGTTTACTGTGTGCCTGACTGAGGCCTTGCAAGGAGCGCGCCCGACATGAGAATGCCACCGATCAAGAAGGGAAGCGTCGAGCCCAGGATGGATTAGGGGAGTCCTGGTATTTCCACGCGTTCGACGAGCGAGTCAGCTGACGCTGGGATGCTTCCCCATAACTATACATGAATGAGCTCCCTCACTTTCCATCTTGTCTTCGATCCGGACAGAATGGTCGCCATCGACCTACCGTTGGTTGTCCAGCTCAGGTGTTCCGCGCTTCTGTATTTACTACCGGGAAACATCTCAGTCCATTTATTCTTGGGGGCGATGGATGGCATACACGACCGTGAAGGGACCGGGTGGATTTGACGACACGCAAACCGGTTCGGCGCTCACGCAGGAGGAGGACTGCAATTCTGGTTCAATGACCGGGTCTCGATCGATGGGACCTCTCGCCACTGTGGCTCGAAGATGTCAACTCGCGCGACCAGAATATCAAGATAAAAACTTTCGTGACAGCGGTCAGATGGTGACGGTCGGCATCAACTTTCACTTCTGAGGCACAGTTGTCGCTGGAGCCCAACGGGAATCTTGCCGCCCATTCTTCGTTGGGGTTCTTTACTCCCTTCCATCCATTTCGATTTGTTACAATGGCGCATGAGATTGCTCCTGCTCTGTGTCCTTCTTGGGCTGTTCTCCAGCACGCCGGCTCTCGCCGTCACCTCGCCATCCGATGCGCCGAAGCGGTTTTACGACCGTGTCATGGACGAATTCCAGCATCAAGACTATGAGGCCGCAGTGGCTGGATTCCGGTTGTTCCTGGAATTACACGGCCGGAATCCGCTCGCCTCGAGTGCCCTCTACTGGATCGGCGAATGTGAGTACCGGCTAGGGCGATTTCAGGACGCGGTGCTCTCATTTGAGCACGTCATCACGCGTTATCCGCATAGTCAGAAGGTGGCATCGGCGACGCTCAAGAAGGCCATGGCGTATGAAAAGTTGCGGATGAGAAACGAGGCGCGAATTTTATTCGAGCGGGTGGTCGTCCAATTTCCTCGCTCGCCTGAAGCCGCGGCCGCGAAGAAAGCGCTCCGAGAATAGGGGTAAGTTGTAGAGGGGTAGGGTAACTGTTAGACAGTCTATCTCGTACCCCTTACCCCTCTACCCCTTCATCACGCCTCATTCCGCAGGTTCAATATCCAGGGCCGACGCCAGGTCAGGAATCGTGTAGATTCGGTTCAACGTCAGTCGCACCACGTCAATCCCCACCGCTTTGAGGGTGTCCTCCACCAGTTGATTTCGTACCTGACGCCGCATGGACGCCGGATCTTCTTCCATTTCGATCACCTTCGCCACCGTCAAGGTTCCCGGGTGGACGAGGACAAAATCGATGCGCTTCAGTGCGATCTGCCCGAGAAATTTGACGCGCGTTTTCGGATTCGTGGTGTGAAGGTTCACCAGGCACCACAGCGGAACTTGCGCGAACAGCAGATATTCATCTTGAACCGCAAGGCGGAGTACGTTATAGAAGGCCGCCTCCGCTTTTGTCATGAAGGCTTGAGCCGTCAATTCCAGACCGGCTGGTATGGATATGCGACGGTCGACCTTGCGCGTAGAGAGCTTGGTCAGCAAGATGGTCGCCCACCAGAGCAACAGCACGACGATCAGCCCTCCCAACGCGAGGGAGATTGGCGCCATATGATCGGTAAGAGACGCTACGAGCGTGTCCATGCACCATGTCCGGGTGTGATCTGGCCCAGCACGACGGGATGCGACGCGCCGGTGACTGATGGCACATTCGTGCATATGCCGTTCATCGTTTGATAGGCGAAGAGGGCAAACGCTATGGCTTCAAACGCTCGACTGTCCCACCCCAGGTCATCCATGCGCTTGACGGGTGTTGGATCAAATACTGCGGCGAGATCGGCCATCACGCTGCGGTTATGAGCGCCGCCACCCGCGACAATCACTTCTTCGACTGTGCCGGGTAGCCATCGCCTTGCCAGACCGATGGACACCGCCGTAAAGAGCGAAGCGGTGGCCAGCAGGTCTTCTGGTCGAATCGACCTACGTGTGGCCTTCAGGATTCGCGCAAGAAATCGGCCGCCGAATTCTTCCCGTCCCGTAGATTTGGGCGGTCGCTTTTTAAGAAAGGGATGTGCCAACATCGTATTCAGCAGTGCCAAATCCACGGTGCCCTTGGACGCCAGACGGCCATGGCGGTCCATCGAGAGGCGCCCGCCGGAGAGATGCTGTATCAGCGCATCCAGCACCATATTGCCCGGACCCGTATCAAAGGCTCGGACGGCGGTGAGCGCTGTTCCAGCCGGAAGATAGGTCACGTTCCCGATCCCGCCAAGATTGACGATGAGCCGAGAGCGATGCGGGTCTCTGAGCAACATGTAATGTGCGTATGGGGCCAAAGGAGCCCCCTCACCGCCGACGGCCATATCCCGGGGTCGAAAGTTCGCGACGGTCGTAATCCCTGTGCGCTCCGCAATAATCGAGGGCTCGGCGATTTGAAGCGTGGACCGCATACGTCCAATGCCATATTCGCGAACCGGCGTCGGCAGGTGATGGATCGTCTGACCGTGGGACCCGATCAGATCGACTTGCGAAGGGGTTAATCCGGACTGCGTGATGACACGAAGCGCCGCCCGACTAAACCACTCGCCGAGCACGGCGTTGAGATGACAAATCTCCGCGACCGTTCCGTCCACGGCCGCCGAGACAATGCGCTGTTGCAGCCCGCGCGGATAGGGTAGCGTCGAAAAGGCGAGCGGCTTGACACCGACGGCCTCGCGACTCCCACTGATCCTGACCAATGCGGCATCCACACCATCTGCAGACGTGCCGGACATGAGCCCGACGACGTTCATACTCTTGGCGATCTTGGTGCGAGTCTTCTTCATTAAGCGCGGCTACGCTAACTGAATACACCGTAAGGGTCAAGCCTAGCAGGATGTTGAAAAAGGCCTATTGCACCCACCCTTCCCCAGTCGCGCCAAGACGCGCCCCTTCCCGGCTTTTGTTCTTGCATCGCTCACCGCCTCAATATACCGCCAACGGGTAAGGAGCATGTCTCGGCAGGCTCGGGTGGGCGGGCGAAACGGCACGCTTCGGCCTTTCGCTTGCTGCGGGCGCGCATGGGGAAAGAGTGCGTCTGGGCGAGCTCGGACGGGCGGGTGATATAGCGGCCTTTTTGAACATCCTGCACCTCTCTTGTCGTTTCGGCCACCGGTCCGAATACCATGGCGGGAACAGGGCTTAATGAAATGGACCACTGTGCATGAATTAGGCCAGTACAATCCAATCCGATTCCGCTTCCCCTCCTCTCCCGGTGTGAGTGGAGCGTCCGGCCTTCATTGCGCGCATCGAGTGAGCACATTCTGCTCGGGGAGGGACGCGTCTTGGCGCGTCAGGGGAGGGTTGGGTGAAATCGTGCGCACTCTGCGAGCACCGAGGACGGATGCTTCACTCACACCCTCCCACGC
>JBDUAJ010000222.1:0-2995 GCA_040004695.1 Nitrospirales bacterium | reverse complement strand
TGAGGAGGCGACGGCAATGGACAACACCTCAGTCATCGGAACTAAAAATAGAAAAGGGCAGGTCTATACCGATACGGCGGTCATGATGAATGAGGCGCCGCGGACGCCATCCTTCTTTACGGGAAGCGAAGTCATTAAAGAAGCGATCCGGCGCGCGAGTATCGATGTCATGATTGCGTATCCGATTACACCGCAAAGCGAAGCCGCGGCATTAATCGGGGAGCTCTTTGCAGAGGGCTATATCGGGGACTACTTCCGAGGCGAGAGCGAATTTGCGGTCATGTCGCAATGTGCCGGCGCCGCCTTCGGCGGAGCCCGCGTGTTCACGACGACCGCCGGTCCCGGCACGATGCGGGCCATGGAGAACTTTCCCATGTGGAGCGGCGCGAGGCTGCCGATCCAGATGATCGTGACCTGCCGCGGCATTAACTCACCCCTGTCCATCCAGCCGGATACCATCGAGATTGCCTACCTTCTTCAGACGGGGATGTTGGTGTGGCATGCCGAGACCGCTCAGGACTTTTATGACTGGATCCTCATGGGCTACATGGTGTCAGAGGAGCCGGATGTCCATCTCCCGCTGGCGCTCTGCTGCGATGGATTCTTCGTCACGCATACGAAAGACATCGTCGAACTGACGCCGGCCGATATGTGTCTGCCGCCCTATGATCCGTACCGTTCGCCGGTTCCGTGCATGGATATGGAATGTCCGCCGGTCCGTATGATGCGCGATCCGTTCGTGATGAAGAGCAATTATATTAGCTATGCGACTCACGCCAGCTGGCAGCAGGAAGTCTGGGCCGCGGTAGAGCGGTCGCGCAAACATACCATTAAGTGGCTCAATGGTCTGATCGAAACAGAAAATGTCGATGCCGACATCCTCATCGTCAGCTCGGGCACGGCCGTCTCGCAAGGACGGGAAGCGATCCGGCTCCTGGACGAGGAGGGGATACGGGTGGGCCTTGTGAAGATCAAAACGTTGCGGCCCTGGCCCGCAGAAGAAATTCGTGAGGCGACCAAGAACGCGAAGTACATTATTGTGCCGGAGTTTAATGTCATCGGATGGATGGCGCGAGAGATCAGAGCGACGATTCATGATAGTGAGCGGGTCATCGGAGGGCCGCGCGTGTGCGGTGGGATGACCATGCCGCCTGAAGTCATCGTGGAGGAAATTAAGAAAGTGCTCGGCATGCGAGCCAAGTCATTCACTGGACGCGGATAGTTGAAGGTGGCAAGTCAGTAGACGACGTAAACCTATACACGAACACTAATGACGGTCAGCATAGGCTGTAAGGGGGATTTGATGAGTAAGGAACGCATTCAGATTGCGCCGGAGTTTTTCGACATCATGCCCGTTGAATATCAAGACTTGGTCAGCAAGGCCACCTACGGTCAAGAGAACCGGGGTTGGAAGGACATTGGAACCAGTAAGGAGTTGATCGAAGAGCATTCGCTGTGCGCCGGATGCCCGGAGTCCATGGCGTTTCGATACATCCTGGCCTCACTGCCCAATCCTGAGGACACGGTGATGGTGGGATCCACCGGCTGCACCAGCCTCGTCTTCCCGCATGTCGCCCTTCACAATATTCATTCGCTGTTCGGCAACCAGAACGCGGTGGCGTCGGGCTTGAAGCGGGCGTTGTCGGTTCGCTTCCCCGGTCGAATCAAAGATGTGGTGGTGCTGGCTGGCGACGGCGCGACGGTGGACATCGGACTCGACATGACGTTGCAAGCCTGGTTCCGCCAGGAGAAATTCACGACCATCTGCTTTGACAATGAGCTGTATGCCAATACCGGGGGCCAGGAGAGCGGTCTGATGCAAAAGGGCTTCGTGGCTAAAATGGCCCCGATGGGGAAGAGTTTCGAAAAGGTCCGCCTTCCTGAAATCGCCCGCGAATCCGGCTGTCACTACGTGGTGAATTGCACGGTGAGCAAGCCTTCGCTGGTGGAGAAAGTGATTAGAAATGCCGTCCTGATCGCGCGAGAGATTGGCCCGACGTATCTGCAACTGTACACCCCGTGCATTCTGGAGATCGGAAAGGACAGCATGGAGGGTCTACAAGAAATGCGTGATTCAGAAAAGCCGACCGCGCGATTCGCGTTTAAAGAGTACGTGAGCGAGCCTGCCAAGCAGCTCTTAGCCGAGCTTGCCGCCAAGGATAAAGAAAAGAAAGCCGCCGCCAAGCAGTTGGTGAGCTAGGACGCTCAGGACGAAGTGGGAAAGCGCATCAGTGGGGCTGGCGCTTAAGTCGCTCAAGAAGGGAATGTGATGCTGACAATAACATCGACGGCTGAAGGGAAGATACGACAGCTTATGCAGGAGGAACCGGACACGATTGGCCTGCGAGTGTTCGTCAAGGGCGGGGGTTGTCATGGGTATCAGTATGGGATGTCCTTTGAATCCAAGATGAGCGAGGACGATACCCTCATCGAAAAAGGTGACGTGAAGGTCATCATGGACTCGCAAAGTGCGCCACTGTTGACCGGCACCGAAATCGATTACGTGGAGAGTCTACAGGGCTCAGGCTTTGCGATTAAAAATCCACAGGCAAAAACCACATGCGGCTGCGGCAGTTCGTTCAGCGCGTAATGTCCTGACCCTAAGGGAGCCAGGCCGGAATACCGGGTTCGCTTCAGATTCACAATGTTTTTTAACGAATGGTTGCCAACAGATAGGGAGATGACCACATGAGTCTCGATTATGTGAAATTTACACCCGGGTTCGAACAGTTTATGCCGAAGGAATATCGGGACATGGTGGAGCATGGCCCCTTCGGGAAAAAGACGACGGTGTCGCAGATGGGGACCTTCAAGGAAATTCTCGAGGAGCATCCCATGTGCGCCGGCTGTGCCATGACCTTGTTTATTCGGCTGGCGATCATTGCCTTCCCCAATCCGGAAGATACCATTACCGTCGGGACGGCCGGCTGCGGCCGGCTCGCCATTTCGCAAGCGGCGATTCCCTTTGTCTATGGGAATTACGGGGACCAGAATG
>JBDUAJ010000221.1:0-2995 GCA_040004695.1 Nitrospirales bacterium | reverse complement strand
TGGATGGATATCTGGGGCCCGATCCGTTCAACCAGCGCGCCGTGTACGAGAACGTCGGCTTTATCTTCAAGCTGTCGAAGGGCATCTGGGATCATCACCCGTGTTGCGCTTTCACCGTCACGAAGGAGTTCGCCGATCATTATCCCAATACGTTCGGGGCGATGTGGCGAGCGATCATAGAGGCGACTCATTACGCGTCCGATCCGTCCCATCGGAAGGAGATCGCTGCCGCCATCGCGCCGGCCAACTATCTCAATCAGCCGGTGACCGTGCTGGAGCAGGTGTTGACGGGCACCTATGCCGACGGGCTGGGGAGTATTCAGAAAGCGCCGGACCGGATCGACTTCGATCCGTATCCGTGGCACTCGATGGCGATCTGGATCCTGACGCAGATGAAGCGGTGGGGACATCTCAAGGGCAACGTCAATTACAAGGCCGTAGCCGAGCAGGTCTACCTGGCCGCCGGCTGCGATCGCATTGCCAAAGAACTGGGGTATGAGACGCACAGCGCCACCTCCATGAAGCACACGATTATGGGGAAAGTGTTCGACCCAGACCATGCGGACGCCTACGTGAAGAGCTTTCCGATTCACAGCATGGGGTAAAGGTATTGAAGAAAGGTGGGATCCGGCGTGCTCGCCCACCGCGTACGATAAAAAGGGTGCTCGCTGAGGCAGGGGCGCGTCTGGGGTGGGTCGGTGAAAAGACGCGCGCAGTGAGGACATCCCAGCCGGGTCTTCGCGTCGATGGAAGTTAAGAAACCAGAGAAGAGAACGGGGAACAACTATGGCGGAGCAGGCGAAAGGGAGTCCGATCCTGATTTCAATTTTTCTGCTCGTGGTCTTTTTGCTGGCGTGGCACTTGTCCACGTTACGGAGCGCGTTCGATCCCAAAGGGTTGTCGGAGGAACAATTGCAGATGATGGAGTTCAACGGCGACATCGTGCGGATGTCCAATGGCCGCTATACCTGGAATCCGGAGAAGGAAAAGGTCAAAGGTGTGCCGGGACCGTTAGCGGTGTTTGAGAAGGCCAGAGTGGAGCTCGGAGAAGCGTTCATCAAGAAAGGCACCAACGATCATGGCATCGGGTTTCTGGTGCTCTATACGGTGTCGCGATTTGGCGCCGGATTCCTGGCGGCCTCGGTTGTGGCCGTCGTCGTCGGCGTGCTGCTCGGCCTGAACAAAGTCCTGTTCCGCGCGGTGAATCCCTTCATCCAGATTCTCAAGCCGATCTCCCCGCTGGCGTGGATGCCGCTCTTGCTCTATACGGTCAAAGACCCGAAATGGACGGCGGTGCTGGTGGTATTTATGGCGGCGGTCTGGCCGACGCTCGCGACGACCGCCTTCGGGGTCGCCTCGCTGCGAAAGGACTACTTGCACGTCGCGTCCATCTTGCAGTTATCGTGGTTCAAGCGGCTGTTCTCAGTGATTCTGCCCGGCGCCGCACCGACCATTGTGAACGGGCTTCGCATCTCATTCGGCAGCGCCCTGGTCGCCGTCGTTCCAGCGGAGATGCTGCTCGGCGAGCTCGGGGTCGGTTATCTCAGCTGGACCGAGTGGAACAATCTAGATATTTCAGGCGTCATCTTTGCGATCCTCGTCGTCGGAGTGGTGGGTGTCATTCTGGATGCTGGATTCAACAAATTGGCGGGGCTCGTGACCTATCAGGAGTAGTCGAAGCAGTGCTCAGCTATCAGAGGTCAGCCTTCAGTTTGTATTGCATTGCGAAGCTTGACGGCTGCCGCTGAGGGCTTTTTATTGAGGGGAAGCCATGGCTTTTCTGGACATCGATCATGTCACGAAATATTTTCCCAACTCGTCGGGAGCGGGGCAGGTGTGCGTATTCCACGATGTGACGATCAGGATCGAGAAAGGGGAATTCGTCACCACGATCGGGCATTCGGGCTGTGGAAAAAGTACGTTGTTGAACATCATCGCGGGATTGGAGACGGTCTCAGAAGGCGGCATTATTCTAGGCGGACGGGAAGTCTCCGGTCCTGGACTCGACCGCATGGTCGTCTTTCAGAACTTCTCATTGATGCCATGGATGACAGTGTTCGAGAACATCCTGCTGGCCGTGCGCGCGGCCTACCCCCAATGGGAGAAAGAAAAGGTGGTGGAGCATGTGCACAAATATATCGATCTTGTCGGGCTAAAGGGGGCGGAAGAGAAGCGTCCGACCGCGCTGTCCGGCGGGATGAAGCAGCGCGTAGGCCTTGCCAGGGCCTTTTCGATCGAGCCCAAGGTCTTGCTGCTGGACGAGCCGTTCGCGCAGATCGACGCGTTGACCCGCGGCGTGATACAGGAAGAGTTGATCCAAATGTGGAATGCGACACGCAATACCGTCTTCATGGTGACTCACGATGTGGATGAAGCCATCTTGCTCTCCGATCGGATCCTACTCATGACGAATGGACCGTCCGCGCGCATCGCGGAAATCGTGGAAGTGACGATCCCGAGGCCGCGCGCTCGAGTGACGATCATCGACCACCCGCACTATTACAAAATCAGAAACCACGTCATTCACTTTCTGGTACGGCATGCCTCGCATGAGACGACCCACGATGGGTCGGCCACCGTTTTGCAGGACAATGCGCCGATCGTCGTGCGATTTTAGGGAGATGAGCACGGACACGTTGGAGGGACCACTCGCCCCGATGTAATGGTAAGTAAATCACCGCTCATCCCGCTTTTCGATTCGCCTCTACGTAGGGTATAAGCCTGCAGTCACACTCACCTAAAGTTCGTATACTACTGCCCGCTTACCAAAAAAGTTTGCCATGTCGATGGCAGACCGGTTGTTATCTACGAATGTACACTCCGGTCACCATGAAGGTGCGCCTCCCGATGCCTTCACAAATCTTAATTGTCGATGACGATCCCGCCATGCTGCAGGCGCTCTCCGCCATGGTGGAACTGCGACTCCAGCACGTCGTCATCGATACGTGCGAGTCCGGGGCGGCAGCGTTGGAGCGCATCGGCCAGACGGACTATG
>JBDUAJ010000100.1:0-10063 GCA_040004695.1 Nitrospirales bacterium | reverse complement strand
TTAAACTCGGCTTCGCGCTGCTGAGCGCCGGCTCCTTGCTGCAGCAGGAGATGACGGAGCTTGTACAGAATCTTTTGCCGAGGATCGTCGTCCGGCATCTGCGCCAGGCAATCGTCAATCAGCACCAGCGGATCCTTGGCATCCGAGGCCGCCCGTGACTGTTGCGCCTCTGGCTTGGAGTCTGATCCCGACCTGCGCTGGTCTGCGTCGCGATGATCACTCATTCAGTCCTCCATGAAACGGGCGAAGATTCATGCTACCACACTCAACTCAGCCGGGTCTTGATTCATATGAGACCATGATGCGTAGTGGAAGAGTGGATATTCGATACCGTTCCGGCTAGAATCGCGCCCCAATGGCCGATTCCGCCAGCCCCACACAAACTTCCGTTACGGCGAAAGACGACAATCATTCTGTTGCCAAAGCCGCGGGCTTGATCGGCGCGGCAACGTTCTCCAGTCGCATTCTCGGTTTTATCCGGGACATGGTACTCGCCAGGCTCTTCGGTGCGACGGCCGCTGCCGACGCCTTCTTTGTCGCCTATCGGGTTCCCAATCTGCTTCGCGAGCTGTTTGCCGAAGGTTCGATGTCGGCGGCCTTCATTCCGGTCTTCACCGAATACCACACCCGCCGCACGAAGCGTGAAGCATGGGAGCTTGCCAGCGCCATGTTCACCACATTGCTGACCATCGTCACTCTCATTATGTTGCTGGGCATGATGGCTGCGCCCGGCATCGTCTGGTTGCTGGCGCCGGGGTTTCATGATGATCCCTCCAAATTAGCCCTCACCACGCTGCTGACCCAAATGATGTTTCCCTATTTAGTCTTTATCAGCTTGGCCGCGCTGGCGATGGGCATCCTCAATTCCCTCCGCGCATTTGCCGCTCCGGCCTTGTCCCCGGTCTTCTTCAATATTTGCATTATCGGCTGTGCAGTCTTCGTGTCGCCTCTCTTAGCGGAGCCGATCTATGGCGTCGCGATCGGCGTGGTGGCCGGTGGCGCCGCGCAGTTTGCCATGCAGTTACCGGGACTGCGGACGCGTGGCATGTTGATGGGCTTCCGCTTTGAGCCGGGACACCCCGGCGTGAGGCGGGTGGGGCAACTGATTTTGCCGTCCTTGCTCGGCCTCTCGGTCACGCAGGTCAACATCACGATCAGCACGATCCTGGCGTCCTTTTTTGCCGGCGGGCCGACCTATCTCTTTTATGGGATGCGCCTCATCCAGTTTCCTCTTGGCATTTTCGGGGTGGCGCTCGCGACGGCGATTTTGCCGACGCTCTCTGCGCAAGCGTCGAGAGGCGCCTGGGATGAGCTGCGAGGCACGCTGGGGTTCGGTCTACGGATGATTCTCTTCATCATGCTTCCCGCCATGCTGGGATTAATTTTGCTTCGCACGCCGATCGTACATCTCTTTTTCGAGCACGGGACATTTACGGCGGCCGATACCCAAGGGACGGCGCTTGCGGTGTTGTGCTATGCCGTCGGCCTGTGGGCTTTTGCCGGGGTGCGGATTATTGTCGCCGCGTTTTACTCTATGCAGGACACGCGCACACCGGCTTATACGGCGATTGGGGCTGTCCTGGCCAATCTTGTTTTCTCGCTGGTCTTGATGGACGCGCTCCGCCATGCCGGATTGGCGCTTGCCACGGCGTTGGCCGGTATGCTGAACGTCACCATATTGGTGATGGTGCTCAATCGACGATTGGGCGGTATCGATTGGCCGTCGGTTGGACGATCGGCGTCTCGCGTCGTCATCGCTTCGATTCCAGTGGTTATCGCATGCTTCTGGATAGCTGGATTGGACGTGTGGGCACGCCAAGGCGAATGGACAGCGAAGGGCGTCATGCTGTTTGTCGGAATAGGATTGAGCATCACGGGATATGTCGCCGTGCATGCATTACTGCGGTCGGAAGAACTCGATGTGCTTTCGAACATTGTGAAGGGGAAGTTTCGGCGCATGACTAAGACAAAGGGATAGGAGCCGACACAGATGTCCACGACGAGCATTTTTCAGACCACCTGGGGTTGGATGGGCCTCGGGGCCTCCGAGCAGGGTATCCACAGCATTGTGCTACCCAAGCTATCGCGGCAAGCTGTGCACGATGAATTGCTTTGGCCTCATCATGAACGCGCGGTGCAGGCATCTCATGATAGAGCCGAGGCGAAGCTTGTGCGTGAGGCTCAAACCCAATTGATGGCGTTCCTGGCGAATCAACGGCGCGAGCTGGACTTCCCTCTCGATCTTTCTCGCGGCACGCCATTTCAACGACAGGTGTGGCGCGCAATCCTCCGTATCCCCTATGGGCGCGTCCGATCCTATCGTTGGGTGGCTGATCGCGTCGGAGGATCACGGTATGCCCGAGCCGTTGGTAATGCATTAGGCGCGAATCCTGTTCCGATCATCGTCCCGTGTCACCGCATCGTGACGAGTGAGGGTTCTCTCGGAGGATTCACGGGCGGGTTGCCGGTCAAGCGAAAACTTTTGGAATTAGAAGGCACCTTGGCGCAATTGCGAATAAGGCGCGAGGCACGGGGCTAGAGGCGAGGGGCTGGGAAAAAGAAGCAAAAGGAATACTTCGGGCCTCTCGCCTCGTGCCTCTGGCCCTTGCCCGATTTATGAAAGCCGTCATCCAACGAGTCACTCGCGTGTCCGTCGAAGTAGACGGCGACATAGTTGGACGAATCGATGCCGGCTTGCTCGTCCTATCGGGTGTGGCGAAGGAAGACAGTGAGGCCGATGCGGAATTTATGGCGGACAAATTGATCGGGCTGCGGATGTTTAGTGACACGGACGGCAAGATGAACCGGTCAATTGTCGACATTGGCGGTCAGCTGCTGATCGTGTCGCAGTTCACGTTATTGGGGGATACGACCAAAGGACGCCGACCTGGTTTCGATCGTGCCGCCACGCCTGGACATGCGCTCACGCTGTATGAGCATTCGTGAGCATGGTGCGGGATCGCGGGATACGCGTAGAAACCGGCCGATTTGGCGCGCACATGCATGTGTTGCTGGAGAATGACGGCCCCGTCACTTTTCTCTTGGACAGCCGTGCTGAAATCACAAGAAAGGGTCAAGTTCCACCTGGTGAATCCGAAGAGGTACATAGGATAGATACGGATAAAGCATAACTTGCCAGCCCCAAACGTGGATGGCATACTGAATGCAAAGGGAGGAGACCATGGAGTCTGAAGTCCCTGACCATCATCCATTGCGCCGTTTGTTTAGCGCTCTCACTGAACGCAGCTTCGCTGAGAAACTGGGCTGGCCCGACCTCAATATTACCGAGTACGTGTCCAACCTCCTTGTCGAGTTCACCCATACCGACCAACTCTATAAAGTTCGCAATCAAGAGGGACAACAGGTCGACACGGTCGTCGACTTGCTGTATGAATCCGAAGTGTTGCTGCAAGCCCAGTCACTGGATCGCGAGCGTGAAGTGCATCGGCACATTGGGGACTTTACGTTGTTTATGGCCGGTCTCTTTCCTGAATACTTGAAGCGACTCAAGACGGCCGGGCTGATCTACCACAAAGATTTTCTGATCGATTATATGAAGACCGGCAAGCGGTCGTATAGCATGGTTGCTCAATTCCATGAGAGCGAGGCGGACGAACGGTCCCCTTTGTTCCGCAAGCTGTCCGACAATTTTGAACTGTGCGTGACCGGCCTTGGCTTTGTGCGGACCGATCTCGACCGAATGCAAGATCCAGCGTATCGCAAAGCCAAAGACCTTCTGCTGAATTAGGCACAGGATGTTGAAAAAGCCCCTGTAGCACCCGCCCTGCCCCGCCGCGGCCTAGATCGCGCCCCTGCCCGGGCTTCGTTCTCCCCTCCGGAAAATCCTCAACGTAGCCCACCGGGAAGGGGCGCGTCTTGACGCGCCTGGGGGGGCGGGTGTAATGGTCGACTTTTTGAACATCCTGCAGGGTTGAAAATAAGATGAACGCGAAAGGTCCCATGGCCATCAATGGTGTTCCAAACCGGCCATATCTATCTTGAAACGACCACGTCCCATTATCGCAGTGCATGGTGGCGCTGGGGCTCGAGCGATGAGTTCGTCGCAGCGGGGTTGCCTGATCGATGCGCTGCAGACCGGATTTGAGGTCCTGAGATCGAGCGGTCCGGCAATCGCAGCGGTGGAATCAGCGATCCGGCTGCTTGAAGCTTCCGGTCTATTTAATGCCGGCGTCGGATCGCGGCTTCAATTAGACGGTGGTCGGCGAATGGATGCCGCCATCATGGAGGGACGCGAATTGAAAGCCGGCGCGGTCGCCGCCATCGAAGGGATTCGCCATCCCATCACCGCCGCACGGCTAGTCCTGCAGGAAACCAATCATGTTCTGTTAGTCGGCCAACCCGCCTCACGCTTTGCACGTGATTTTCAGTTAGAACGCCAGCCATGCTCGACGAAGCGCCCCGCCGTGCGTAAAAGCGATCGGGGAGAACCTGGCGCGAAGAAGACACTGGCGCTCTTTAAACGTCTGTATCGTTTCCAAAGCACGGGACTCGAGACAGTGGGAGCCGTGGCAATGGATCAGCAAGGCACTGTCGCCGCAGGCGCGTCGACGGGAGGCATTGCCTTCATGCTGCCTGGGCGCGTCGGAGACACGCCGCTGATTGGATGTGGTGTCTATGCCGATGACGAGGCAGGGGCCGTATCCATGACCGGTATTGGGGAGACCATCATGAGACTGGCAGTGGCTAAGGAGATTATCGACCGGCTTGCACATGAAACGAGTCCAGCGAAGGCGACCAAGGTGGTTCTGGAAAGGTTAGTGAGACGCGTCCGCGGGTCGGCCGGCGCGCTCGTCGTTTCACGAGACGGTCGCCTTGCCATTCAACATATTACGCCACGCATGGCGGCCGGACATTGGAACGGACGGAGCCATCCTTGGGTGAGCGATCGATTCCTTTAGAACTCAGGTCGGGTTATCGCATCTTTCACGAAATACAGCGGCCTACCAGTTGCAGCCGCTAGGTTGATTGCACAGACTTCTCGGGTTAGAGTGCAACAATAATGGCGTCTGTATTCTTTCACCTGGCATTTCCAGTTCACGATCTGATGGCCGCGAAGCGGTTTTACGTGGACGGCTTGGGCTGCTCCGTCGGGCGAGCGTCGGACTCGGCCATGACGTTGCAATTAGGCGGGCATCAGATTGTCGCACAGTTGTCCAGCCAACCACTGGAGCGACAGAAGGGGATTTATCCGCGTCACTTTGGACTGATCTTTACATCTGAGCAAGACTGGCAATCAGTAGCCGACCGCGCCAAGGCAAAGGGACTCACTTTTTATCAGCAGCCTCGCCTCCGCTATGCCGGGACGCGCATCGAGCACCGGACATTTTTCCTCGAAGACCCCTCGCACAATCTGCTTGAGTTTAAGCACTATACCCACGAGTCGGCCATTTTTGGCGAACATGAGTATACAGAGGTCGGCGACACGGACGAACCACGCTAGGCAGGCCGCTGAAAAAATCTCTCCAGCGTTGTTCTCAGTCGTTCGATCCCCTCAACGTACCGAAACAGTACGCCTCGGGGTTCCTCACTCCTTGCGGCCTAGCCTGGGGAAGGGGCGCGTCTTGGCGCGCCTGGGTTGGGCGGGTGTGATAAATGATCGTTTTGAGCGGTCTGTTTATGGCTCGGAGCTGAATTTTAGCCCAACGATTCCGGCCACGATGAGCCCGATGCACAACAGACGCAGTGCATGGCGCGATTCGCCGAACAGCACGATGCCCATGATCGCCGTTCCGGCTGCGCCGATCCCGGTCCAAACGGCGTAGCCCGTTCCCACCGGAATCGTCCTGAGGGCTTGAGCCAGCAAGACCATGCTGACCGCCATGGCGGCGAGCGTTCCCGCGCTCGGCCATAGTCGCGTGAAGCCTTCCGTATATTTCAATCCGGTGGCCCAGATAATTTCGAACACGCCGGCGGTCATCAACAGCAACCAATCCATTCTTGTTCTCCTTTTCGTCTGGCTTACCGGCTCGACCTTTAAAACCCCGTACCTCCGATGATCGCAAGGTTCTTTACCGCACCATATGAAGTAGACGCCTTATGTAGGGTGGACTCAGTGCGAACTAGCGGAACGAGATCGAGGAAACCGTTTGTCCATCCATCGCAGAATCTGTTGTCGACGAACGGACAGATAGCGGGTCACGCGCAAGGGGTCGTAGTGTGTTGGGGCAGGGAGAATCGCGGCAAGAAGCGCGGCTTCTTCCGGAGTCACATCGAGTGCGGATTTGCCAAAGTGGTGGCGGGCTGCTGCCTCCGCGCCGTAGACCCCCCGGCCCCATTCGGCCACGTTTAAATACAGTTCGAGGATCCGTTTCTTCGTGAGCTGATGTTCCAACTCCCGAGTGATCAGTGCCTCTTTGGCTTTTCGTAGTACCGTCTTATCGGTGGATAGATACAGGTTTTTAGCGAGTTGTTGCGTGATCGTACTGCCTCCTTTTTTAAACGTGCCGGCTTCGAGATCCTTGACCGCGGCATGCTTGATGCCTTCCCAGTCGAAGCCCTCATGCTGAAAGAACGAGGCATCCTCGGCCACAATCACGGCGCGCTGCAGATGGGGAGAAATCTTCGAAAGCGGCATCCAGATCCATTCGGGATTCATCCGGCGGGCGTGTTCATGCTTCCAGGTTTGTATGAGTGCGGTCGTTGTAGGATTCGTGCGCGCCAAGGAGGCCACGTCAGGAATGGTCACCATCCAATACATGGCTACACCGGCCGACGGAATCCCGATCACGACAATGAGCGCCAAGATCACGCGGGCAAACCGACGTTGCGTATTTGACTTGGGCATGAGCGCGATGATACAGCAAAATAGGCGAGTGGCAAGGGGCGAGAGGCGATAGGCGATAGGTTTCTCTATCTGAGAATCCACCTCTTGCCCCTGACCTCTTGCCGCTAGCCCGCGCGGAGCGCCATGAAAATCACCGCCGCAGAGTTTGTAAAAAGTTGTGCCGGTCTTGATCAGTGTCCGCAGGAGGGACTGGTCGAATTGGCCTGCGTCGGCCGGTCCAATGTCGGCAAGTCGTCGCTCATCAATACACTGCTGAATCGTAAGACGCTGGCCAAGGTGAGCCGCACGCCGGGGAAGACACGTCTGCTGAATTATTTCAGGATCTCCACTTCCGATCCCATGCTGCGCCACTTCTACCTCGTCGACCTGCCGGGTTACGGCTATGCCAAAGTGGCCAAAACGATGCGAGAGGAGTGGGGTTCGTTGATTAACCAGTATCTAGCGAGCCAGACCAACCTTCGAGGGGTGCTGATGTTGGTGGATGCCCGTGTGGCGCAACCTCAGGACGAGACGGCCTATCGATGGTTGAAAGGGTTAGGGCATCGCCCGATCATCGTGTTGACGAAGATGGATAAACTGAAAGGAAACGAGCGCCGAAATTGTCTGGCGGTGCTACAGGAAAGATTCCAACTGTTGGATGACGATCCCGTGATTGCCCATTCGTCCCTCACGCGCGAGGGGACTGATGCGTTGTGGGGCGCGATCAGAAGTGCGCTGGCGAGAAAATAGCTGTCAGCCATCAGCGTTCAGCAGTCAGCTCCCAAGCTCGCAGTTTCTTTCTGAAGCTGAGAGCTTTCGGATCAGAATTTCACTTCGATAAAGGCTTTATTCTTCAGGTCTCCGAGCCATGTCTGGTAGACGTCTTCGGTCTTCTGCTGAAACACCAGCGTTTGAATCTCGGTCTTGACCTCCGCTAACGGTCGAAACTGTGGCAGGCGCTTTTCATCCAGTTTTATAAAGTGCCATCCGTCACTGGTCTCGATGGGTTCTGTCACCTGCCCCAGGTCTAAGGTGGACAATGCCCGCTCGATCTGAGGCAAGAGCTCACCTTGTCGAACAAAGCCGATATTGCCGCCTTTCGTGGCCTCAGGACCATCGGAATGTTTCAGTGCCAGTTCCGCGAAATCGGCACCTTGTTTCAAGTTTGAGTATACGGACGCTGCCCGTTCACGGGCGTCCTCGGTGGTCTCGCGGGGCTTGCGCAGAATAAGAATCTGACTAATGCGATATTCGTCGGGTATGAGAAACCGGGTTTGGTGGCTCTCATAATAGCGTTGAATTTCAGACTCGGTCACCATGACGCCGCTCCGGACTTCTCGGTCCACCACCCGCATCAACAGCAATTGTTCCTTGATATTCTTCTTATCGTCGGGATTGCTCTCATCCACCTTCTCACCCTGGCGTTTCAGTTCCAGGGCTGCCCGCTGCACTTCATCATCCGCAACCTCCACGCCTTTGGTCTTGGCGGTTTGCAATTGGAGTTTCCGTTCGATCATTCGCGTCAACCCCATGTATTCCACTTGCCGAACCCGCCGTTGCAATTCTGCCCCGCGGTAGGTTTCCTGCAGGCGACGTTCCTCGGTCGCTACCTCCGCCTTGAGCTCGGATAACATAATCAACTCGGTGTTGACCACGGCGATGATGCGATCAGTCACTGAGGCGTTGGAGAGCTCAGCGAACAGCAGAACTGCAGACATGACCAGACCGCAGAGCACTCGGCGGTGATCGGACAGTGGTGGTGACAGGCTAGGCTGCATGCCATGTAAAGGTAACAAGTTCATTGATGCAGATAGCGAAACGGCGGTGAGTCGTATAACAGATGAGCGGGGGACCGGCCAAACACTACGGAGTGCGGCCGGCCAGAGATCCGACATCCTGCGTCAGCAGTTCGGAGCCGGCCGCCATGCGAATCGTCGCCGACGATCGTAACTTGGCCAGCACCTCTTCCACTTGTTTTCGACGCTTTTCCGCGTACAACTCGCGCTTGAGTTGTTGGCGAACGGCCTCGATGTGTTTGGCTTCATCCGGGTCGCGGCTGATCACTTTGATCAAATGGAATCCGGCGGTCGTTTCCACAGGGTCGCTCACGGCTCCCGGTTTTTGTGTCAACAAGAATTGTTCGATCGCCGGATCGAGGACGCCTTTCCGGGTAAAATTAAATTCGCCGCCGTCCGCTTTCGTCTTTTCATCCAGTGAATAACGTTGTGCCAGTTTTGAAAAGTTCCATCCCTGGCCGATCTGATGCTTCAGGTCTTTGGCTTGAAAGATATTAGCCATGACGATTTGGGCCCCACGGATCTGGCGTGCCGTCAGCAACATATCGTCATGAGATTGATAATAGGCCTCCAACTCGGCGTCCGAAATGTGCACCGGCTGAGAAGCAGCGTCTTTCATGAGCTCATCCAGGATGAGTTGTTCTTTAACCCGCTCCATGCGCTCTCGCAAAGCCAGGCTCTGGTCCAATCCCTGCCGCCTGGCTTCCTGCAGCAGCACTTCGCGGGAGATGAGATCGTCGAGAAATTTCTTCTTGCCACCTTGGCGGTCATAGCGGGCGCGCGCAGCGTCGGATAATTCAGACCAGCGATAATCGAATTCGCTTTGGCTGATGGGCTTTCCATTCACAGTCGCGACAATCCGGGATTCCTCGGACGGTTCGGAACACCCGCTTATCGTGGCGAGAAAGAGGATAAGGAGACCACACGTCAGCAGTATGCCTCCACGCCACACAGGATGGAGAACCGTTTCGTCGCGTGAGAGCACATACATAGACTGGATTTAGCCTCTGCTCATGAGTAGTTCAGTTAGACGGCTGTCTCAGCCGCACCGGATTTGGTACCACAGACTCCCAGTATTTGCAAGGCAGCGGTGAGTTCAGGCGCCTGACCGGACCAGTCTGTATGGGTCAAATGCAGCTCAAAGGACAGAGGGGATAGAAGCCGAAATCGGCTCTTATAGCGATCCATGAGTGTCCGTATGCCGGTTTCCGGGATCGAAGTCTTCGGATCAAAGGATACCACAACGTTGCCCTCCTTAATTTCAAGGGACGTGAGCCGCAGGGATTTGGCCAGAATACGTATCTGCATGACTTCAAACAGACGCTCGACCGGCTCCGGGAGAGGGCCGTACCGATCTTGAATTTCTCCATTCAGAAGAGCCAGGTCGCCGATTTGCTGACTGGAGGATAATCGCTTGTACAGCGACAACCGGTGGCTGTGGCGGCGAAAGCGTTGATCCGTTGGCGTAGTCGGTTGCCGGTGG
>JBDUAJ010000099.1:0-10097 GCA_040004695.1 Nitrospirales bacterium | reverse complement strand
AAATCATCACGCCGTGGAATGTTGGCACGAATCGCCCACATTCAATCGCACAATTATATGGTCGCCTTCTACCAAAATAGAAATGTCCTCTGCAGACGGCTGGCATGCCGACAGAATTTGGGAGTTGAAAGAGCTGGTCGCTAAACTACACAATAGTGCTCCCTTTAAAGGAGATGCTCTATGTCATCTGCACTATTGCATCACGCAATCATGGAAAAAAAACAAGTCGTCGGAACTTATGACGGCCACAGCCGCCAATTTTGTCCCCATGTCCTTGGTTATAAGGATGGAGAGTTACGGGTTTTGGTCTACCAATTTAGCGGAACATCAAGCACCGCTCCGGTCCGAGGCGAATGGAAATGCTTTCTTGTCTCAAAACTGTCAAGCCTCTTCTTACGCGATGGCCAATGGCATACTGATGCGTCGCACCGGCTCTCACGCTCACAGCAATGCATTGATACTGTGACCTTGCAAGTCTCCTATTGATGTGTTGTTCCAATCCGCATATTACTGGGCACACTCTTTAGCGAATGGACCAGAGAAATGGCCAAATAAATAGGACCATCGCCTTCTGGTGAATCAGCAATAACCCCGGCAATCCAATCGCCCGGATAGTCAATTGACTCCTTACCCTGATATTCATTTTGTGTAGACTCCTTTTCAAAATAGCCGGCTACCCGGTACCCTTTTTCCACTTGGGAAATCATCACGCCGTGGCAGGCTACATGGATTGAAACCGAGATGAGATCAAGTTAGACTGCCGCCCCGAAACACGTTCGGTAAAAGTAAGTCACGCAAGGGGCCACTGAAAGGACACTCGATGGCACGATCTGATGGACCACTGGAATCCTATATCACCGCGACGCGCCCTCGTTTTGAACAGATGCTCGCCGAGATGGTTGAAGTGCCATCGATCAGCATGGATCCGGATCATGCGGCTGACATGCGCCGTATGGCTGCCATGGCCGTTCAGCTCCTCAAGAGTCAAGGAGCGCAGGCTCGCATTGTTGAAACCAAGGGTAATCCCGTCGTCGTGGGTGGCTGGTCGACCGGCCGGAACCATCCCACCGTGACCATCTACAACCATCTGGATGTACAACCGGCGCAAGAACCCGAATGGCTGCAGGCGCCTTTTTCCTTTCGGAATGAAGACGGCGTGTATCGAGGGCGCGGTGCCACGGATGATAAAGGCCCGGCGCTCACGGCCATGCTGGCGGCTCGCTACGCGATGGACCAGGGTCTGCCGATCAACATCCAATTCCTGTGGGAACTGGAGGAGGAAATCGGCAGCCCCAATTTCGCGATGGCGCTTGCGGCTGAGCACGGCATTCCAATTCCCGACTCAGTCGTGGTGTCGGATACGATCTGGATTGCCAAAGGCCGGCCGGCCATGCCGTATGGATTGCGAGGGCTCCTCGGTGCGCGACTCTCGTTGCGAACTGGAGAGGTCGATGCCCATTCCGGCGTGACCGGCGGAGCGGCGCGCAACCCACTGACTGAACTCTGTGCGCTCGTGCATGCGTGTGTCGATGCGAAGACGGGCCGCGTCAAGATCCCGGGCTTCTACGATGAGGTGATCCCGCCGACGAAAGCCGAGGTCAAGAGTTTTCTCGCTTCCGGCTTCCAGGTGAAACGCTTCATGGAGGCGTATCGATTCCAAACCTTGAGAACGACGCAAGCCGAAGACGTATTGCGGCGCATCTGGGCGGCCCCGACCTTCGAGGTGCATGGCCTGGTCGGAGGCTATACGGGCCCTGGCGTGAAAACCGTGGTACCCGGCTGCGGCGAATTGAAAATCAGCATGCGGCTCGTCCCGAATCAACGGCCCGAGCAGATCTTTCGATTGTTCAAACGATTTGTGGCGAAGCAGAATCCCCGCATCACGGTGGAACCCGAAGGCATGCTGCAGCCGTTTCGCGGGGTGTTTGATGGCCCATACGCCAACGCGGCGAAGCGGGCGGTCAGAGCGGGATTCGGAAAAGAGCCGGCCTTTATTCGGGAAGGCGGATCGATCGGCGCGGTGTCGATCCTACAGCGCGCTTGGAAGGTGCCGATCCTCTTCATGGGATTGAGCCTGCCCGAGCATGGCTATCATGCCCCGAATGAGTATTTCGATTGGGGCCAGGCTTCAGGCGGGATGCGAATGTTCGAGGCCTATTTCGAGGAATTGGCGAAGATGAAATGAGCAACCTAGCCCGTCGTCACTGAGTCGACGTCGCGGGTGTCGGCTCAATCTGAGCCGCGCTGTGATCGCCTCCCGCCATCAACGGTTGAAACGCCGGATCGGCCTCGACTACGCCCTTCATATTATCGTTCGACAAGAGATACACCCACGACCTCGGGGACGCTCCCGGCAGCTTGAGATACCAGCTTCGCGCCTCCGTCAAGCGTTCCAACATCGCATGATTATCCCGGTTCGGCGTGAACAGTAAACTGTAGGCCATCGTATAGGCCGCGGTGAACTTGTCCATCGGACGATCGGTGAGCGTGTACGCCTCCTCCGCTTCCTTATACGCCTCTGCAATATTCGGATCGTCGAAAATACGATTCCAGGCGACCTTGGCGATGCGCGACCAGGCTAGTTCGATCAGCGCGCGCGCCCGTTGATTGGTGCGCGTCGCGGGCAGTTCCTTGACGACCGCCTCATGCGTGTTGATCGCGGCTAATTGATCATTGTTCCATCGGTAGACGATCCCGAGACGAATCCGGTTTTCGAGATCGTCCGGTCTGACTTTGGCCAGCATCTCCATGGCCGGCACCAACCGGTAGAGGTAGTCGGCCGGAGTGGGCTTGTCAAAGCCGCCCATCTCCATCCCCAACGACAGTTCTGTTCGGGTCGTTTGCGCGTACGTGTCCCAATAGAGTTGATTGAATCTCATGCTCAAGGACTGATCGGTCACCGGAGTCTGATGCAGCGTCTCCGACCTCGCTAACAACGACTCATAGAGATCGCGCGTTAAGAGCGCGAGCGCATCCGGCTGAGCCGGATCGATAATGAGCACGCGGTTCAGCAACGCGACTCGGTTCTGCAGATCGGGCAAGAGCGAGGCCCGGCCCACGGACGCGATCAACAATCCCGACACATCATCGCCGCCCCACCAGGCGGCTGATTTCGCCACATATCCACCGGGCTCCGTGACAAAGGGAATCGCTCCGCCCGGATCGGTGCTTCGCGCCACCGGCAGATTCACGACTGCCGCATCGCCGGGAAATCCAAGTTTTTTCAAACCGGTCACTGCCACCCAACTCACGCTGAGGCTCTTGAGCGCCGATTTCGGACGTTTCACGGTATTGGTCCATCGATACGCGTTCGACGCGTAGGTCACCGGCGACGTCAACACATCTTTATAGGTCACCCGCATGGTGACAAGCGTCGCGGGTGCCGCCACGACCGGCGCATTTTCTTTGAGACGAAACGACACGGCCGGTATGGACTTGGTCCCGGCCACCTCGACCATCACTCCACTGCCGGGTGGAGATGTCCCGACCCGATCCATGACAAAAAATGAGGGGGCATAGTGAGTGAGATCTTCCGGAAAGAACACCAGGGCGTCTTTCCCAGGCCAGATGGTATCCATGCCCTGCTCGCGCCGTTCGACAACCGTGAGATGCGCTTGCTCAAGCGATTGCCAGCACGCGGTGTACACGGGGTCGGATTCGGGAGGAAAGGTAGACAAGCGCGATGGGGCCGCAGCGGCCATGCGATATTGACAGGCAAAATCCAGACGCCCAGCCGCCGCATGATTCCCAGACGCCACTGCTTCGATGTATTGCCGGACTGCCGCTGTCGCCGGCGACGATTTGAGAGTCGGCGATTTTGCCGGCTTCGATGATTTGGATAGGCTACCGGAGGGCGCAGCCCATGCGGCACCGCCCGTCCACATCCCCGCGCTCATGCAAAGCACGACAAGGCTCATGATGACTTCTAGAGGCCCACATGTTTGACGTCGGACGCGGCGATGCATACTTCTTTCCTCCATGCTTCTAGAAAAGGAAAAGGCACTGTACCATGCGACAGAAGCGGGTTTAAAGAGGATGGCCTGACCAAGAGAGATCTTATGCTTGAGAAGGGACTGAAGATAGCAGCGGGGTCATCTGTCGCCGGATGCGGTCCGGGTCCGGCACACCCTTTAGGAGAACTGACCGGCCTTCGCGTTCGCCGAGTTCAACCTCCAGCGCACCCACATTCAACCATCTATTCAAGAGCTCCCGTTTGACGTTCACCGAGAGAATCCGGCTCAAGGGTATCTCTTGGATGCGGAGTCGCCACAATCCGGAGAGGATCCGAATCCGTTGCGCACTGATTTGGTAATAGACCGCATAGCGAAAGATCGCTCCAATGGAGAAGAAGAAGGCGATCGCCATCACATAGAGTATGGCCGTCAGCCATTCCCCATACCGAACCGCGATCAGCAGACGCACACCGGCTGCTCCTATGAAAATAAATAAGACTGCCTGGTCCGCCCAAGCCGACCGCCCTTCCCAAATCACGCGCTCATGAAGAGGAAGCGGTGGAATCTGCGCCATGGTTTTCTCCCCTTCCCCCCAGCCACTCTAAAAAGAGGAGGGTGGTCGGTTGGCCTTAATGCGCCGGTGTTTCACTCCCCCGACCCCGGCGTTATCTCACCCGCCCACCCGGCGCCTACCAAGACAGGCGTTTTGCCCGCTGGACGCGCCCCTTCCCGAAGGAGCACATTCCGATCGAGCGCGCTATTGGGTTCGCTCTAACCTCTTCCCCTAAACTCTAAAAAGAGGGGTGAGCGGGTCGGCCCGGCACTGCGCGCTTTATTTCACCCGCCCGCCCCAGGCGCGCCAAGACGCACCCCTTCCCGAAGGAGCACCGTCTTCGTATGCACGGTTAGCGAGGTGCGCGACGCGACGAATGAGGAGCGTCAGGTTTGCGCACGCCGGCGAGTTGGTGAGCCGGCCGTGTCTTCAGGTCCACTCACCCCTCACTCCACAACAATTATTCCCCGCATCTCGTGTCCCGGCATGTCGCACAGAAATGGGTAATCCCCTGGACGCTCAGGTGTAAAGCGGATGTCCGCACGGCCGCCGGAAGGGATAATCACCTTTTTGAATCCATCTTCGCCAAATTCAGGGGCACCGTTGCCACCGACATTCAAACTCACCCCGGTAAAGAGCCCATTCGGGACAAAGGCATGCAGCTCCGCATCTTCATTGCGCAGCACCATATGCGTCTTGCGGCCGGCGTGGAGGACGATGACCGGGGGATCAAACTGTCTCGCATGCATGGTGACAAGAATAAGTTCTTCCGGCGACTCTTCAGCCAGGCCGAGCGTAGGCTCAAACACGAGAGGTCCAATGGCAAAGAGCCAGGCCAGCAACCCTAACGCATTCGTGAATTGTCGCAGTGCCGTCATGCTTGATTGTACTGCGAATGAACGAAGCTTCACCAGCCGGGCTAGGCGCGGCTGATGGCCTTCTGGATTTCGCGACGAAGGTGCAGTTTTTTGGAGGGGGAAAGAGGACTCGCCTCGAAGTGGCGACACAGGGATATGGTCTGGCGCAATGAGTCCAGAAAGATCTCGCATTTCGGGCATATGCCCATATGAGTGCGCACTTCCTTGCAAACGTCTGCGGTTAGCTCATCATCGAGATAGGCGGATAGTCGTTTAAGAATTTTCACACAGCCGGCTTTGGTATGCCGGTGGCCTTGAGAGGTATTGTGCTCCACTTGCTTCATGGCGAATTCCTATCTGTTACCCCGGCAACTCATCACGCTGTGCAGGATCATCCGACGCCGAACCCATCCCCCGCGCGGTGAGCTCACGGCGAACAAAGAGTCGAGCCCGATGCAGCCGTGACTTCACCGCGCGTTCGTTCAGTCCCATGACGGTGCCCACTTCTTTGGCCGAGAGACCTTCCATGTCGCGTAACACCAACACCACTCGATACTTTGCCGGCAATCCCTGAATCGCCTGACGAAGCGCGCGGCGGAGTTGTTTATTGGCTAATGCTTCCTCAGGGGTCAACCCATCGGCCGGAATCTGTAACCGTAACTCCCCATCCGAAGTCGGGATGAATTCCTCAAGGGAGAGCTCATGCTCGGGTTCGCCTTTGCGCCGACGCCGCATGGCCAGACAGACGCGCGAGGCAATGCGATACAACCACGTGGAAAACTGTGCATCGCCACGAAAATTGGGCAGCCCTCGATACGCATTGAGAAACGTCTCCTGCACCAAATCGCGCGCATCCTCCGACTCGCCACACAGGCGTTGGGCAAATCGGTACATGCGATCCGCGTTGTCATGATATATCCGATCGAAGAGCGACACGGTACGTGCCGGAGACGGTTTAGCAGATGAATCTGCTCGTTGAATGGATGGTAGCGCCACCGTGGGAGTCTACGAGGGATGCTGAAAGAGTGTCAATGGTGAGGGCCGGGGGAGTAGGCTACTTTGATTTGTGCCTCCCCTCTATTGACAGCTCCGTTTGGCCCTGCGTGGTGAATAAACTTGCGGAATAAAGAAATAGTTATGGACGCAGATGAATGGAATGCATAATGGGGGGTTCCCACGGGCAATCAACCTCCGGAGGCAATGATGAAGGGAATCGTGTCCCCTTCATCAGCCTCGGAATGTCCCTAGCCCTTCGTCGGATCGAAGGCGGTAAGGAGGTCGGCCATTTCGTTGGCGTGTTCCTCTTCTTTCGCCAAAATCCCTTCGATCATTCGACGGGTAGTCGGATCATCCTCACCGAAGTAGCGCGCCATTTCGGCATAGGTGTCGATGGCGATGCGCTCGGCAATCAGGTCTTCCCGAATCATGCTGATCAATGAGTCGCCCTCGGCGTATTCCGAATGACTCCGGCTTAACAGACCCTCCGGATTCAGGTTTGGTTCGCCGCCGAGTTGCGTAATACGCTCGGCAATTTCATCGGCATGCCCTTGTTCTTCGGCCGCGTGCTGTTGAAACTCTTTGGCAACCGGTTCGGCATGAATGCCCGTCGCCATAAAATAATGGCGTTTGTAACGCAGCACGCAGACGATCTCCGTCGCGAGCGCCTCATTCAGTAGCTTGATCACCGTCTCCCGGTCCGCTCGGTATCCTTCCGTCACGGCGCCCTTTTCCACATGCTGCCGCGCCCGCCGCCGAATTTCCTGTACATCCGTCACAAATGTGCCTTTCATCGATCCCCCCTCCTTTATCTATTCTTTCACTTAGCGGAGTCGCCCTGGGAGGGAGTGCTGAGCAAACCGTCACTGCGCGCGTTCAGCGAGCACATTCTGATCGTGCGCGCTGCGCGAGCACTAGGTTCGCTCAGCACTCCCTCCCATTCCGGACGCCTCCATTACCTCTTCCTCGTCTGCCATGCAAAACTAGCGACGACCGCCGCCAACTCCACCGGCTCAACCGGCTTGGATACATGCATTTGGAAACCGGCCGACAGGGCTCGTATCCGATCCTCACCCCGTGCATAGGCCGTCAACGCTACGGCCGGAATGCAGCCACCATGGTCTGCGTCCATCTTACGGACCTTTCGGATCAAGTCGTAACCGTCCTCACCCGGCATCCCGATATCGGATATCAAGACATCCGCCTTCCAGGTCTGGAGCGCTTCGAGCGCATCATGCGCGGACGACGAGGCCCGCACCTCAGCTCCACACCTCGACAAGACTTCGACCAACAGGTCGAGGGTTTCCTGCTCATCATCTACAATGAGCACGCTGATACCCTTTAATTCCGGCACGCGGTCCATCGAAACGCCATCTCGAGACACGTCCACTGCTCCATCTGTGTGGCCATTGTTGTCCGCCATCGGGACCCCGATCATCGGAAGCATCACGGCAAATGTGGCCCCTTTTCCCTCTCCTTCACTGTGGGCCTGTACGGTGCCGCCATGCATTTCAACTACATGCCGAACGATGGCTAATCCTAATCCTAGTCCGCCATGGCTCCTCGTAATCGAACTATCTCCCTGGCGGAAGAGATCGAACATGTAAGGAATGAATTCTGGGCTGATGCCCTGTCCCGTATCGCTGACCCCGATGTGCACGTGCGAATTCTGGCGCTCGAGCGTAATTCGCACGCACCCGTCGCGCGGCGTAAACTTGATGGCGTTCGTTAACAGATTCCACACGACCTGTTGCAGTCGATCGGAATCGCCGGATATCAAGCCGGCTTTCCAATCAATGGTCTTTTCGATACGAATAGCTTTGGCATCAGCGGCCGGTCGAACCGCATCGACCGCCGCTTCGATAATAGGTGCAAGTTCCAGCGGGCGAACGTCTAATCGCAGCTTCCCCGTGCTGATGCGTGAAATGTCGAGCAGGTCCTCAATTAAATGGGACTGAAATTTCGCATTGCGTTCGATGCTGCCGAGCGCGCGTTGCCCGGTCGCCTCATCTAACGTGCCGCCCTGCAGCATTTGGGCCCAACCTAGAATGGCGGTCAACGGGGTCCTTAGTTCATGGGACACCGTCGCCAGAAATTCGTCTTTCAGGCGATTGGCATCCTGGGCGTCGCTGTACAATCGTGCGTTCGCGACCGCCAAGGCCGTCCGTCGGGCTAACTCCTCGCCGAGTTCCAAATCCTCATGCTGGAAGGGGTCGCGTTCGTCCAGACGGCCCAAGGTCATGACACCCAAGGTTTGTCCGTGGGCCGCAAGTGGAACAATCATCACCGAGCGACCACCAAGCGTTCGGTGGGCGGCAAGATACTCACGATCGGCCGTGAGCCCCTTCTTCTGGGCTGAGCAATCCTCAAACAGGATGGCATGGCGAGCCTGATGCACTCGCGTCATGGGGTGAGAGGCGGATATTTTCTCCGGAGCGATTTGACCGGACAGCTCCTGAATCAAATCTTGTCGGTCCGGGTCACGGTGGACGACAGTGGCTAGACGGAAGGTTCCGTTCTTCATCATCATACTCATCAAACAGTAATCCGCCATCGCCGGCACGAGGACGCGAGCCACCCGGCCTAATGTTTCAGTCGTATCCAGAGACGTCACTAACACGCGCGTTGCCTCGGCCAGGAACGACAGGCGTTCGTGAGCGCGTTGCGCTTCCACCAGAGCTTGATCGCGAGCCTTGAGAAACTCGTCTTTGGCCTGATTCGCCGCGAGCAGTTCGCGGGTGCGCTCCTGGACCATCCGCTCGAGTTCTCCGGCATGTCGGGCCAGCGCCTGCTTTTGTTCATTGACCTGACGTTTGAGTTGCCGCGCTTGAATCGCACGGCTTAAGGACGCCATGAACTGATCCCGTTCAATCGGCTTCTCGATAAAGTCGTAGGCCCCTCCCCGTAAGGCGCGCACCGTTAAGTCCCGCTCGCCATGGCCAGTGATCAGTAACGTTGGGGTATCCGGGCGAAGTTGACGGGCCTTTTCCAATAAACTCAAGCCATCCAGTTCGGGCATCTTGACGTCCGTGACGATGGCATCGTAGTCGACTTCCGCAATGAGCGTCAGAGCCCGACCGCCGGAGTCGGCCGTATCCACCTCGATATCACCCATTCGATTCCGGATATTCTCGGGCAGCGCTTCCAGCAACGCCGGGTCGTCATCAACGATGAGAATGCGAGACATAGGCGGGGCCCTGTGGGTGAAGCGACAAGACGGCTTTAAAGAAATTAAGCAAATGGCGGGCCTTCCTACAGGCAGCGAGCGAGGATTGGACACAATGAAGCAGGCGGATGACAAAAAGGTAAACATCTCGCACTTTTGACCGTGTCGGATTGGGAGGGAGTCGACTATCGGTCGTTAAGAGATCGTCTGCCTATCCGTACCCCCCCCGAAAACCGCGTACACCTTGTCCATGCCAAGGAACATTCCGTCCCTACTTTTCTATGAAGGCTCGTAGCGCCCACATGCCTCTTGCTCCCCTTTGGTCGACGCGCCACCTTATTTTGCAAGTCTCCCCGAAGACGATGCAACGGTATATTCCTTGCACAAGTTAGGATCCTGGCAGAGGACGTAAGAGGACGGGCGGGCAGCTGCTCCAGACTCGCTTCCCGTCTATTTCATTTCAAACCAGAGGGGGCACGACATCATGACACGACAACCATGGGTGGGGATTGTAAGCGTAGTGTCCATGCTGGCCTTTCCGCTTGGCGCCATGGCAGCTTCTCAGCCGCACG
>JBDUAJ010000098.1:0-10099 GCA_040004695.1 Nitrospirales bacterium | reverse complement strand
GGCGTCTCGTGCCTCCACCTGTCCGGCATCACTCCCGCTCTGGGCCCGGGTTCGATATCAATATTGCCACCCGCGCGTGCTCCGCTCTGAGGGTACGTTCAGGCAGGGTGCGAGGGGTGACCTGGCGGACATATTCGCTTGCTCGTTGCCCCGCGCGCCGACCAAAGACAATCGTTTCTAACAACGAATTGCCGCCGAGTCGATTCGCCCCATGCACGCTCACACACGCACACTCCCCTGCCGCATAGAGGCCTTGAAGCTCCGTTTCGCCCCACTGAGTGGTCCGTACACCTCCCATCTGGTAGTGGGCCCCGGGACGGACCGGAATGGGACTCTCAATCGGATCGACACCCGCAAATTCCACCGCAAGCTCCCGAATCTGCGGCAGCCGTTCCATGATGCGCTGACGGCCGAGATGACGCAGATCGAGCAGCACGCAGCCATCCACCCCACGCCCCTCAAGAATTTCCTTCCCGATCGCCAGCGACACGGTCGAACGGGTGGCCAACTCCATGTGCTCCGGAGCGTAGTGTTTCATGAACCGCTCGCCCAACGTGTTCAAAAGATAGCCGCCTTCTCCCCTCGCACCTTCCGTGATCAAAATGCCGGTGTCCTTTAGCGTCGTGGGGTGGAACTGAACGAACTCCATATCTTCGAGCGGGGCGCCGGCCCGATAGGCGAGTGCCATCCCATCGCCGGTATTGATGACGGCGTTCGTGCTGGTCAGAAAGACACGGCCGCTTCCGCCTGTCGCGAGAATCACGGCTTTGGCTCCAATGGCATGCAGGCCACCACGCAAGAGATCCCAGGCAATGACGCCGCGACACACGCCGTCCTCGACGAGGAGCGAGGTCACGTACCACTCTTCATAGACATGAAGATGGCGCTTGAGGAGCTGTTCATACATGGCGTGGAGAATGGCATGGCCGGTGCGATCGGCGGCATAACAGGTCCGGGGAAAGCCCGCGCCACCAAACGGTCGTTGCGCGATCCGCCCCCGTTCGTCGCGGCTAAAGATCACGCCCATGCGTTCGAGTTCGAGAATATCGCCCGGCGCTTCGCGGCACATGGCTTCGATCGCATCCTGATCACCGAGATAGAGACCGCCCTTCGCCGTATCGAAGGCGTGCGCCTCCCAGGAATCATGCTCCCCCAGCGCCGCATTGATGCCGCCTTGCGCGGCAACAGAATGGCTGCGGACGGGATGGACTTTGGAGAGTACCGCGACATCGAGCATGGGCGGCGCCGCCAATGCCGCTCGCATTCCAGCAAGCCCTGCGCCAACGATCAGAATGTCGTGTATTTTCATGCGCGGCTCATCGAACAACGTCTCTGCGAACACCCATGACAACTTAGCTCACCATGGTCTCGATCATCATGACCGATCCTCACATAGCCGGACAAGACCCCTTGCTTCACTGCCGCTCAAAATGCAAAATGGAGGGACGCAATAGAATTCCGCTTATCGTCACATCCTCGTCGATCAGGAGATGGCATGGACCTGCAGCATATCTTGAGCCCTTCGGATACTTTTGTGCACCGCCATATCGGCCCCACGGACGCCGACATCCAGGAGATGCTGGCCACGCTCGGCCTCCAGTCCCTCGATGCCTTGATCGATGCGACGGTGCCCGCGGACATCCGATTACACACCCCGTTGGCACTTGGGCCGCACCGCGGGGAGCACGATGTCCTGGCTGAATTGCGCGCCCTGCACGATCGCAACAGGATTTTCCGCTCCTTCCTCGGTATGGGGTACTATGACTGTCCCACGCCGCCGGTCATCCAGCGCAACATCCTTGAGAATCCCGGCTGGTACACGCAGTACACGCCCTATCAGCCGGAAATCGCGCAAGGCCGATTAGAGGCGCTCTTGAATTACCAGACCATGGTGGCCGATCTCACCGGATTGCCGCTGGCCAATGCCTCGATGCTGGACGAAGGAACGGCGGCCGCCGAAGCCATGACGATGTGTCATCGCATCGTCAATCGCGAGACGGATCGGGAGAAGAACGGGTTTTTTATCGCGGATGATTGTCACCCACAAACCATTGCCGTACTCCAAACGCGTGCGGAACCATTGGGCATTACGCTGCACATTGGACAGGTCGAAAAGGCTGACGCGATGGGCCAGGACGTATTCGGCTTCCTGCTGCAATACCCCGCGACCGACGGGTCGGTCTACGATTATAGCCGTCTGATCGAACAGGCTCACGCCGCAGGGGCGCGGGTCGTCGTCGCGACCGATCTGCTCGCGCTCACGCTGCTCAAGCCGCCCGGCGAATTCGGGGCGGATATTGCGGTTGGATCAAGTCAGCGATTCGGCGTGCCATTGGGCTTCGGAGGGCCGCATGCTGCGTTTTTATCGACCAAAGCAGAGTATGTGCGACAGATGCCGGGGCGTCTCGTCGGCGTGTCGAAGGATACGGCCGGTAAGAGAGCGTATCGGCTCGCCTTGCAAACCCGTGAGCAACACATCCGTCGTGAGAAGGCGACCAGCAACATCTGCACCGCACAAGTTTTGCTGGCCGTCATGGCCAGCATGTACGCCGTCTATCATGGTCCGGAAGGTCTCAAGCGGATTGCCGAGCGCGTGCATGGCTTAGCGGTGGTGCTCGCCGAAGGCATGCGCCGTCTCGGACACACCGTTGGATCGACTCTGTTTTTCGATACCGTGCGCATTCATCCAAGCACTCGCAGCGCGAATCAATCCACCGATGGGATCCTCGCCCGGAGCGCTGAACGGCGGATGAATCTGCGGCGATTCGAGGATGGCTCGATCGGCATCGCGCTCGACGAGCTCACCACCGCGCTCGAGGTACAGACCCTCTGGGAAATTTTTGCTTGCGGGAAAGAGGTCTCTTTCACGGTCGCGCAGCTCGCCGATCAGGTCACATTGACGCTTCCCTTCCCGGTCACCCGAATCAGTGAATATCTGACTCACGAAGTCTTTCACCGGTATCACTCTGAGCACGAACTGCTCCGCTATATGCACCGCCTGCAGGCACGCGACCTCTCGCTCGTCCAATCCATGATTCCGCTCGGCTCCTGCACGATGAAGCTCAATGCGACCGTCGAAATGATTCCGGTGACGTGGAAAGGCTTTGGCCGAATGCACCCGTTTGCCCCAGCCGAACAGACATTGGGCTATCAGGATCTCTGTGCCCAGCTCGAGTCGTGGCTTCAGGTCATTACCGGGTTTACCGCCGTCTCGCTGCAGCCCAACGCCGGCTCGCAAGGTGAATATGCAGGGCTCATGGTCATCCGCGCCTATCATCACAATCGAGAAGAGCGCCAGCGGGATATCTGCTTGATCCCCACTTCAGCGCATGGAACCAATCCTGCCAGCGCCGTGATAGCCGGGCTCACGGTCGTACCGGTCGCCTGCGATCAACATGGCAATGTCGATCTGGCGGATCTCGAAGCGAAAGCCACTCAGCAGAGCGAGAAGCTGGCCGCCTTGATGATCACCTACCCATCGACGCATGGCGTGTTCGAAGAAAAGATTCGGCGCATCTGCGAGATCGTGCACGCGCATGGCGGTCAGGTCTACATGGATGGCGCCAATATGAACGCCCAGGTCGGCCTGTGCCGACCGGGAGATATCGGCGCCGACGTCTGCCATTTGAATCTGCACAAGACCTTTTGCATTCCACACGGAGGCGGTGGCCCCGGCATGGGCCCCATCGGCGTGGCAGCCCACCTTGTGCCGTTTCTCCCCGGCCATCCCGTTACCAAGCTGGGGGGCACGCATGCGATTGGACCTATCTCGTCCGCTCCATACGGGAGTGCCAGCATCCTGGCCATCTCATGGGTCTACATTGCCTTGATGGGTGGCGACGGGCTGACGAAGGCGACGAAGGTGGCCATCCTCAACGCGAACTACATGGCCAAGCGGCTGGAGAAGCACTATCCGGTGCTCTACACCGGCAAAAACGGAACCGTCGCGCATGAATTCATCATCGACGTACGCCCGTTTAAAGATACCGCCGGCATCGAGGCGAACGATATTGCCAAACGCCTCATGGATTTCGGCTTTCATGCGCCGACCATGTCCTTTCCTGTGGCCGGCACGCTGATGATCGAACCGACTGAAAGCGAATCGAAAGTCGAATTGAATCGCTTCTGCGATGCGATGATTGCGATTCGCGCCGAGATTCAGGACATCGCGGATGGACGCGTGCCCCGTGAGGATAATCCGCTTAAACATGCCCCGCACACCGCGGATGCAGTGACAGCCACGGAGTGGACACATCCATACAGCCGCGAGCAGGCGGCATTTCCGGCCCCATGGGTGCGGGAGTCAAAATTCTGGCCGGCCGTTGCTCGGATCGATCAGGCTTACGGCGATCGTCATTTGATCTGCGCGTGCCCGCCGATGGACGTTTATTGAGCTTCCACCCGGAGCCAGATCCGCGTGCCGCGCCTACAGTCAGCGATGGAGTGAATGTGCGGTCGGCTCATTCAGCAAGCCTCTGCATGGTTCGCGCCGGAATAGTTCTCGGCTTTGGCTGCTCATGGCTGGCGCCCGTCATCTGTTCCGCTGAGGCGCCACGTGAACCCATGGTGGATGGACAACTTCATGCAACTGAATCGGCGATTACCGATGTTGAGCCCGGCGAGTTCTATCGGAGCGGGACACGCATTGGCATGACAGCCGGTGCATCCTTCCTCATCCCTCAGGCCTGGCAAGGCGTCCTGCCACCCGGCTCGCGTACATTTTATCTCGAATCTCCCCAGAAACCAGGCATTGGGCTGATTGCCATTATTCAAGACGCCACACCGGAAGAACTGGTAGATCACCTGAATGAGCCGCAGGCCATCGAAGAAGGTTACGTCCTACACCCTGTGGGATCTGCCACACGCACCGACACACGCATCACAGCTTCGTATCACAGTGGTGACAACATCGGCCGTGCCCTCGCATTCTTTGGACCCTTGGACAGCGGCATCCTCATTCTCTTCACCGGGCCGAAAGAAGAAACGGCCTACTATGAGTCGCTCCTCGAACAGATCGGAGCGTCCGCCAGGTTTTCTGCCTCAAAACAGCGCCCCTCCGACGGGCGGGACGGCACATGAATCCGAGAGTTTCTCGTTCGCACTGGATTGGCGATGGCCGCCGGGGCCCTAGCTGCTGACCTAACCATCAAGCCTTAGACGATGAAGGCCATGCGAAACGATTCATGGGCTAGGCGGAGAAATTGGGAAAAGGATGTGAGCCTAGAAAGGGATGCGAATTCCCAGCTGAAACTCGTTCGGGACGAGAGTTTTTCCAAGCACATCGTTCATCAAGCGATCTTGCTGGATGGCACTCTGGAGTGCGCTTTGCCGGGCGACGGTGCGATTCACATCGGTGGTCTCCCCGCCGCCAAACCCAAGCCCGATATACGGTATGACTGTTGAGCCGTTCATGGTATACCGACCGGCAAGTATTGCCGGCTGACTGAACAGGTTATTCGTGACGCTTGATGAGAGAGGCGTGCTGAGCAGGGGGGACGAAGAGGGGTCGGTCGATTTCATGGAAGGCGTCACAGCAAGTGAGAGTGATGTCATCGGAAGCGGCTTCTCCCCGCGAGCCAGGCATGGCAAAGCAAGCATCACTGCAGCTATCAGGAAAGCGTGTACCGACAGCCAATAGCGGATCTCCATGGGGTTGAACGAACAGCAATAAACTGGCCAGGGTCAATCTCCGCGCTAATAAATGGTTCGGTGAAAAATTCATCCGCTCGGATGATAGAAATCAGACACAACTGTGTGAAAAACACAATCTCAACAAACCCAACAAAAATGTTGGGATCAAAACTTTAAAATGCGCAGCAGTCCAGTAACGAACGGTCGGCATAAGAGACTAGGGGGCATGATGAAACCTATAACGCTTAGAATACTGTTGGCGTGTGTGTTGTTCACGGCTTTCATGGTTCAGCATGCGAGCGGGACTGATTCAGCAGGGGAAAGTCGGCGAGAAACGGCTACCTTTGCAGGGGGATGTTTCTGGTGCCTGGAAGAAGCGCTCGACAAGGTCGATGGCGTCTTGTCCACGACATCAGGGTATACCGGAGGGCAGAAGGCCAGCCCAACTTATGAAGAAGTCTCAGCCGGAGGGACGGGGCATACGGAGTCAGTCCAGGTCATGTACGACCCGCAGAAGGTCAGCTACGCCACACTGCTAGACGTGTTCTGGCACAACATCGACCCAACCACCCCGGATCAGCAATTCTGTGACAAAGGCCATCAATATCGTTCCGCCATTTTCTATCATGACGACCATCAAAAGCGGCTGGCCGAAGAATCGAAACAACGGGTGGACAAGTCCAAGCCGTTTAAAGAAGCCATCGTCACCGAAATCACCCCGGCGTCTGAGTTCTACCCCGCCGAGGAGTACCATCAGAACTTCTACCAGAAGAATCCAATCCGCTATAAATTCTACAAATACAACTGCGGACGAGCGCAACGGCTCGAAGCGCTGTGGGGAAAGACGCATTAAGAATCGGCGCGTGTCCCCCCAATCCTTTTTTGTTGTGCCGGGAAATCCGAGGATTCATCAATTAGCGCCGAACGAGCTTGGCGCCAAGAGCCGCTGCGATCGGCTTGATCAGCGGCAGTTCGCTCATGAGATCGCGATGCGTGATCGGGATGACCCGTCGGCGTTCTTTGAAGGTGTTCAGAAGCGTGAGCGAGACCATCAAGCGCAGTATACCGGAAGCAAGAAACAGGATTGGCAGATTGGAAGCCAAGGGCAAGACCAAGCCGAATAGGAGAAGCTGAGATGGCGCCACCGTGGCCAACCAGCTGCCTAACATGGCCCCCATGCCGGCACCAATGGCATTCACGGTATTGTAGATCGCCACACCTTTGGTCCGATCTCTGGGCTGTACCGCATCAAAGACATAGTTTCCGAGGCTAAGGGAGAAACCAGGCCAGATCAACCCCGACAAGAAATTAATGCCGACGAGCATGACCCAATCTGAACTCAGTATATACAGGACCGGCAAGATCGGGATGATGAGACCTGTCAGAACCAGTACCTTTTTATTCCCGTACGTATCGGCGATGCGTCCCCACTCCTGCAAACTCAGCAATTGACCGAGAATTGGAGCCGCCAGCCACAGCCCATACTGAAGATAGGTCAAATGAAGGTCGCGAAGCAGATAGACGACAAAGAACGGCCCGGCCATCATGGCGGCGACATGAAAACTTCCCGAAAACAGCAAGAACCGACGAAACATGGCGCTTCGTCTCGCCCGAAGAAAATCTCGAACGCCTGTGTCTCGACCCGCGATCTCCCTCGCCGGTAATTCTTTGAGCCGGGTCAAATACCCGGTTGAAATCAGTCTCGCGATGCCGGCCAACAGAAAAATGATGGCAAATCCCCACGCCGGATTCGTCCATGTTTCAGAGGCATGGAGAATGAGTCCGGCTACCGACAGGGCGGCGAAGCTCGTCACCGCAACCACTTTGGCCCGCCTGGCAAAATACATCCCTCGCCTGTCGTCATCGATCATATCGGTGATCAAGCTATTCCAGGCCGGCACCGTCAAATGCCCCATTGCAAAGTACAGCATGACTCCCCCGAGGAGCAGCCAGGAGCCGTACCCAGGAAATAGCATCGGCAGTACAAACAGAGGCAACCACGCGAGGGCCTGACCGGCTGCGCCAACCAGAATGAGAGGCTTCCGCAACTGAACGCGTTCGAGCACCTTCACGGAGAGCAGTTGCGCGATCGTTCCGATAAGAGGCGGCACGGCAGCCAGCAGGCCGATTTGAAAGGGAGTGGAGTGCAGCAGGAGCGCAAACGCAGAGAGATACGTTTCACCGCTTCCCTGCATGACAGCAGCACACGCGCCTTCTTGCACCTGGCTGCGAAGGCTCTTTTCTCGCGCCACGTCCTGGCCCGATGTATCGGCTATTCGCAACTTGTTTGTTTTTGAAGACATCATGTCCGCTATTACCTTACACGATAAGTTGCTAACGATAATTCGATATTCGACTTAATTATAGCTACGGCATCGAAACGCGTCTCAACAGGGACCCGTGGCCGATGAAGCATCACGAACGGTGCTCACTTCAGTCTCGATGGCAATTGTGATAGAAATACTACGGGCAGGTTGTCAGAAGAAGGGAGTATTGTGTTATGTCCGAGGGTTCCACTGCTTCAAACTTTGTCCGTTCCATTGTGGAGCAGGATCTCAAGGCCGGCAAGCACGGTGGTCGTCTCGTCACGCGGTTTCCACCGGAGCCCAACGGCTACCTCCATATCGGTCATGCCAAATCGATCTGTCTGAATTTTGGCCTTGCCCAAGAGTACGGCGGCGTCTGTCACCTACGGTTCGACGATACGAATCCGACGAAGGAAAATACCGAGTATGTCCAGGCCATTCAGGAGGATGTGCGCTGGCTTGGGTTTGACTGGGGCGACAAGCTTCTTTACGCGTCGGACTATTTTGAGCCGCTCTACCAGTATGCCGTTGAGCTCATAAAGAAGGGCAACGCGTATGTGGATAGTCTCAGCGCAGACGACATTCGACACTATCGCGGTACGCTGACGGAGGCAGGAAAGCACAGCCCCTATCGGAATCGCTCGGTCGAGGAGAGCGTGGACTTGTTCACACGGATGCGCGCCGGAGAGTTTCCGGACGGCACTCATGTGCTACGCGCCAAAATCGATATGGCCTCTCCCAATATCAACCTGCGCGATCCCACTCTCTATTGTATTCGGCACGTGACCCATCATCGCTCAGGGACGGCGTGGTGTATCTATCCCACTTATGACTTCGCGCATCCGCTGTCCGATGCAATCGAAGGGGTGACGCATTCCATTTGCACGCTTGAGTTTGAAGACCATCGTCCTTTGTACGATTGGCTCCTGAACGAATTACAGACGCCTCATCGTCCTCAACAGATTGAATTTGCGCGGCTCAACCTCACGGATACCGTCATGAGCAAGCGAAAGCTGCTGGAGCTCGTTGAGCAAAACCACGTCTGCGGCTGGGATGATCCTCGATTGCCGACGCTGAAAGGCCTGCGGCGCCGGGGCTATACGCCTGAATCAATCCGCACATTTTGTGAGCATATCGGCGTGGCGAAGCGGGATGCCATCGTTGAAATGGCGTTGCTGGAGCACTTTATTCGCGAGGACCTGAACCGGCGTGCGGCACGTGTCATGGCCGTGTTGCGGCCGTTAAAGGTGGTCATCGAGAATTATCCGGAAGGAGAAGCGGAAGATTTAGAGGCGGTCAACAACCCCGAAGATCCCAGCATGGGAACGCGCCGGATTCACTTTTCACGCGTCGTGTACATTGAACAGGATGACTTTCGCGAAGACCCGCCGAAAAAGTTTTACCGCCTCACGCCGGGGCAGGAAGTTCGGCTTCGTTACGCCTACATCATCAAGTGTACCGGTGTGAGCAAAGATGATCGAACAGGCGAGATCCTAGAAGTACGTTGCACCTACGATCGATCTACGCGAGGCGGGTCGTCCCAAGAAGGACGCAAGGTCAAAGGCACCTTGCACTGGGTGTCGGCGGCTCATGCGCTCGAAGCGGAGGTCCGTTTGTACGAGTCACTCCTCGATCCGGATCAAGACAGTGCGTCAGGTGTTTCTCCTGCCATCAATCAGCACTCGATGGAACGCGTCGTGGGATGCCTGGTGGAACCAAGTCTGGCAGGCGCCTCTCCGGGAAGTCGCTATCAGTTTGAGCGGCAAGGATATTTTTGCGTAGATCCTGACTCTCGCACCGGAAACCTGGTCTTCAACCGCACCGTCCCGCTTCGGGATACCTGGGCCAAGATCGAGAAGTCGCAAGCCGCCCCCGCATCCTGACGTCACGTTAAGACTATTATCCTCTTGCATCTGCTCAAAAACCTGGCAGTATAATCCCATGCGACCGAACTTACCCTGGACTCGGCACCTCCAGTTCAGCGTGTCTCACGCGATCTCACGCCCGCTGTACTGGCTCTTCAGCCACATCCCTCACTATGAGTACGGACTTGCCACCCCCAGCGTCACGCGGCTGGAATCTTCCTTTGAACCATTGAAGGGACGACGCGCGGTCCAGATTAGCGACCTGCACCTGGACTATTACCTACCTCGCCATGATTT
>JBDUAJ010000097.1:0-10155 GCA_040004695.1 Nitrospirales bacterium | reverse complement strand
GAGGCCATTACCATCAGGATGGCAGAAGATTATCGCGAACGTCGTGCACGTGCGCCGGGGTATGAGGGCACACCACTGAAGGTTGCCACGATAAACCGGGAGATCGGCATTTTGAAGCACATGCTGGCGTGGGCCGTGCGCGAACGATGGCTGAAACAAAATCCATTACAAGGATTACGACTGGACAAGGAACACAACGAACGGGACAGGGTGGCGACACCTCAGGAATTTACTCTGATCCAAGGCAAGATCGGCTCTGAAGAGAAACTGATAAACTTAATAGCCTATGAGACCGGTATGCGAGAGGGAGAGATTCTGTGTTTAGAGATGGACAGGATCGACCTAAAAGCGGGCTTCATCCGACTTAAGGCGAGTGATACCAAGACGAATCAAGATCGAATTATCCCACTTTCGCCTGAAGTAGTAACCCGGCTCCGCGAGCACATGAAGGTACACTCGCTTCATGACCGCAGAGTCTTCCGAATTCCCAATAGCACGTTTCGGTGGCGATTTAGTAAGGCCATAGAACGTGCTGGCCTTAAAGATTTTCATTTTCACGACCTTCGGCATACCGCGATCACCAATATGCGTAGAGCTGGCATAGATGCTCAAACCATAATGAAGATTAGCGGGCATAAGACAATGGCTATGTTCCTCCGATATAACAGCTTTCATGAGGAGGATTTGAAGGCTGCGGCCTCTCAAATGAACAGCTATCTAACACGTGTGCATCAGCCAGATGATAGCAATAGCCGTAAACCCACGTCCAACTCGGGAATCTCTCCTAAAAGCTGTCTGTTAGCATCCCATTTTTCGGGGTGTCAAGCCGACTGTCAGGAAGGTCGCGGGACATCCTGACTGATGATTTTATGCAATAATTTTGCATCGGTTTCAGTGGGCGCCGCAAAGTCTCGGCTCCATTCCCACCACGAACCCGGATAATTTCTCACCCGCGGATAGTCGACCACCTTGAGCACGAAATACACCCAGGCAGACCGCACGCCGCCCGTGCAATAGCACACGACTTCCTGTCCCTGGTGCAACCCTCGTTCTTCAAGACCGGCCTTAATCGCCTTTGGATCTTTCAAGGTCGCATCGGGGTTGAGAAACCCGTTCCAGGGCACATTGACCGCCGAGGGAATATGCCCGGGTCGCGGGATGCCGGCGATTTCCTTCCCGACATATTCTTCGAGGCTGCGCGCGTCGAGCAGCATTATTTCCGGATGGGGACGCTTCACAGTTTGTTTGAGCTCATCCTTCATGGCAATACGGTCCGGGCGTGGTGACGCCTTAAACGTGCCGGGTTGCGGGCTATTGACGCCATGTTCGTACCGCCGTTTCTCCGCCACCCACTTCACCCAACCTCCGTCGAGAATCCGCAACTTGTCCAGTCCGAGATATTCCAGCATCCAGAACATCCGTCCTTCGTCGCCCCAATTGTCAAACGGATTGGAATAAATCACGACATCGGTGTCCTGACTTATCCCCAAGGCCCTGATCTTCTGCTCTATTGCCGAAAGATCGGGATTGAGCAAACCCTTCGCGACCGCGTTGGGATCGCTGTAGTCATGCCAGGTGGAATGGACCGCACCTGGGATATGGCCGCCGAATGCGTAGGCGGCTTTGCCTCGTACATCGAGGATCGCCAGGCCGGGACGGCCCAGATTCTGCTCAAGTGTTTCCGTGTCGATCAATAATGGATGCTTCATGACATGCCTCGTCGTCTGCTCATTCAAATGGACTAGCTGGAACCTGCTCTCCGACCTCGCTCGTCTGCGGCCGCTCCGGCTTCTTCTATCCGACACCACCTCAAGATCCAATCATGCCCAGTCAGTTAGCTCGCTGGTTCCGTAAAATATGGCACGGCACTCATGTTTTCAAGTATAAGCACCGCGATCATGAGCCGAGATGAACCGTTGCCGCGCGCGCCTAACTTTGACCAAGGCAATTATGAATCAAGCAGGGCAAGCACGTGCCGTTCCACCGACGCAGAGAGCGCGTGCAGGTTATACCCACCCTCAAGGCATGATAGAAGACGACCTTGACTATGACGCCTCGCGATAGAGACGACCATGCGTGTCAGATCGCCATAGCCCTCTTCAGTTAACCCCATGCCGGCCAACGGATCATCCTTGTGCGCATCAAATCCGGCCGAGACAACGACGACATCAGGTTGAAACGCATCGGCGGCAGGCCTCAACACTTTTTGAAACACCTCACGATACGCGTCATCCCCTTCACCGACCTTCATGGGCACATTGATCGTCGCTCCCGCCCCGCGGCCGATCCCGGCTTCCGTTTCACGACCCGTCCCTGGATAATACGGATACTGATGGATGCTGAAAAAGAGCACTGAGGGATCATCATCAAACGTGTGTTGCGTACCGTTTCCGTGATGCACATCCCAATCAACAATCAATACGCGAGCCAGGGCGTGTCGTCGCTGAAGATAGCGCGCCGCAATCGCCACATTATTAAACAGACAAAACCCCATCGCGCCTTCGCGCTCGGCATGGTGACCGGGTGGCCGCACGGCACAAAAAGCATGCTCTACGGAGCCGGCCACGATCGCATCGGCCGCGGCCAGTGCCCCACCGGCTGCCAAATACGCGGCGGAGAGCGACCCGGCAGACGTCGACGTATCGGGATCCAGCGATACGCGCCCGCTGGTTGGAACCCGTCGCTTCAAGCTTTCCACATAGGACGCCGTATGAACCTGCGTAATCCATTCGTCAGAGGCAGGGGACGGCTCGATCCGGACGAGGCGACTGAGCACGCCGCTGTTTTCAAGACGAGAGATGATCGCCCGCAGGCGGTCAGGCGATTCGGGATGGCCGGCTCCCATATCGTGCTCAAGATACTGCGGATGATAGACAAATCCCGTGCGTCCCATGACCCCTATTTTCAATTCCTCCGTGAGTGTTCCATCACGCCGCGGTGAATGGGGAATGATCGTAGCATGGCGTTCAGACGATAGACAATTGTCGGGCGAGCGTGATACGGTCCACGACGACACAACCACGCTTTTACCGGAGCACGAATGGCGAACCCTCGTATTGAACCCTTGAAAAAAGTATTGGCAATCGATCCGAACGACGAGGTGGCATGGTTCGGCTTGGGAAAGGCCTATATGGAAGATGGGAATTTCGCCGAAGCTGCAAACGCGCTTGAAAGCTGCATCCGAGTGAAGCCGACCTATTCAGCCGCTTATTACGCGTTGGCCCAATCACTCCAGAACCTCAGCCGGATCGACCGATGCCGGGAGGTCGCCGATCAAGGCATCGAGGTCTCGACCAAGAACGGTGACGCCATGGTCACCAAAAACCTTGAATTGTTAAAGCAGAGCCTGCCGGCCCAATAGTCCCTTCTGAATGCGATTCTCGATGCACTGCTCGGCGGCTTGGTGTTGTTCGTAGATTCACCGTACGCTTCACCCTCGACGATCTGCTCAAACGCGGTTTTTAATTTTCACGGCCCGTCAACAACTCGGGATGCTCACGCGCGAGCTGCTCGTAGAATTCGTCTAACCACCGCCCTGCGCAGCCGAGCACTTCGCGAACCAGCGATTCCGGTTGTCCCGTTTTTACAATCGTCCATTGACAGACATATTCGAGCAATGTCTCACGCTCAAAGCGCTGCGTGCTCGTCCTCGCCAGGGCTGCAAGTTCCGCAAACCCCGTAGTGATAATATCCGCGACCATATCGCGCGCGTATGACGTGCTGGCCGTGACATATTGCACCGCGCGGTTCAGTTCCTGCTCTTTCATCACCCCAGTCCTTTCTCTCACGAATTTTGCACAGGCTGCTGCCAGACGACAATTTTTACAGGCGCCTGCTTGGAACAGCGGCACAAGGCGTGACGGGTGCGACGTGTAAGCCGTTGAAACATTGCGAGTAATTATTTCAATTAGAGAATAGTCCGAATGTTATCATAAAAGGGTATCGGAGGGGGAGCAGCTATGAAGCGAACCATCATGAAGCGCCAGAACACAAAGTCATCATCTCGTCATATGAGCTCTCAAGGCTTATCGGACCGTTGGGACCTCACGCATCTGCTCAGTCAGCCACAGGACGAATTCGAACACTCAATAAAGAGATTGGACAGCCAGGTATCGAAGTTCGAATCGCTGCGAAGCGTGTTAAGTCCGGACATGTCGAGCAAGGCATTTCTCGATATCCTCAGCCTCAACGAAGCCATTGTCAAAGAGTCGGCTAGACTGAGCGCGTACGCCTACTTATGGTTTTCAGAGAACACAAAAAACCTCGACGCCCGAGCCTTTAAAACCAAAGTCGAGGAGCGGCTCACTGCGCTGCAGAATCGCATGCTGTTCTTTGACTTATGGTGGCAGACGGTGGATGAGTCCAATGCCGCACGACTGATGGAGTCATCCGGGGATGTCCGCTACTTTTTGGAGTCGATTCGCCGGTACCAGCCCCATACGCTCTCGGAAGCCGAAGAAAAAATCATTAATTTGAAAAATACGACCGGGCGCCATGCCGTGAACACGCTCTACGATGTGCTCACGAACGGCCTGACATTCACGCTCACGGTCAAGGGAACACGCAAGACGCTCACGCGCGAACAACTCTCCATGTATATTCGGAGCGCCGAACCCAAGGTGCGCGAGGCGGCCTACCGGGAGATGTACCGGGTCTTCGCCGGTCACCATGATGTGCTCGGCGAGATGTATACGACGCTGGTCAATGATTGGAAAAGTGAAAACATCGAACTGAGAAAATTCGCTTCGCCGATCGCGGCCAGAAATCTCGGCAATGACGTGCCCGATGAAGCAGTCGACGGGCTTCTGAGCGCCTGCTCAAAGAATGCCTCAATCTTTCAGGACTATTTTCGCATCAAGGCGAGAATCTGCAAGATTCGGCCAATGAGTCGGTATCATCTCTATGCCCCGCATCGTTCGGAGCGCAAACGCTACCGCTATCCGGATGCCGTACGCATGGTACTGGAGGCCTATCAAACCTTTTCACCGCGACTGGCCGAACAGGCCAAGCAGGTGTTAAGTGAGCATCACGTCGATGCGCGGACGATCCCAGGGAAACTAGGAGGAGCCTATTGCTATAGCGTGCTCCCGGGGTTTACTCCCTATGTGCTCTTGAACTATACGGGTGAAGCCAGAGATGTCGCCACCCTGGCTCACGAACTTGGTCATGCCGTCCATGCGATGATGGCGTCCGACCATTCGGTCTTTACGTTTCATTCCACCTTGCCGTTGGCCGAAACCGCGTCGGTGTTCGGTGAACGGCTGCTGTCCGAAGCGCTCATGGCTCAGGAGTCCAGCAAGGCCGTCAAGCAGGGGCTGTTACTAGCTCAGCTCGATGATATTTATGCGACCGTACTCAGGCAGGCGTACTTTATCCTATTTGAAAAGTCAGCCCACCAGATAGTGGCCCAGAGTGGGACGGTCAAAGACTTAGCGGATGTCTATCTCGCTGGGCTCCGGCAGCAATTCGGAAAAGCGGTCAAAGTCCCGGATGAATTTCGATGGGAATGGCTGACCATTCCACATATCTTTGCCAGCCCATTCTATTGCTACGCCTACAGCTTCGGCAATTTGCTGGTTCTGGCACTCTACCATCGTTATAAACAGCAAGGCGCGGCATTTGTCCCCAAATACCTCGACCTGTTGGCCGCAGGCGGCTCCAAAAGTCCGGAAGCCATCTTGGCAAATGTCGGTGTCGACATGCGATCGGAAGCATTTTGGCAATCCGGCTTCGATACCATCCGTGACATGGTTGTCGAGCTGGAACGGATGCAAGCCTAACCGCTTGCATCCGCTAGTATTTTTGCACTGGTCTAGATCCATCCTGTCCGGCTCACAAGCATTCCCTCTACGCAATTACGGCCTTGACATGTCCCTCCTGCAGGTCTATTATTCAAAACGTTGAGAACAGTTATCATAATCGTTACAAACATCCGGCAGTCTGAGTTTCATCACATACTCGATGTTCCAATAAGGAGTCTCTATGTATGTCTGCCTGTGTAAAGGTCTTACCGAATCCGATGTTCAGCAAGCCGCGCGCACAGGGCAAGTCTGCCCGGAAACGCTAAAGATGTGTTTCGGGTTGGAAGATGAAGATTGCTGCGGGCGGTGTGCGAAGAATATTGACGAACTGGTCGCCATGGCAAATAGCGCCAGTTCTCTGACGAGCGAACTTCCTATGCTGCCTCAAAATCAACGTTAACCGTTCAAGTATTATCGCCCCGTTTGATTCGGGGCCGGCAATTTCATCCTCCAAGTCACCTCCGCCACTCGCTGACCTAGTTCCCTCGCACTCGCCAGTTCTTTCTCATCGACGCCAGGACTATCGCCTTCTGTCGTCGCTGAGGCTCCAAACGCGCCGCCGCCGCTGACGACAATCATCTGATTTCCCAGCATGGCCGCCAATATGGTGAGCATCGTCAGTTCCTTCCCGCTTGATATTTGCCCGCCAGTCGCGAACGCCGCGCCAACTTTATTGCGCATTTTCCACTCTGGAAAGACGCCGAACTTGAATTGCCAGTTATCGAAGAACGTCTTGACCTCTCCCGCCATATTTGACCAGTAGACCGGTGAACCGACAACCAGCGCATCTGCTGAAAACAGTTCGTCCGCCGTCACTTGCCCGACTCGCTTTAACAGCACCTTTGTCCCGGGCACGCCCTGAGCCCCTTCCAACACCCCCTGAGCCATTTTCTCAGTATGGCCGCCCATCGAATGATAGGCCACAAGCACCGTAATCGACGGCTCATCGGCCCAAGCCGGCACGAGGCTGGGATACACCAGCGCAATCGAAAGAATGCAAGCAAACATTTTCATACAGTCCTCAACGTTAGAGGGGACACGTCACGAGGATTAAGCACGAGGAGACCGAGAGCGGAATTGTGTGAAACGGACCGGCGGCGGATGAAAAACTTGATTGTGACCAGGGGAGCTCAATGCCGAATAGTCACCTCATCCATATGCTCTTCGACCGACACCTCAGTTAGCGTGCCGCGATAGTCGCACTTGTGGCAACGGATACGCCATTCCTCTATCCATTTTTCCTGGACGTACGATTGGCGGCACTGGGGGCACACAAAGACTCCCTTTTTAAACAGCACGCGGCGTATTTCTTTCATAGAGGCCTCGGGTGAACGATCATATTCTCTCCACCATCGCATAGGATCATGTCGGATTTCAAGACGGCACTTCGCGCTCCGAAGACTCCCGTTCGTCGGCCTTCCGTTTCTTCATTTCCTCGTCAAGTAGCACGCGGCGGAGGACTTTACCCACGATCGTCTTGGGAAGCGCCGTGCGGAACTCGATCTTTTTCGGGACCTTGAATTTAGCCAACTCCTTGCGACAATGGTCGAGTAGTTCGGCAGCGCTCGCCTGTTCACCTTCCACCAGCACGACATAGGCCTTGATCAGCTCCCCGCGCAGCCCCAGCGGAATGCCCACGACAACGGCCTCTTTGACCTTCGGATGTCTGCAGAGGACTTCCTCCACTTCACGGGGATAGACGTTCTCCCCGCCCGACTTAATCATGTCCTTCTTACGATCTTCGATGTAAAAAAAGCCGTCGTTGTCCATCCGCGCCATGTCGCCGGTGTACAACCAGCCGTCCCGAAGGACGTGCTGGGTCTCCTCAGGTCGATTCCAGTAGCCTTGCATGACTTGCGGCCCTCGGATGACGAGCTCTCCCACTTCGCCAATCGGCAGATCGTGTTGCCCGGTTTCAACATCCCTGATCGCGACGTCGGTGTCGGCCAACGGCAGTCCGATACTCCGGCGACGTCGCTGATCTTCAACCGGGTGGATGGGATTCACATGGGTCACCGGCGCGGCTTCGGTCAACCCGTAGCCCTCAACCAGCCGTGCGCCGGTCAACGTTTCAAAACGGCGCTGCACATCGGGATGTAATGGCCCGGCGCCACTAATGCATAGCCGAATGGATCGCAAATTATACCGTTCAAGATGCTGATAGTTATTGATGGCCGAATACATGGCGGGAATGCCGGGGAACACGGTGATATGTTCCTGCTCAATGGTCTTCAACACCTCACCGACTTGAAAGCGCGGAAGCAATGTCAGGCAGCCGACTACGCTGACGGAAAGATTCTGGCACGCGCTCATCCCATACACATGAAAAAAGGGAAGTACGGCGAGAAACCTTTCTTCCCCCTTTCGTAGTGACGGCATCCAATGACAACACTGCAACGTATTGGCGATGAGGTTACGGTGAGTCAACACCACGCCTTTGGGGGTTCCCGTCGTTCCACCCGTATATTGCAGCAGCGCCACGTCATCCGGGGACACCTGGACCGTCCGCTTTTCCACAAGACGTTTCATGAGCCGGCGCCAGGATACGACCGCGGGAGAGGTAGGCAGGCGATCCCGGTGGCGCTCATTTCGCTTCACCCAGGGATAGAGCAGACGCTTGAACCAGGGAAGATAGTCTTCGGGGCCGGTGAGAATCACTTGCTTCAAACACGTCCGACCCAACAGCGGCGCAATGCGAGCATAGAACTGAGGTAACGCGATGATAGTATCGCAGCCCGCATCCGACACTTGATGCGCAATCTCCTGTTCGACATAGAGCGGATTAATGGGAGTGACCGAAGCTCCGGCCTTGAGACTGCCGAAATAGGCAATGACCGTTTGGGGAAGATTCGGGAGCATGATTCCGACTACACCCCTCGCGCCCTCCCTCAGATGCGCGAGTGCGTGAGCGAATCGAACCGTGAGTCCATCCAGGTCTGCGTAGGAGATAGTGGCGCCGTAGTAGCGAAGGGCGGGACGATCCGGATAGTCCTTGGCGGCCGCTGTGAGGAGATCCGGCACGACAGAGTCCGGATAAGACAACGTCGGCGGCACATCAGCGTCATAGTGAGCGGTCCAAATACGTGGCATGGTTGTTCAAAGCTTGACGATTGAATCGACGACCGTTAGGATCGGCACATGCGCCTGCTTAGGGGATGCCGTCTACGACTCACATGCCTCGTGTCACTGGCGCTTTCCGTTAGCATGCAAGCTGCGGCGGGACCAGACAGCCTCGTCCAGATTTCGACGCCAAACGGCGCCACCATCCAGGCAGAAATCGCCGATACGACGGAGAAGCGCGCCAAGGGGTTGATGTATCGGGATTCCCTGGCAAAAGACCGCGGAATGCTCTTCACCTTTGCCGAGCCACAACTGTGGACGTTTTGGATGAAGAATACCCGGATTCCATTGGACATCATCTGGATGGACGGCAAGAAACGAATCGTCCATATCGAACGCAACGTTCCGACCTGCTCTCGCACTGACGATGGATGTCCACAGTATCAACCCAACGACAATGCGATGTACGTCCTGGAACTGGCGGCAGGCGTAGCCGATGCTCTAAAACTACAACGTGGCACAATCCTCAAATTCCATTCCCCGTCTTAAGACGTTCATCGTTATTCTTTAAACCAAGACGATGCTCCCTACGGTTAACGTTCACGAACCATACCACCCTCACCCGATCCAACATGCTGTTCAAAACGATTCTCCAGCAAGGCCGCAGGCGAGGCAAAACCGGAGGCGTAGCCTCTGGGCTACGTTGAGGATTTTGCCGACCCGAGAACGCCGCTGGAAGTCGTTTTCAACAGCATGCCTCGTCACCGAGCTTGCCATGCGCGCACCCGCCTCGCCGTGATCACGCCAGCCACGCGCTCGATCGCTTTGAGCACCCGATCCAAATGCGCCGTATCCTTCACCTCAATGACGAAGTCGAGTTGGGCCTTCTGATCTTCGCGCGTCGTGATTTCCGCGCGACTGATGTTCGCTTCGCTTTCGGAAATAGACGCCGACACATTGGCCAACACGCCTGTCTTATCCACCGCCAGCACCGAGACTTTCACCCCGTGAATGCTGGGAGTAGTCGTGTCCCATTCCACGTCTACCAATCGCTCCTTATCATAGTCCAAAGCTTCGAGGTTGGGGCACCCGACGGAGTGGATGGTGAGCCCGCGGCCACGCGTAATGTAGCCCATGATCCGATCGCCAGGAACCGGATTGCAACACCGAGACAACTGCATCAAGAGGTCCCGTCCACCACTGACCTTGACCCCTTTTTCAACCGGCTTGGGCGCAGCCGGTTTTGACGCGTCTTCTGTTCCGGGGGTTCGTTCGCCGGCAGGGCGAGGAATTA
>JBDUAJ010000096.1:0-10207 GCA_040004695.1 Nitrospirales bacterium | reverse complement strand
GTTCAGCAAAAAATGGCTCTCAGTATTTAGCCCCTCCGCTTCATCTAAGGCACCCGGCTCGTATTCACGACAACGCGTTTAGTAAAATATGGTCATTCTGCTTTCAGGAGATGATGGCTTGAAGGCCGACCGCTCACCATTGTTATGGCGCGAGAAAAAAAGAAGTTGGACACGGTCGTCAAGATGGGCCTGGGCGTATTCATCGGCGCCTTCGCCCTGATCTGGGGCGGCATGTTTCTGACGCGCCCCGACCGTTCGATCCCGCCATACAGTATTGGATCACAGGAAGGCGCCGCGGTGGCGGTGCACGTGCCCGTGTATACGAGCGACACGGAGCTCGAAACCCTGATCTATCGATTTCAAAAGGTGGCGCGGGACAAAAACTTCGGACGGATGAAAATTCAGCCGACCACTCCGGATGACCCGGCGGGGCCCTATCAGCGGATCACGATTTATGTGTTTACGCATGAGGCGTGGGCGGAACCGGATATGTTGCGTCGGTACGGGGCGGTGAGCCGTTCTAGCTTGCCCGAAGATAGCTCGCTCCGGGAAGCATTTGAAAAGGCGGTCAGGGGATACTATCGTTTGGACGAGTCCGGAGAAGAAGGTCGGATCGGACCCATTGACCGAGTCATAGGCGCGAAGGACACGCCTGCAACGGCTGCATTCTCTCGTGTGCTGTTCTCCGGACCGATCAAAGCGACTTCTTTGGGTCAGACGGGTTTGCCAGAGCGCGAACCATGACGTCCGTCAAGTGAGCACGAATACCGGGATCTTCAACAGCCTCAGCATGACGGCTCACTTCGGCCAGCGACTCAGGAGAAAGCGAGTGTGCCGGTTGGATCTTCGTCAAGCTGCGCGATGATTCGCTGCCATCTACATGCGCCTGGTGCTCGACTTCTCCGACGCGCAGCACGATATCGGTGACGATTGGGCTCCCGGCCGCCATGTTAATGCTCTCGAGCAAGGACGGCTTGAGAAACGCCAACTGCTGAACCCAGACCGACGAATCCGTGATCACATAGAGTTTCTTGAATCGAATCGACTCGGGCCGCGTGTGCGCGGCCACATGCTCGCCAACAATCGCAGGCCAATGCCGCTGCAGTCGATGCTCCAGAAGTCTCACGCTCAGCCCGAAGCGTTGAGCAATATCGTCCAGAGCGGACGCAATGGGTGTCAGAGGAGACCATGCAGGCATTCGGCTATCTTATGGGGCGCCAACGAACGGGTCAAGACGTTACATAGGATGAGAGCGTGTCTCATGCTATCATGCGTACACTATGCGTAAGGAGCAAACAGAAACGGTGGTGGCGACCAATCGAAAGGCGTTCCACGATTATGCCATCGAAGAGAAGTTAGAAGCCGGCATCGTACTGCGGGGCACGGAGGTCAAATCCTTGCGCGAGGGCAAAGTCAACTTACGTGACAGTTATGCCAGCGTGGATCATGAGGAAGTGATTCTGCACAATTGCCACATCACGCCGTATAGCCACGGCAACATCATGAACCACGATCCGCTGCGGCCACGTAAGTTACTCCTCCATCGCAAAGAAATCAGCAAGCTGTTAGGCAAAACGCAGCAAAAGGGGCTCACGATCGTGCCTCTCCGCATTTACTTCAGTCCTCGGGGAAAAGCCAAGATCGAGATCGCGCTGGCCAAAGGCAAGAAACAGTATGATCGCCGAGAGACCATCAAGACCCGTGAGGCGGGGCGCGAGGTGGAGCGGGCCATGAAAGGGGCGCGGCGGGATGGCTAGAGTTCTTCCTTGCTCGCAGAGCGCGGTTGTTTGACCCGGCCCACCCCAGGCGCGCCAGGACGCGCCCCTTCCCGAGCGGACGGTGCCCGCTCCATGCGCGCAAGGGGAAGCATCTCTAACCACCCCCACTTAGAGAGTGCGAAGCATTGGTCGGCGTGGGTTGACCCTGGGGGATCTCGAGTTACCTAGAAGAAGCATCGATCTATCAGGTATAGTGAAGACGGTGTAGCTCAGCACTCAGGACTCAGCACTTCAAAAAAGGGGGTGACAGGCTTCGACGGGGATACAGAGGTCAGCGGTGCATGCCGAGCTCTCGGAGTCTCGTTAAACCTTCGGGAAAATAGCAACTGCCAACCAAGAACTGGCACTCGCAGCTTAATTAACTGCGACGTTCCGCCGCCTGATGCCTGCGGGGGTGGACGGAGCGCGATGCAGCAGGCTGGTCCAAGGCTGGTGCTCAGTGGCTGAGGACGAGAATTTTCTGGGCTAGCGGTTGTTTTAAGCCGGCCGATGGGCGTGGGCGATCGCGAAATCTAAACTATCGGATACGCATGTAGATCCGTTGCGCCAAAGGTCTTCGGACAGGGGTTCAATTCCCCTCACCTCCACCATGATGGCTCCTCGGTCGTTGATCGAGGAGCCTTTTTTTCCTCTGACTATCTTGGCGCCTCACTCTTCCTGTGCAGTTCGCACACCTTGACATCATAAAGATGACAGCCTAGCCTTATCGCCACTTCCATTGTCGTGAAAAATTGTCCTAGAAGACCGCGAGAAGGGCCTTCATGAACAGGGCGGACCGTCGGCACCAGGAAAAGCTGCAGGGACGCGATCAGAGCCGTCCTGCTTCGGCCTTGAAGCCGCTTTTCGATGAAGCCGTCGCACACCATCGGGCCGGGCGACTCGACGAAGCCAAACAATTCTACCAGCAGATCCTCGCCATCGATCCGCATCATGCGGAGACCCAGCATCTGCTTGGCCTAATCGCCTATCGAACTGGAGAGCTTGAGGAGGCCGTCGAGCTGCTCTCTCAAGCCACGCGGGAAAACCAGAGCCAGCCGACGTACTGGTTCAATCTCGGCGTCGTCCTTCAAAAGCAAGGGAAAGGACCTGAGGCGCTCTCGGCATATGAGCACGCTCTCACGATCCATCCTCAGTACCCTGAGGCTCACAACAATGTCGGCAATGTGCTCATGGAGCTGGGCCGATTAGAGGGCGCGGCTACGGCCTATCAACGGGCACTACGCATCAGGCCGGAATACGTGGAGGCGCACAATAATCTTGGCGTGGTACTGAAAGAACAAGGCCAGCTTGATGAAGCACGGATGTCCTGTGAAGAGGCGTTACGGTTGGCGCCGAATCATCTGGAGGCGCATTGCAATCTGGGCAGTGTGCTGATGGATCAAGGGAACCTGGACCAGGCCGTCACGTGTTTCGAGCGAGCCCTGCAGATGAAGCCGGAGTATGTGAAGGCCCTGTATCATTTGGCCTTCGCGCTGATGTGGCAGAAGCGATTCGAGGAAGCCATCACCTATCTGCGGCGGTCGGCCGATCTCAAGCAGAACCACAACAAACCGGTGACTCAGGTGTCCGTCTCTCGATCTCGCCTCAAGCATGACGCTGAGCAAGTGTGGTATCTGTTCGATCGCGATCGCATCGGCCCGGAATACTCCGCCTATCGTGAGGCGCTCGTACGCCTTCGTCGTCGCGCGGCTGAAAATCCCGAGACGGCAGCCCGCATGACCGTGGACACCAGTGAGCTCCAGGCGATCGCCTCTTCATTTAATCGCATCATTTATTACGGGGACAGTCCGGAACTTGCCACCGGGGCTGTGAATCCGGGGCTCGATGTGCCCGCCATCGAGGCTCGCTATCATGCGAGCAGGCCGGAGGTGATGTATCTCGATGGACTGCTGACGCAAGAGGCATTGACGTCGCTGCGCCGTTTTTGTCTGGAGTCGACGATTTGGAAACGGGATTACGAGAACGGCTATCTGGGCGCGTTCTTAGGGGATGGCTTCTCCTGCCCGTTGTTATTGCAGATTGCAGAGGAGCTGCGGCTGAAATTGCCCGGCATCTTCCAGCATCATCTGCTCACACAAGCCTGGGCGTTCAAGTATGACAGCGAACGAACCGGACTGAACATTCATGCAGATGCGGCGGCGGTGAATGTCAATTTCTGGGTGACGCCGGACGAGGCCAACCTTGACCCCGGACACGGCGGGCTGGTGGTGTGGGACCGCGAAGCACCGAGACACTGGAATTTTAAAGATTACAACAATACGGCGAATGAGCCGAAGGTCCGTGAGTTTCTGGCCTACAGTGGCGCCAAAGCCGTGGCGATTCCCTATCGTGCCAACCGCGCTGTCATATTTAACTCAGATCTCTTCCACGAGACGGATCGGTTCCATTTTAAAGATGAATATGAGAGCCGACGGCTCAATATCACTTTACTCTACGGCCGACGGCTCAATGCGTGAGGACAACATGAAGACGCGCATGGAGTGGAATCTATGCGCGATGGATGAATAGGAGAGAAGGATTCGCGAGTGACGAAGGGCAAGAGCTCGGGGAGGAGCCACTACGGGCGTGTCCCTCCCTAGCCGACTGTCGCCCACCATTGTGGACTACTGTTTAGCGGTGGACCGATTCCCCGACGTACCGATCACCGTATTGTTTCATGCCCTCCGTAAGGGTCCGCCATTCCTCCGGCGTCAACTGCTCTTTGATTTTGAAGCGCAGTCCCAAAATTTTGGTCGCCGAGCGCATGTGCGCGTTGTTGATCTCATCGAGAATCTTGGTAAAGTCTTCCGGGCGGGCAGTGTAGTTGCCATTGAGCTCATACAGCTTGCGGTGCGCTTCCACCCGCTGATCGTGCGACTGCTTTGCTTCATCCACGATCTCTTTCGCCAGCGCTTTCACGCGCGACGCTTTATTGGGATCCTTCACCGACTGGTCGATCAGCTCGTTCATTTGCTTGGTGCCGCGCTCCACTGCTGCGCTGCCCTCTCGCTGAGATCCGTAATGTCCTCCGCAGCCGGCCAACGTGACAATCAGCATCGCCGTAAATAATCCCGTCATAGGCACTCGGTTCATAGAACGTCCTCCTCGTAAGTGGTGAACCATTCTAAAGGAATTGGCTGGTATCGGCTAGCGTGCCTCAGACACCCTCTTTAATCAGATCCGGTTCACACTACGTTCAATCTGGGAGGTCTACAATGAAGAGGAAGCTTTTGTTGATTGTGGGCGCGTTGGGGTTCAGTCTGACCTTAGCGCCTGCTGTGCCAATGGCCCAGACCGTCGGCTCAGGCACAAGCGGAGGAGAGTTCGTCAATCCCACTCCTTCCTGTCCGCCCGCGACTTGTAGCGGTCTTGGAACCAGTTCGATCTTTTTTGGTGATCCCGATCCGGGGAACCCACCCAACGGGCTGGCATTTACCGGCAGAGGATTTTCGGTTCCGGTCGGAGTGCCATTTGTGCTTGGGCTTCTCCAATTTCAGAATAGCTCGACGATCAACTCCATTGATGCGGTCGATATACGGTTGCATACCGCTGCCTTGAACGGTGATCCCCTCTTTACTCGAACGATCACTGAAAATTTGACGCTCGCACAAACCGTCAACACGGGAAATCCAGAATCGGATGCTGACTTCATTTTTCTAACTCGTCATCCAGAGTTTGGCAGCTTCCGGGTATTCGAAGGGCAAGTCAGCAGCGTGGAGATGCTTGGTATCTTTACCCCGCTCAGTGTAGCGGGCTTTGGTCAAACATTCGATCTAGGATTTGTCGGATGGGGTCAGGTCGGCAGCCCTAATGTGGCGTTCGTGAATCCCTCGGTGACTTCGGCGGCGGTGCCTGAGCCATCTACATGGCTTTTGCTTGGCTCCGGGCTCGGACTGGGCGCTTTGCAGAAGATCAGAGCGCGAATGTCAAACAGAGACTGATCGATTCAGTGCTACGTACGCTTCTTATTCGTCTAAACCACAGGGCCAATAAACCGTTCCATCGTCGATACCTGCTCCGATCTTAAGCTCGAGTCCAGCCTTCCACTAGACCTTTCCTTTTGTGCTCACCTCACCTACGATAGCCATGATGGCGGAGAAGAAGGCCAAGAAACCACGCAAAATAGGAACTGTTCGGCGAAGACGGAAGCCCGCCGGCACAGCCGTTGGCTTGGCTGCGACGGAGCTGCAAGCCGCAGCGCCACCAGGCGACGTGGCGGAACTGCATCGTCATATCGAGTCCGATGGTGGAACGGTCCTGGCCGTCTATCGCGAGCCGTTTGGCGGACGATGGGTAATGCTGGCGGCCCTGCCCATTGAACGGGTCGCGGCCACGCCGTTCCAGCGAAATCTGTCTGACACGCACGTCCGCAAGCTGGAGACCGTGATCAGCAAGATCGGGCGGTTTCTCGATCCCATCATTGTCGTGCGCGCACAAAAACCCTTGGAAGAGACCGTCACGTACTGGACGCCGAACGGGCATCACCGGTTGTCGGCCATGAAGACGCTGGGCGCGAAAAGCATCACCGCGATTGTCGTGCCGGAGCCGTCCGTGGCCTATCAGATCCTCGCCCTCAATACCGAGAAGGCGCACAATCTCCGGGAAAAGTCCCTGGAAGTGATTCGGATGTACCGCGAATTTGCGCACATCGGAGAGCTCGGCGAAGATGCGTGTGTGCTCGAGTTCGAAGAGCCGGCCTTCATCACGCTCGGGCTCTGTTATGAGGCACGGCCGCGCTTTAGTGGCGGAGCGTATCACCCCGTGCTGAAGCGCGTCGATAATTTTTTGACCTGCTCGTGCCGGGAGGCGTTGGAGACTCGACAGGAACGAGCGAAGCGGCTGCTGGAATTGGACGATCTCATCGTCGAGAAGGTCGAGGCGCTGAAAGCCCGTGGTTTGACCAGTCCCTATCTGAAGAGCTTTGTAGTGGCTCGCGTGAATCCCATTCGATTCCGTCCGAAGGATGCCCCTCCACTCTCCTTCGATGACGCGATTGATCGCATGAAGACCGCCGCTGAAAAGTTTACACCCGACAAAATCAGAACCGAGGATCTCGCGAAGTCAGGTGGCACGCCGGACGATATAGAATAACGCCTCGTGATCCCCTTTGCCGAGGCAGTATGCACCAGGCGACGGGGTGGCGGCGGTATCCTGCTCGATCCTTCTTCTCGCGATCCAACCTGCTGTCCGCTTTTACGCCCTCCATTCGTCAGAGCCATGGACCTTGCAGCGCTAGTCATTCAGGATTAGACTTTGATCCTTTTCATGTGAAAGGAGAGCGGTATGGGACTCGCAGATAATGCCTGCATACCTTGTCGGGGCGGAGTACCGCCCGTGGAGTCAGCCCGTGCTCAAGAATTACTGACCCAGCTTGCAGGGGGTTGGCAGATGAATAAAGACGGTCATTTGGAACGGTTGTACACGTTCGCGGATTTTGCGCGTGCCTTAGACTTTGCGAACAAGGTTGGGGCCGTCGCCGAAGCGGAAGGACATCATCCCGACCTGTATTTGGCATGGGGTAAGTGCAAGGTGGAGATCTGGACTCACAAGATCAGCGGTCTGACCGAAAGTGATTTTTATTTAGCTGCCAAAGCGGATCGCGCATTCGATTCCATGCGAGCGGCGGCCTAGTGTTCTGAGACATCGTTCCAATCCACTTTTCAAAAAGGAGGCACCATGGGACAGTTCGGACGGAGTGTGTTCGTCATTCTGTTATGCGCGAGCATCAGTGGCACCGCCATGGCCGCGGAGAAAGGCGCAAAGAAAGGCCACGCCAAGGACGTCAAAACCATGTCACAAGATGCACAAATCAAGCTGGCCGAAAGCGCGGCTCCAGCGCGAATTTCCAAAGAAGCCACCATCATGGTGTATGGTCAGGACGGCAAGCTCACCGAAGCGAGAAAGGGAAGCAATGGCTTCACCTGCATTCCGACCGTCAATTTTGGACCGAATGCAGACCCGATGTGCTTTGACGCGGCAGTCGGACAATGGGTCGATGCGATGGTCAACAAGAAGGACAAACCCGATAATACCGTCCCCGGCGTGTCATACATGGCACGAGGCGGCTATCATTGGGAAAAGGGCGGAAAACTCCTCATGGGGGAGGAGGCCGGCGCGAAACTTGTAAAGGAGCCACCCCACTGGATGATCATGTGGCCTTTTAGCGCAGCGGATACCAAGCTTCCGTCCCTTCCCAATCCCTCAGGTGCCTATGTCATGTTCGACGGAAATCCCTATGCGCATGTGATGATCTATCAGGACCCGAATAAAATGAAGTGAACGCTGTCTTTTGGAGGGGAGTGCCGCGTTGGCGGTACTCCCCTCTCTCATTTCATCAGGTAGCGATCCATGAAAGTACTCGTACTGGGGGCCACCGGCTTTCTCGGATCAAATCTGGTGCGGGCCCTATTGGACCACGGTGACGAGGTACGGGCGCTCATTCGTCCGGCCAATCCTGCCACGACCTTAGCGGGTCTCCCGCTGGAGCGCGTTCACGGTGATCTGGACGATGCTCAGTCATTGGCTCATGCCTGCGACGGCGTCCGTATTGTCTACCACACTGCCGGTTATTACCCATCTGCCCCGATTCCTGTAGAGGCGGCCGTCCGTCATGGGTTGACTCAAACCGGGAATCTCTTGAAAGCCGTCGGAATGTCCGGCGTGAGTCGGCTGGTCTTTGCCAGTACGCTGACCACCATCGGGTTTCCGAATGAACCGGGGGCGCTCGCAACGGAAGCCAGTCCCTTTGTCTCTCGATTTCCGAAGAACCCGTACTTGATGTCAAAGGCGGCGATGGAGGCAGCCGTGCTCGATGCGGTCAAGGAAGGAGTTCCGGCAGTCGTCGTCAATCCCACCGCCTGTTACGGTCCCTATGATAGCAAACCGTCCAGCGGCACGCAGATTCTCATGATCGCCAAGAGACTCATGCCGGCGTATGTGCAGGCGCCGGTGAATGTCATCGATGTGCGAGACGTGGCCGACGGAATGATACGAGCCGCGACACGTGGCCGCATAGGCGAGCGATACATCCTGGGCCATTGGAATACCACGCAGAAGGAACTCGGTGCATTAATGGCGCGGGTGGCCGGTGTAGGGGCGCCGAAGATTCCTGTCCCGTTTGCGGTTGCGCGCTATGGATCAAAAATCGGCGACTGGGTGTTTCGTACGGTGCTTCGGCGTCCGGCGCCCGTTCCCGGCTTCTTCGTGGAGATGCTGCAGCACATGCAGCACTATGATTGCTCAAAAGCCATTCGTGAGCTTGACTATCCCCGTCATCCGGTCGAGGGCGCCATCCGCGATGCAATCATGTGGTTCCGCAGCAACGGCTATCTCTGAGGATATTGAAAAGGTATCGTCACACCCACCCGACCCAGGCGCGCCAGACTCTCCCCTTCCTCAGCTTCGTTCTCGCTTCGTGCAAAGCCTCAACGTACCGCCCATGGGTGAAGAGCCTGTATCGCCAGGCTTGCGCCTCGGCTTTTCACCGAAGCTGCGGCCTTGCTGGCTGACCTTTTTGAACATCCTCTTCTGGCATAAACTGCGCAGTCATACTCAGGAGAGGCGATTGGGGAACCCCGAGTTCCTAGGATGTCACCGCGCCACCGCAGGAACTTCCGGCGCCGGCGGTGCAGCCATAACAGTGATTGCCTGTCACAATGATGCGATTCTGCAAGCCGGCCAGCCGGTCCGGCGTCACATCGCGGATATGGCGAATCGCCTTGTCGGCCAGGGGGAGATCCAGCATTTGATTAAAGTCGCAATCGTAGAGGGCGCCGTCCCAGCCGACCGACAGCGTGTACCGGCACATGACGCCGGATGCCGCCGTCGGATTGAACGCCTTCGCGAGGCGTTGCATGTAGCCCTCATAATTCCCGCTCTCCAGCAGGAATTCGAGGAAGCGGCTGATCGGCATGTTGGTAATCGTATAGAGATGATTGAAGCGGATGTCATGTCGACGCAGGAGTTCGTGCCTGAACTGCGCTTCGATCGCTTCCTGTTTTGCCGGTAGAAATGCTCCCACGGGATTGTGGACCAAATTGAGTGTCAGCCCACTCCCCTGTTGACCATAGCCTACCCGGTTGAGAATCTGTAGCGCTTCAATCGATTTCTCATGCACGCCCTCCCCTCGCTGCGCGTCCGTCTGGGATGGACGAAAGTAGGGCAGCGACGCAATGACTTCGACGTTGTGATCGGCGAGGAATTGAGCCAGGTCGGCTTGCGAAGGAAGCAAGAGGACGCTGAGATTGCATCGATCCATGACATGGCGCTTAAGCCCCGTGGCCTGTTCGACGAGCCAGCGGAAATGTGGGCTCAGTTCGGGAGCACCTCCGGTAATATCCAGCGTTGGTATATTGGTCTGCTTCAATGCACGGATACACAGTTCGGCGGTCTCGCGGGTCATGCGCTCCACGCGATCAGGTCCGGCATCGACATGACAATGCCGACAGGTC
>JBDUAJ010000003.1:0-32132 GCA_040004695.1 Nitrospirales bacterium | reverse complement strand
GTGCTCGGCACACGTATCACACTCCCTCCACAAGACGATCCGTTCCGCTGGAACGTTGCAATGGTCGAGCCGGTGACATCCCAAGAGTCTGCCGCACCGGCCGCACCGGCCCCGCCGTCCCCCCCTGTTGAATCTCCGTCACAACCGTCGCAACAGGCACCTCCACCAAAACCAGCGGTTCAGCAGACCACCAAGCCGATGCCGATTGAGCATCGCGTTGAGACGGCGATGCAACCGGTCGTGCACCAGATCGAGACCAAACCACAGGAACCGCGCATCGAACGAACTGCCCAGGCGGTGGAGACCGTTCAGCCGATGGAACGGACACCAGAAGTGCGCCTCTCTGCGGTAGAGGCGCCTCCGATAGTCGCCCCGCAAGCGGAGACAGCCCCCGCTATCATCGAACGCCCGACACAGGTTGCCGAGTCCAGTCCCGCTCCCACGGAACGTGTGGTCGAAGCCCCACACGTGCAGCCGACTGGAGAAGCCGTTCAGCGTGCCGAAGTGAGTCATCAGCCCGCTCCTGTGGCGGATAATGCCAGTCCCGTTGTGGCCGAACGTGCAACCTCTCAGCCCATTGAGCAAGCTGCCGGCCCGGCGATGCAACCGTCCTTAGACGCCGCCCCGGTTGTTCACAATCATGAGACACCATCCAACCCTTCTCGCTCGGCCGAGAGCGCCACGAATGAGAATCACGCGGTCCAAGAGGAACGGACAGTCGTGGCCAAAACAGCTCCGACAACCACGCCGAGGCCACGCGCCGATTATGGATGGGTGCGCGATGCGCTGTGGCGACGGATCGTCGAGATGAAGCACTACCCGGCGCAGGCGCGTCTGAATCATTTAGAAGGGAAAGTCATCTTACGCGCAGTGATCAGGTCTGACGGACATCTGGGAGATTTGAGCGTGAAAGAGAGTTCTGGCCATCGTCTCTTAGACGAGGCCGCCATGGACGTGATCCGGCGTATTTGTCCGGTTCCCATGAAACATGCCTTGGGACGGCCTGAAGTCGTGGTCATGATTCCCATCGATTATCGGCTTGAATAAGAATTAAGGAGGTGGAGCGATGAAGCACTCAATACGCTCGTTGAGCCTGGCGGCGATCACATTGGCTCTGCCGTTGTGGGTTGAGGCGGCTGAGCGGTCGTCTCAGCCAAGCGACGGAGTTCGCTTCGAGCCAAAACTCGTCCTGGAGATTCACGCCAAGTCGATGGTCGGTCCTTCGATTCAGCTCGATGAACATAATATCGCTCATGTGGCCTGGATGGAGGAGAAGGAAAACGCGCGAAAGCTGCACTATGCGCACTCGGCATCGTCGGATAAGTCGCTGTCTTCGCCTGTTTCGGTAAATGGTCCAGATGAAATGCCCTACTGGCGGCAAGAGGCGCCGGCGTTGGACGTGCCTGGCGAACACATTTACCTGGTCTGGGCCAAAATGCCGCCGCAGAGCCCGGCCGATAAACCATTCGCGAACGAATTGCGCCTCAGTCGTTCACTTGATGGAGGCAAGACGTTCTTACCGTCCGCCTTGATCAATGACGATGGTGAACTTGTGAATCACAGTTTCGATTCGATTCGCATCGGTCGGGATGGTGCGATCCACGTCGCCTGGATCGACGGTCGCGGCGGCAAAAAAACCTCCGGGACCTATGTGTCCCGTTCCAACGACCATGGGACAACCTTTGAGAAGAATGCCAAGATCGACGATGAGACCTGCGTCTGCTGTCGGACGTCTGTCGCGATCGCGCCGGACGGCACCGTGTACGTCGCATGGCGCAAAATGTTCGGCGACATCAGAGAGACTGTGGTCGCGAGATCGTTCGATGCAGGCACGACGTTTTCCGAGCCGGTCGTCGTCGGCAACGACCGCTGGGTCTATCCGAGCTGCCCGCATCGCCCGACCTCATTGGGTGTGGACGGCGACGGCCGAGTGTATGTGATCTGGTATACCGAGGGCGAGGATGAAACGCCGGCCGTCTATCTGGCCTATTCAGACGATCGTGCCCGGACGTTTTCGCCCAAACACCAGTTGAATCGTTCGAAAGGCACTTTCCCCGATCATCCGCAGCTGGCCGTCGATCGTCGTGGCCGTGTGGTCGCGATCTGGGAAGAACTCTCCCCCGTACGGCGCGAAGTGGTCGTGAGTCATTCATTGGACCGAGGACAGACGTTCAGCGCGCCGTACAAGGTCAATGAAAAGAAAGGCGAAATGCCGACGGTCGCCGTAAGCCCCACGGGCCAATTCATGCTGGCGTGGAAAGAACATGCCATGCCCGCCCATCGGATCGTTCTGCAACGCATGATCGTGCCGGAGCTCAGTCCCGTCGCGCTGAGGGAACGAGCGCCCTAATGGACCGAGCCGTGCACCATATACGAGGGATTGTCACGTGCCTGGTGCTCAGCGCCTGTATGGCTGGGCTCGCGACGGCAGACGACAGTTTTTCCCGTCTGAAGCTCAGCCGGTCAGGCGCCGGCACTCCCCTCCCTTCATTCGAACTCTCCACGGTCGACGGGAAGACCATCGAGTTTTCGCAATTACGTGGCAAGGTAGTTGTCCTGAATTTCTGGGCGACGTGGTGTGGACCCTGCAAAGAAGAAGTGCCGGCCCTGGATCGGTTAAGCCGGCAGTTCGACCCACGTGACGTGGCGATCCTCACCATCACAACCGAACACGAACGAACCGGCATTCAGCAATTCATGAAACAATTTCATTCCACGTTGCCGGTGTTGCTCGATGAACAACGGGACGTCTCTCTGGCCTTCATGGTGCGCGGGCTTCCGACGACGGTCTTCATTGCAAAAAACGGGACGGTCGTGGGGCGAGCCGTCGGACCGCGTGAATGGGATGGTCCTGACGCCATCGGCTTCCTACAGAGTCTTCGCGAGGCGAGTCCGTGAAAAACGGTACGCGGTCACTGGCGCTCGCTTGCGTACTGCTGTATGTCCTCGTCGGCTTGTAGCCGGCGCCTGCCCTCTTCTGACAGACAGACGGCTCAACACCACCACCATCAGAAGTCGGCCACACATGCCCTGGCGTGCGCCTGGGCCTGCCATGCGAGCGTCCACCAAGATTCCGTGGACGTCTCCGCTCAGATCCTTCTCATCTGGTTAATCCTCACAGCCGTGCTTGTTGCAGCGATAAGGGTTAGTCCGATTCGGCATATCTATATCACCGCGCGACCTCCGCCTCTCTCCTCTCTCTAACGCTCACGAACAATCCAAACGTGCTCGCTTGAATTCCGCCGCGCGATACGTATGTCATGCGCGGCCAGCACTTATTGTTTCTTATACGTCGAAAGGGGTTGTGAGCCATGCGACCGTCTCATGTCTTTTTTTATAGGTTTTATACGCCCAGAATCATCACATTCTTTGCTGTGGCCTATTTCGCCCTTACCGGGGTCGTCTGGGCTCAAGAGTCGGCGACTGAGCCTACCGGAAAAACAGAGCGAAAACAGATACTCGAAAAGCAGCTCAAGTCGATCCTGGATGAGCTTGATCAATTGAAGCAGGGCGATCAGCCGACGCCCGCCGCGCCAACGGCTTCCGAGCCGGTTCCGTCAGAAGAAGTCACGCAGCAGCTTCCCCAGGAAGGCCCGGCTCCTGAGATCTCACTGGAGGACATGAGCATCATTAGCCGGCGGGTCCAAAAACATCCCGAAGGCGTCACGCTTACAGTAGCGCCTCGAAGTGAATTCGACTCACAGCCGACCCGCACGATGCGGGAATCACTGGAAGCCTTACCGGGTGTCGTGGTGCGCCAAGCAAACGGACCGCGTGACTTTAGTATTTCCATCCGCGGATCGGGCGTCAAAACTTCATTTGCCGTTAGAGATCTCAAAATTTATGAGGACGGGATCAGCCAAACACAATCAGACGGACTGTCTCGTCTGGATATTCACGATCCGTGGTTCATGCGAAGCGTGGAAGCCGTGGCCGGCGCCTCCTCGTCGCTCTACGACAACTATGCGCTCGGAGGCATGGTGCACTTCAAGACCCGGCGCGGGAGCGACATCAATGGAGTGGAAGCGTTCCTATCGGGCGGTTCGTACGGCTATCAAAAGTACGCCTTTGCCGTAGGCCAGGAATATAGCAACCTCGATATTTCCATGTTCGGCAGTCAGCAGCTCGAAGACGGCTTCATTCGACACAGTAACTACAATACTCAAACGATCAATCTGAATTTTCGCTTTCGCGTCGACGACAAGCAGAGCTTTTATTTCAAGGCCATTACCAACTGGCTGGACACCAGAGTGCCGACACGGTTGACCCAATCGCAGTTCAACAGTGATCCCAGGCAGGCGGGCGGAATAAGTCCCACTACCGATGCACTACGGTTAGGGCAAGGCCGTATCGATCGTCGAACCATCATCGGTGGGTTGTATGAACGCCAACTGGATGCCAATACCGTGCTCACCATCGAGGCGGATTACGACGTCAAGGACATCAATCAGACATTACGCAGATCGGCGACAGTATCAATCCGAACTACAAGCACTATACGGACCTACGCCATGATGGCCGTCTGTTGGATATGCCTCTCCGGAGCTATGTCGGGTTCTTTGTGAACAATATGGAACAGGAAGCACAAAGCTTTACGAATCTAGGCGACTTCCATGGTTCGCGCGGGACACTCGTCCAGAACAGCCGCGGCACGATTCGGAACATCGGCGGACGCTTCCGTGAGGAGTTGGAGTTCGTTCCGAAGTGGATTCTCGCCGGAGGATTCGGATTTGAGCAATCAATGTTGAGCGTGCAAACCATCAACTACGCAGGTTCCGGGGCCGTGAACAGTCGAGCCGACGTAAACCGGACGTTCTATAACTATGCGCCTGAAATGTCGTTGAGCTGGAAACCTGCCGAGGGATACCGACATTGGATTCGAGCGTCGACAGGATACGGTATTCCTACGTTTGGAAACTTAACCACCGGACTCGATGGATTGGCCGGTACGAACTTTAATGTGAAGCCTCAGAAAAATCTCAACTTCGAAATCGGAACGGATTCGAAGTTACACAAGACCTTGTCGGTGCACCTCGTTGGCTTCATGGTCTGGTTTAAAGATGAGATCATCAACCAGACGAACCCGCTCACGAACGGCTCCTTTGCCGTGAATGCCGATTCATCCCAGTACCGCGGCGTGGAAGTCGGGTATGACTGGCGGCCCGTGACAGGGTGGCGGTTCTCGGGAGCCTATACGCACATCGAATCCGAGTACATCAATTTTACCGATCAATTCAGAGCGACAGCGGCCAGTCCGATCACGCAAATCGTGCGGGACGGCAAACAAGTGCCCAACGTGCCGAAGGACGTGTTGAACGTCAAGGAAGAGTATTACCACCCCTCAGGCTGGGGCGCGTGGTTTGAGACCAGCTATTGGAACAGTTACTTTCTGAACAATGGAAATACTGTCGGAGCCCCCTCCTACTGGTTGCTCAACGCCAATATCAACAAAATAGTCGAGGTGAAGAATCCGTATATTCGGTTTGACAAATTCTATCTGGAACTGGATAACATGCTCGACAGGACCTACGTGGCGTCCGGCAATGTTGCGGCCGACACCACCCTAGATGCGAATAAGACGCTCTTCTTCGCAGGCTACGGCCGGGCCATTTACGGTGGGGTGACACTGGGACTTTTCTAAGGACGGCCGATCAGCTCCACACTGATGTTATGGCAGAGTAGCTTATGAACTGTTCAAGGCTCTTCACTCCTGTTATACCTAAGCGGTTGTTTTTTTCCTGAACCGGCTAGCCATGCTGGGCCGGCCCAGACGCTTTCGTGGAGGGGGCTTGACAATGATGGCACGATTTAAAACGGTATCGATTCTGTTCGTTGCCATGCTGAGCGGCCTGGTGATTGTTCTTTGGTGGTTGACTCAGCACGGGTTCAGCGCACGGATCAACCGGCGGCGATGGAAGTCTGGATCGCCCGCCGGTTGCGTCACCTCGCCGTACCGGCACGCCAGCGATCGGCTATAAACCCTCTTCCCTCTACGTCCGATATCTTGAGCGAAAGATATTTCTTCTGCATTGTCATGAATGTGCCGGCGCACTTGCGTTGATTTTCGGCGCCGTCTATAGTCGATGCTCCAATGGAAAACAATCACGAGGACCGGAGAATGTTAGCATGAGGGCACGCGCTCAGGACACGGTAATACTACTGGCAATGGTCACAGCCACCGCTCTTTTTTTTATGGAGTCTTCACCCACCCCCCTCGCCGCTTCACCTGATGCCTCTCAACGGCACTATCAACAGGCCCTCGCTCTTTTCCGCGACGGGCAATATGACGGCGCCGCGGAGGCCTTGAAGAAGGCGATCTCGCTGCAACCGCAAAATGCCGACGCACATCACTTACTCGGGCTCGTTTATTTCCAGGGAAAGAAGGAACCCGCCGAAGCCATTGAAGCGATCAAGAAAGCCGTTCGGCTCAAACCGACCTTCTCTCAAGCTTTCTACGACCTCGGTCGGATCTATCTCAGTCAGGCGAAGTACAAAGAGGGAGAACAGGCGTTGATGCGGGCGATTGAACTCGCGCCTCAATCGGAGGAGGCCCGTCTCGCCTTGGCGAAACTCTATAACCGCGACGGCAATCCCACGAAGGCCATCCAGGCCTACCAGGCCTTATTGGCACTCACGCCGCGACATCCGGAAGCCCTGTACAGCCTCAGCCGGCTCTATGAAACTCAAGGCGATGCACGATTGGCGCGACACACGTTACAGCAGCTCACGCAGGCCGATCCATCCAACGCCGACGCCTGGTATCTCCTCGGCCGAATCGCCGAAAAGGAGAATAATCTGGGCGAAGCGGCCGACGCGTACAAGCAGGCCATCCTGGCCAAGCCGGATCTCGTTGACGCTCATTACAATCTCGGATTCCTGCTTCGCAGCGCCGGCAAGCAGGAAGACGCCACAAAGCAATTTCTCAAAGTGATTGAATATCGCCCTGAATACGCGGAAGCGCATATGAATCTAGGGATGAGTTATACGGCGCTCGGGCTTTTTGATGAGGCGGAACAAGCCTATCAAAAGGCCATTGAGCTGAAGCCGAATCTCCCCGAAGCACACTACAGCCTCGGCGTTTTCTATGAACTCCAGCGCAAAGATTCCATCCGTGCGCTGGTTCAGTACCGGAAGTACCTGGAGCTGGGAGGGAAAGACGAGCGGGTGGAGCGAATTGTGCAACAGGGGCGAAGGTAAGGTGGGCGTTGGTTGACGAACGGCGAACGCTCCAGTTTTGCCATGATTAGCTGACACTTTCACCCTTCCGTCGCCTTTCTATTGTCGCCGCGTGCGACTCTGAAGCTGCGCCCTTCAGGCGCAATGCCGTCGCACAGCACAGTCTCCACCCTTCTGACGTGAGAACGGACATAGCAAAAACCTCCACGTCCATCCGTTCCACCCAACGCTCCACATGGAAAGGAAAGAGAAAAGGAAAAAGAAAGAGCACAGGCAGGAAAGAATTAGACGAGCGTTTGTTTTATCACCACCCGTAGGGCGAATAGGGATACGGTCCCCATGGACCCCAGCGGCGTCCCCCCCACGCCCCATACGGTCCTCCATACGAGCCCGGGTAGTAGGGCCTTGCGTAGGAGCCGTCGACCTTCGGCCACACCGTCAGCTTTTTGACCTCTACTGTTGGAAATGTATATTCGGCTTCATCGAGCGGCTGGGTCATGGCCCCGGTGATGTCTCCCACAACCGTCACACGTGTCCCCGGTGGCAGTGTGGCAGGATCCAAGAAATCTCTTTCAAATGCCAAAAAACGGCCTTCCGAGGCCGTGCGATCGTACGTGGGCCCTTGATACCTGTCGAGGGGAAGCTGTAGCACTTCAATCCGTGTCCCGTCTTTCAATCGCTTGGCACTGAGCACTTCACCACCGAAGACGATCGTCCGGCCGCGATATTGGTCGGGCGCGTTATGAAGCTCCGTAAAACCTACCGTATAATCGACCTGCGCTTGCATGTCTTTAGGGACCACGTTGTATGATGCGCAGGAAGAGAGCCACACCATCGTGGCCAGCGGTAAAAGCATCGATATTCGCTCCTGCACCATAGTAAGATTATACTCTGCGCGAGCCGAGAAAATTAGCCAAGGAGTCCATCTCATGAAACGACGGGACAGTGTGATGTGTGTGCTCATCGCCGTGGCACTCATGGTGGGTGTGACGTGTCAAAGCTTGGCGGCAGCGCCGGCCAAGACGGTGCCACTCAAAGGCAAATACACGTTGCTCGACAAAGAAATCTCCACCCACACGCCGGGCAAAGTGAAACTCACTGAATTCGCCGATTTCTATTGCCCACATTGCCACCTGTTCGACGAGGCCGGGGTACCCGTCCTGGAAAAGGAATTCGGGAATAAATTAGACATTATGATGGTGGGCTTTCCTGTTATCCCGGGAAAACTCCCGACGGCGTTCGACATGTACGAACAGGCCAAGGTCATGGGAAAAGGCAAGGAAATGAAGCAGGTCCTGTTCCGCACGATTCACAAAGACCGCATGCATCTCTTCGACAAGACGATTCGAGAAATGCTGATCAAAGAAGTCGGCTTGGACCCGGTCGCCTTCGAAGCCGGACTCGCGAGTGGAAAGCCGGCACGAGCCGTTGAGGACGGGAAAAAGTGGGGACAACGCGTCAATGTCGATCACACACCGACGGTCATTTTAGACGGCAACATTAAGGCGGATGCCATCGATCCTGACAATCTCAAGACGATCATTCAGAGCATCCTTGATGCTGATGCCAAACGATAGCCATGAAGGCCATCATCGACGGGGCCACGCGACTGGCCGATGGTCATGTTCGCCTCTCGGCACAGCCTTCACCTTTTCCACATACGCGCCGATGTCGCATGCGCGTTCCAAGCCTGAGGCTGACTGTACCGGATCGTGCCGAAGATCGGCCGTGTCACCCACGGCCGATCATGCAATCCGAACAGCCCAGCCCCATTCGAATACGCATTCTGGTCGTTAAGAGACTGAAGAGGATCGGGATGGACGGCGGGTATAGTCATGGGGCTCGGTGATGGATCGAACGCCTCACACTTCCCGGTGTCATCGGGACCTTCGGTTCATCGTTGTCCAAGCCGGCGATCTCGGCCTCGCCATCATACGGAGTACATCCGCGTATGAAATCATCGGATAGGGTGACGTGATGTAGTCGAGCACTCACATCGTCGGACGATACATAGACCCGGTTCGTCGGGAGATCGGTGAGCCTTACGCCATCCTGAAGAAGCACGACCGACACCTCTCTGCCTTAGCTTGGATGGGGCATGGCTATCGGGAGCTATACGCCTGCGCTTCCATCGATGCTTTAAACCGCTGCAAATCATCGTCAATTTTTCGTTCCGGATCTTCACCGAATAACTTGGCCACCCAGGCGCCGATCCGACCGCCGGGAGGCGCGTATTGCATGGTCACCGTTAACTCGGTGGCTCGTCCATCGGGGGTGTGCTCGAACCGTACGGATCCGGCATTCTCCACATCCGCGCCCCTCAGCGACCGCCATCCGATCAGTTCATTGTCGATCTCATTGATCACCTCTGCATCCCATTCCACTTTCGGGCCGCCCAGCGGAATGGTTTTCGCCACCCAGTGTGACAACCGGTCGTTGATAACCTCGACGGACTCGATTTGGCTCATGACTCGCGGCAGATTCTCAAAGTTCCGCCAAAATCGATAGAGTTCCTCGGATGGACGCTCGATGCGGATCGTTCGTTGAAGTTTGATGGCACTCCCCGTCCGCACCTTTCTGCGCCCGAGCTCATTCGTGTTGGTATCAAGTGCCGCGTACAGCATGCAGTGGCCCGTGACGCCACGTTGCAGCACCGCGGCGCCGGCGAGGGCCAAGAGGGCTCCTGCCCACGATTTCCGGAAGAGGCCGGTCACTAATAAGGCGCCCCCTAAAAGCGCTGAGAACTTTCGCTCTTCATCGCCGACATTTTGGACGGCCTGCTCTTCAGTCCAGTCCAAGTCTTGCTTATTCGTATGGTATCGCTCTTTGCCACTCATTGAGGTCGCCATGGTCCCACCTCTGTTCATTTCATGGATCGCGCAGGTACCTTTCACAGTGTAATTCCCACATGGCCAGGACCTGTATCGGTAAGGCAGGAGACCGGTTGTCTCTTATAACAGGCAGGTCCCGCAGGGCGTGTGCTTACGAACAATCTCAGCCTCAACACGGGATATAGTTATTTAGGATTGCCACCCAGAGGTTGGTTTTGTACTATGAGCCTTGGTAATTTGTCGTAGATCTGGAGCACACATGAATTCACACCCCTGTCGGTTAGTCGCATCCACCCTCCTCCTCGTATTGTCCATGATCGTGCCAGGTCATGCGGCGGACCCTCCCGTTCAGACTCAGACTCCTTCTCCGGGTCCTATCGATTTACAAGCTCAAATTAAGATGACGGCGGCGAAAGTCATTTCAGGGGTGGTCAATATTTCGTCGACCGTGTTCGTTCGCGAGCAAACTCCATTTGATGAAGGCCCCTTGTTCGGCACGCTGCCACAAGGAACCCCCCAACGCCAATATGGACAAGGATCAGGCGTCCTCGTCACACCGGACGGCTACATCGTGACGAATAATCATGTCGTGGCGGATGCGACGGATGTGGAAGTGCTGCTGGCCGACCGCCGCCAATTCAAGGGACGCGTCATTGCCACCGACCCGAAGACCGACGTGGCCATCGTCAAGATTGACGCCACCGGCTTGCCGACTCTTCCGTGGGGCGATTCCAGCCGACTCGGAGTGGGAGACTTTGTCCTGGCGATCGGCAACCCGCTTGGCCTGAACCAAACGGTGACCTTCGGGATCGTCAGTGCAGTCGGACGGGCCGATGTAGGCATCGCGGACTATGAAGACTTTATCCAAACCGATGCGCCCATCAATCCCGGAAATTCCGGCGGCGCATTGGTCAATATTAAAGGCGAGCTGATCGGAATTAACACGGCGATTGCCAGTCCCACCGGAGGGAGTGTGGGCGTCGGATTTGCCGTCCCAAGCAATATGGCACGCACCGCGATGCAAAGCTTGCTGAAGACCGGTCGTGTCGTACGCGGATTTCTCGGCGCGTCCACCCAGGATGTGACGTCGTTACTCGCGAAATTATTCCGGCTGCCGGACGTGAAAGGCGCGATCATCACCGATTTGATGCCCAAAGGATCGGCTGAGCGGGCCGGACTCAAGCGGGGCGATGTGATTGTGCGGTTTGGCGGCAAAGAGATTGTCGATCCGGGGCGGCTCCAAAATCTCATCGGTGTGTCACCTATCGGCAGCAAGCATCGGCTGGACGTGGTCCGAGACGGAAAGCCGGAGCAAGTTGAATTGACCATTCAAGAAGCACCGCGCGAGCGGATTAAGCGCACGCCTCCGCCTCGCCTGGAATCCCCCACCAATCCTCTCAGCGGAGTGCTGGTCGATGAGCTCAAACCGGCCACGGCGCGACAGCTTGGGCTCGGCTCTGTCAGTGGCGTCATTGTGACCGGCGTGGAGGAGAACAGTACGGCCGAAGCGGCCGGGCTCATGCAGGGCGATTTAATTGTCGAGATCAATCGCCAACCCACGCCTACCCTGCCAGCCTACCAGCGCGTGGTGGAACCGCTGAGGTCAAAAGACCCGACGCTATTGCTCGTCAATCGGCAGGGCACGTTTGTGTATATGCCGGTGGAGGGGGACTGAAGAAATAAGGTGCCCTCGGCTTATGGAATGGTGGACACTCCAGTTTCGCCGTGCTGAATTCTTCATGATGGAGCGATCGCGCATCCATGGCACCTCATGTTACATCCCGCGCGATGAGAGATTAAGACAACGTCCATAATCGGCGTGATCCCACAATGACAAGAGCTGGCCTGCGTGGGAGTGGGCTGCTGCCGGTTTGGTTGACACCCACTAACTCATCCCGCCTTCATTTCGAACTCCATGGGACTGGGGGACTGGCCGAATATGCACCCTGTCCTACGGATTCAAGATGGACCGGATCTGATCGACATCAGCTTTGCGGACGTGGAAAAGTACCATGGCCAGGGCTCAGTCGCAGGTGCCGCGCTCGCCTTCATGGCCATGCACGCGGCCTTTTCATCCATGTGTTCGGATCGTGCTCCCTGCCGCGAAGAGATCTAAGTTGCCACCGGCCATCCGGGGCCCGGAGTCCAGCCTTTTCAGAGGTAGAACCATCCTTCTAACACTTAGTGATCATGGCGATGATGTTCATCATGGTCATGCGAGTGCGCGTGCGTGTCAGCCGTGTGAGTATGTCCGTGCGCATGCTTGGGCTCAGCCTGATCGGGATGCCGATGATGATCGTCATGTGCGTGCTCATGCGAATGGGTCAGTGGCGTATGGGTATGAGTATGGCTATGATCGGCCATGGGTTCACGCTCCTCAGAAATGAGAGCGTCAATGAACGCCGCTTAACGATCCGGAAGAACAAGATCATCCTGCCGCGACTTCGCTCGTATCTTAGTCTTGCCCTATTCGATGTTCAAGCCGTATTTTTAATCGACCGCTTATCTAGACTCGGCTGTGGGGCAGGCTCACCATGGAACCGGCGCCGCGGTTCGGAATAACCCTAGGCACGATTCCTACTTCAAACTATCAGATTGACAGCACTCCTCGAATAGCGCTATACATCGTGCTACGTTTATAACTATCGTAGCACTGATAACGCGATGGATACCCGTGCGCTGAATGACCGCAACGGAGCGTTACAGCATGCGCAGGGATTGGCCATCTCTCTCCTCCTGCACGCCATCGCTGTGAGTGTGGCTGTCATGCTCATCGCGGATTTACACCTCACCCACCAACCGGAGCTGTTCAAGTGGGACGTCGTCATGGTCGAAGCGCCGTCACAACAGCCGTCGCAGGACACTCTCATGCAGACGCCGACGCAAGCGAAGCCGACCCCAGTCATGCCTACCTCTACCGCACCTCGTCACATCCAGAAAACCATCGAGAAGCAATCCATCCTGCACACCATTCAGCCGGTGGAACGAGTCGTTCTTCAGGAGATGGTACAAGCAAGGCCGATCGCCCAGAGGGCCATGGAACCTATTCACCGGCCGACTGAGGAAATCTCGCAGACAATGAGCAGAACCGTTCAGACACCGACGCCGGACCTGCCGGTGCACTCGACGCCCGCTCCGGTCAACAATGTGACTCCTATCGAGAAGGACACGGCTGTGTTATCGACTCCTCCTGAGGCCGCGGCGGTGACGAAGCAGATCATGACGGAGACAACTCCTCTCAGCTCTTCTGAATCCGCAGTCGTGTCCAGATCCACGATCGAAGCCACGCAGACGTCGCCGATCGTGCATGAACGAATTGTCAACGAGACGGTGCCCACGCTCACTGAATCTACGATCGTTGTCGAGCGCGCCAGGGCTATAGAAACCCCGACTGCTAGAGAGCCATCTGAAACGAAGCCGGCAGAGCCGGCTTCCATCGAGCAGGCGAAGATTCCAGGACCGCATGTCACCGAGCTATCGGCGGTGAGAGAACCTCCGCCTCGAAGCCATCCACAAGCCAAGGCCGATTTCGGCTGGTTGACTCGGACTCTGTTAAGCCGAATCGAACAGTTGAAGCGGTATCCTCACGCGGCACGATTGAACCATTGGGAAGGCAAAGTCGTCTTACGAGCGGTCATCCGTGAAGACGGTCATGTCATCGGCGTGGACGTGGCGGAAAGCTCGGGACACTCGGCGTTGGATGATGATGCGGTCGACGTCCTGAGGAAGGCCTCTCCATTGGAGCTCGCGCATCCGCTTGGGCAGCCGCAAGTCGTGATTCGTGTGCCGATTCGCTACCGGTTGGAACAGTAGGGGGTTCAGCGCGAGCGCTCACTGCCGAACTCGACATCGGCCGAAGAGGAGATGACCATGAGACAGATATTGGCGCCGTTCCTCCGGAATCTCATAACCATGCTGTGCGTCTTCACTCTCGCCGGGCTTCCCGCGGCGGACGGCGTGTGGGCTCAGATCAAGTTAGAGAAAACTTTCGCGGCCGTCATCACGGATGCCCATGGAGTCGAGACCGAGATCAAGAACGTGCTCTTCTATTGGGAGGAACGGATCAGCGAGACCGCGTTTGTTCCGCACGAAATCAAGCAGGTTCCCGTCAAACGCGGACAGGCGACGATCCAGGTGAAGTTCGACATGATCAAGCACATCGACGTCACGCCTTCAGACAAGGGCCTGCCTCTGTTGACCATCACGCTCACGAACGGCAAAACAGGAGAATTCGTGCTCGCCATCCACGGAACCTTCGAAGGCGAGTCGGATTTCGGCGGAGTCGAATTGCCTGCCAACGGTCTGAAGAAAGTCGTATTTCAATGAGAGGATATTCGGCTCCCGCGCCATTGGCCGATTGAGCCAGAGAAAGTGTTGACGGAGTGCAATGCTGAGCCTTCGGAAGAAGGCTCGTCATCAATGAGGGGGTCCGACCATGTAATCGATTTCAACTGAACAGCACGCCGCTGAGAATCCTGTTCGCGTTACAGCCAGATCACGAGGGTCTGTGCCGGAGGCTGATGCAGCCGTAAGCAAACCCTCGTGGGGTCTCACCCCACGCAACTATCTTGGATGGAGGTGGGACATGAGACGACACATACTGTGCTGGATGGTTGTTGGACTAATGATGACTGCATGGCCGCTGGGTCGTGTCGTTGCCCAGCCGGCACCCGCAACCGAGGGGGCGGCGACCGGAACTGAGGAGGCGGCGACACTCCCTGAAGTGATCGTGTCGGACGAACCATTGGCTGCCGCTACACGTGAATCGCGCATCGATGTGACGGCCGATGCGGCCGCACTTCCTGCACCGACCACCATTTTGGATTCAAATTATATCCAGCGCACACCGATCCTCAACAATTACGTCGATCTGTTCCGGCCCCTTCCCGGCGTGAATGTGAATAATTTAGGACAGGGCGGTATCGGCAACGCGATCACCATTCGCGGCTTTACCGACCTGGAACATGGGCGTGATGTAGCCTATTTTATTGACGGCGTGCCACTCAATGAGGTGTCGAGCATCCATACCCCCAACTATGCCGATCTCAATATCTTGATTCCTGAAACGGTCGAACGCTTGGAGGTGATTCGCGGGCCCTTCAGCGCCTTGTATGGAGATTCAAATTTAGGTGGGTCGGTCAACATCGTCACGAAGCGCTTTGATTCAACCGGAGAGGTCAAAGGATATGGGGGCTATTTCAACACGGGGCGAGGCATCGTGACCTACAGCCGGCCTAGAACGGAGGACGGCGCCATCACGCCGTTCATAGCCGCAGAAGCGTACACGACCGATGGGTACCGCGATAATCAAGGATATAAGCGCTACAACCTGTTTGGAAAATTCACGGTCCCGACCAGACATGGCGATCTGTCCATTCGATCGCAATTCTACGGCGGCGAATGGGGCGCGCCGGGATATCTCAGCCGTGATTTAGTGCGGTCCGGCGCGTTGAGTCCAAAAGCGGCCTTCAATGGCTCAGACGGCGGACACAAAGATTTCCAAAATGTCGTCGTGAACTACGGCCTTGGCGAGCTGGACCAAGCGTTCACCGTGACCGGCTTCATCAATCACGACGTCTTCGTTCGGTTTGCCGATTTTGGCGGCGGCCAACGGGATCAGGATGAAGATCGCACCATCATGGGCTTCACCTTGCGAAAGGTCTGGACCGGTTCCCTGTTCACCCTCCCCGCGCAATTGATGATCGGCACCAATTTCAGGAACGATTCGGTTGGAGTGAGCCAAACGCCGACGCTCGCCCGTAATCCAATCGGTCTACCCACCAGGGATCTCAATTTCACAGAACAGGGATGGGGGCAATATATTCAGGCTCAAATCAAGCCGCTGTCCTGGTTGAAGTTTACGGGAGGAGGCCGCTACGATCACTTCTGGTACGACGTCGATAATCACTTAGCCACCAGCTCGGTCCCAACCACCGACACAGGGGTCTTCAGTCCCAAGGCGGGTGTGGCTATCACACCGGTCTCCTGGCTGGAACTCTTCGCCAATTACGGGGAAGGATTCCGATCTCCCAGCGTCGTCGATGATGTCATCAATACGTCTACCGTGAAACCGATCAAACTCCGGAGTCGGGAAGCCGGCTTTCGGATCCAACCTTCCCCTCGCGTTCAGTTTCAGGCCGATGTGTGGAGCACGACCCTCAACCAGGAAATCTTTCAAGCGGCGGCCGGACTTGACCCCCAAAACCTGGGCCGGTCGCGGCGTGAAGGGTACGACATCGAAGGTCGGTACTATGTTCGACAAGATAAGCAAGGCCAGGCGTCTGTCTTCGTCAACTATAACCAGATTCGTGCCGTCATCCTGGATCAGGGAGCGGCCACGTTGGTGCCGAATGTGCCTCGATACATCGTCAATATCGGCACCGACGTCGATGTTCCCGTCGGTGGAAACGCTTCGGGTCATCGCGCGGGTGGTCAACTCTATGTGCAGTTTATCGGAAAAAAGAATATTACAGAGGACGGCGTCTTTACCACCAATCCCTATCAGCGCGTGGTCAGCCGTCTCTTCTATGCCCACCCGAGCGGATGGCTGGGTTTTGTCGATATGGCCTGGTATCCCACTGACCGGTTGAGTGAGACGGCGCTGAACTTCGGCAATACGACCGGTGCCACTTCTGCCGATATTTTTGTGAATGCGCAAGCTCCCTTTCAGGTGATGGCCGGCCTGTCCTATCGGTTCAAAACCGGAGGCTGAACGGCCACACGAAGACGATCCATTTCCAATCCAGAGAGGAACGGTACGATGCATACGTGGATCACACAGCTCCGCTTCATTCCCGCAGCGCTCTGTCTTGTTCTGACCGCATCCTATGCGGATGCCCATGACGTCTGGATCACGACGATGCAGGACACGGCGGCGACGTTCCAAGCCATTGTCCATCACGGTCATCCCGGCGATCGAAAGACGCCTGACCCGGACAAGCTGTTCGAGTTCGATGTCTTCGGCAGCGCTCAGCTTCAGCCATCGCTCCTCCCGGGAATCACTCGCACCGTTCGCGATAACATTCCGATCCTGATCGCGGAACCACGATCCATCGACGCCGGGACGGACACCATCCTATTGGCGGCCCGGTACGATAACGGCTTCTGGGTCAAGACGGCGCACGGGCATCGCGATACCAGTAAGCTTCAGGTAGCGGACACTGTCGAGAGCCTTTCCTCCATGAAGTACGCGAAGGCGTTGCTCCAGGTGCGTCCTGGGGCATCGGAACTGCATCGCAAGGTCATCGGGCATCGGCTCGAGTTGGTTCCCCTCAGCAATCCGTTTGTCGTGAAGCCGGGCGAGTCGCTCTCCGTGAAAGTGTACTTCGATGGCAAGCCATTGAATGGCGTGTCCGTGGAGATCGGCGATGGAGTGACGCCGATGGAGGAACACGATATCCCGCGTTACAAGACGAATGAACAGGGTATCGCCGTCATCCCCCTCGGCAAGGTCGGTCCCCAACTCATTGTGGTGGATTATTTCGTACGGGGCGCTCATCCCGAGTTGGCCGCCCGTGACCTGCACAATGCCACCTTGAGTTTTGTGCTTCCAGCCCCATAATGTCGATGCGCGCGATCGACATTCCTTCGACAATGCCATCGATAGTCACCGCAGAGTCGCCGGCCGGCGGATAGCCGCCCCCCGCCCACTGCGGCCTCCGCAATCGACTTGGACGGCTCTACTCGACTGGTACCCACAAGGGTTGACACTCCATGGCGGCAATGTTACGTTAGATGCTACGCTTTTATATATTCGTAACACGGATGGCTGACACATGAAGAAACTCGTCCGCTTCGGCGTCTCACTGGACCATCATCTGCTGTATGACTTCGACCGGCACATTGCGCGGAAGAAGTATACGAATCGGTCGGAGGCTTTGCGGGATATGATCCGCGACAATTTGGTGGGGCAGGAATGGGATGAGAACAAGGAGACGGTTGGCAGCATTACCTTTGTCTATGATCATCACATTCGGGATTTGACGAATAAGCTGACCGACATTCAGCATCGATTCCAAGGGATCATCCTGTCCGGCATGCATGTGCATCTCGATCATGCCCACTGTCTCGAAGTGTTGGTCGTCCGTGGGAAAGGCTCCGACATCACGAAGGTGTCGGACGCCTTGCTCAGCGTCAAAGGCGTGAAACACGGGAAGCTCACGATGACCACCACCGGCAAGGGATTTAGCTGACATGCGCATCTGCGTGATCGACGGCCGGGGCGGCGGACTTGGGAGTCGGCTCATTGAGCGTTTACTCGGGGTGGTCGGAGATCGGCATGAGATCGTCGCGTTGGGCACCAATCAAGCCGCCGCCGACATGATGACGAAGGCCGGAGCGCGGCATGTGGCCATCGGCGAGTTGGCGATTCTCCGGACGGTCCAGGAAGCCGATCTCATCCTGGGATCGCTCAGCGTGGTCTTGGCGGGATCTTTTTTGGGAGAGGTCACCCCGGAGATTGCGACGGCTATTTTGCAGACACGAGCCCGGAAGCTGCTCCTCCCGCTCAACCGACTGGGCGTTGAAGTCGTTGGGACACACTCCCCTACGCTCGATCCCTTGATCGATCAGACAGTCCGACGGGTGGAATCGATCCTCGGGTCCAGCGTCGGAATCTGATCGCTGTATTTCCGTACCGTCAGGCCACGAGGGTCTGAGCAGGGTCCAACGAACCCATGCGTGACCTGACGTGGAGCCTCGAAGGCCAACGAGAAAATTGGAAGGCCGATGCGAGGCTTGAAGGCGTATGCTCCTCTTCTGCTGATTCTTGTGGCGCTTGCCATCCCGCATGTTCTGTCGGCTCATGAGCCTGATGAAGACATCCTAGATGTACAAGAGGTGAGCATAACGGCCGACCGCCCCATCGCCGCCTCCTCTCAACAATTCATTCCCGACAAGGAATATCTTCTTCAGCCGCAAGGTCGGCCGGCGCAAGTCTTGCGGCTGATCCCAGGATTTATCGCCGTAGAGCATTCGGGTGGCGCGGGCAAGGCCGACCAATATTTTTTACGCGGATTCGATAGCGATCATGGGACGGACGTCGCATTCTTCGCGGACGGCATGCCGATCAATTTCCGGAGTCATGCGCATGGCCAAGGGTATACCGATCTGAATTTCATCATTCCCGAAACGATTGAAGGGCTCGATGCTTACAAGGGCGCCTATCTTCCTGAATTTGGAGACTTTAACACAGCGGGCGCCGTGAACTTCAAGACACGCCAAGTGGTGAAAGAGGGCATCGTGCAACTGGCCGGCGGCCAGTTCGATACACAGCGGTACTTGTTGATGTTCTCGCCTACCAAAGAGAAGGTTCGCACGCTCATTGCGGCGGAAGGCTATTACACGAACGGCCCGTTCCAACACGACAATCGATACTTTCGTGGAAACCTCTTGGGAAAAATGACCTTGAATCCCACCAACCGCTCGGAATTGAGCCTCACCGGCACGTTTCATAAAGCTCAGTGGAACGCCTCCGGTGAGATTCCCTTTCGCGCCGTGACCGACGGCACCATCGATCGCTTCGGGGCGATCGATCCCTCCGAGGGCGGCAAAACGATCCGAAGCACGGGGCGATTGAACTATCATTACGATACGCCCTCCGGTGGACAGTTCTTCGCCAACGCCTATGGCCAGTATTACAAGTTCGATCTGTACACCAATTTCACGTTCTTTCTGAACGACCCGGTCAATGGGGATGGTATCCAGCAATCCGACCGCCGGGTCATCTATGGCGGCGATACCGGGTGGCGGCAAAGCTTCGACCTCTTCGGCATTCCCAGCGCGGTGACGGCCGGCGTGCAAGCGCGGGTCGACAATGCGCATGTGAGACTAGGGACGCAAGTTAAACGAAACCCTCTGGGCACGACCACCGACACCGATGTCCTCGAAGCCTCGTATGCGCCGTTCCTGAAAATGGAGTTTCAACCCACGCAGTGGATGCGCCTCTCCGGAGGTGTGCGCAGTGAAATCTTCACGTTCGACGTGCGCAATCGCTGTCCGGCCTGCGCCGAACAGCCTGCCGGCAGAGCCTCGTCAGGTCTGGTCTTACCGAAAGCGAATCTCATCCTCGGTCCGTGGTTCCGAACGGAGTTGTTTGCGAACTATGGTGAAGGCTATCACAGTAACGATGCCAGATCGGCAGTCGCTCCCGGAGCGTCGCCGCTGGCTCGCGCGAAAACTTATGAAGTCGGAGCCCGGTCAAAACCGTGGGGACCGGACGGCCTGGAGTTGATTGCGACCCTGTGGGCAATTGACCTGCAATCGGAACTCGTGTTTGTCGGCGACGACGGCACCACGGAACTTCGTGGCCCGACACGGCGACGCGGGGTGGAAGTGGCGGCGCGAGGTCAGGTGTTCGGCCCCCTCTACGTGAACGGCAGCTTCACGTGGGCCAAGGCGGAATTCCGGAATGGCGACGCCATTCCTAATGCGCCCGAGCTTACGGCCTATGGCGCGGTGATTCTCCGATATCCCGAGGGGCTGACGACACAGGTGCAGGCCACATACTTCGGCGTCCGGCCCTTGATTGAGGATCGAAGCTTCAAGTCGCCCTCGTGGGTCGATGTCGACCTGTCCTCTCGTTACAAAATCCCGGTCAAGCTTTCGCATGGACGGCTGGAAGCCTTTTTCTTTATTCAGAATCTTCTCAACACGCACTGGGAGCAAGCCACGTTTGCCTTTGCGTCCCGCCTACGGAACGAGCCGGCCGGCGTGACCGACCTTCACTTCGTCCCTGGAAACCCCCGCTTTGTGATGGGTGGAGTCGCGTGGTACTTTAACTAGTCTCTCGGCAATTATCAGTCGACCACATACAGATCGTGTGAAAGCTGAGCGTTAAGAGCGACCGGCTGACACTGTATTCATCTATGGCTCATACACCTGCCAAGATTCTTCAGCAGACCTACTTCAACCGACCGACATTGAAAGTCGCGCGCAGCTTAATGGGCAAGTATTTGATGCGCCAGACTGAGCAGGGCGTGATGGCAGGGCTCATCGTCGAAGTGGAGGCCTATGTCGGCCAGGAAGATCGAGCGTGTCATGCCTCCCGTAGCCGGACGCAACGAACGGATGTGCTGTTCGGTGCTCCAGGCATCGCATATGTCTACCTCATCTATGGCATGTACCATTGTTTGAATGTGGTGACAGAGCGTGAGGGATTTCCCGCGGCAGTGTTGATTCGGGCCGTGGAACACCGTGGCTCGCCATCCGCCCTGATTGATGGGCCAGGACGTGTCTGCCGATCCTTTCAGATCGATCGGACGCTGAATCGATCGGACCTCACGCTAGGCGAACGATTGTGGCTGGAAGACCGCGGGGAACGGATCACGGACGCAGACGTCATCACAGCGCCTCGCATCGGTGTCGATTACGCCGGCGAGTGGGCCGCCAGACCGTGGCGATTCCGGCTGGCGCGTTTCACGCGACAGCCAAGGCAAAAGGAAAAAGTAAAAAGGTAAAAGTATGTAGAGTCTCATTTTTTACTTTTGCCTTTTAACTTTTGCCTTGCGGGAATTCATGAGTTTTTCATAAGTTCCCGCAGGACGCTCGTGGCATAGGCGCCCGGTGGTAACGCGAACGACAGCGTGAGCGTCGTGCCCTCCAAGGACCAGTCCAACTCATCCAGACGAACCCGTAGCGGTCGCCGTTCTCCACGAAACCCACATTCGATCGCGGCTTGCTTGAGCGACTCCGGGGTCTCGTTCAGCTCAGCGACGACCGCGCGCTCTATGTCGCCCGGCTCGCCAGACGCCCACGAGGCTCGTGACCCGAAGAGCAACCCCGTCGGACTGATCTCAAAGAGATCCGCGCGAGGTTGTTCAATGTCAGCATGCTCCACTTGAAAACACGCCCCGTTCACGTGCTTCATCGCCCAGTCCCCCACCAGAACACGATCGAGACGATCGATGCGCACGGCCAGCAGCTTGTTAAAGATGTGGGATTGATAGGCATTGAGAAACCAGATCCGTTGTGTACGGCCAATGCGGGCGCGGCGCTGAGCGTCTCGAAGCAGGGCGGCCCCTGTCTCATAGTTCAATCCGGTTTTACCCTGGCGTTGAGGCCCGAAGTAATTCGGCACGCCGCGGCGTGCGAGCTCGTCCAGCACGCGCGGGACAATCGTCCTGGCGTCTGCGCTCACCTCTTGCACGACCAGCCGAAACCGGTTGCCGGCATGATGCCCGGTGCGGAGACGATTGCGGTGACGCCCGAGCACGTCCACCGCAAGCAGACGCTCGTTGGTGGCGAGTCGCGAGATGCTCTCGGCCCCGACGCCTTGAACCGACACCATTTGCGTCGTCACGGCTCTCGCGTCTTTGAGCCCGGCGACGCCGATGCACTTCGCCTTGACGCCTAACACCGACGCGAATTGTTTGACCATGTCTGGAGTAGAGAGCCCGCGCTTCGTCACGCGCAGATAGAGATGCTCCCCTTGACCACACGGCAGATAGAGCGGACGCTCTTCGACGCGAAAGTCCTCCGGCTGCGCACGGGTCACTCCGCCGATTCCAGGCCAGGTGGCGGTGAGATACGGACGTGTCGTCTCTGTACGATCCATCGACATGATCGAGAACTCCTCCGACGCCGTGTTATACTGAGACCATTATCATGATGTGCGATTGTTGACGACCATGCGACACACTTCACACACGCCGGCCCGGCTCTTCCTCATAGCCCTTGCACTGGGCTGGATGATCCTGGCCGACTACACCGTGGGCGCAGAGCCTCCCGACGCTTTCAGTGCACTGACGGCATACGTCGCACAACAAATACAGTCGGACAAGATCGTGTTTGTCGGCGCGCAACGCTGCACGGAATGGTTTTACAAACAATTGAAGCAGAAGCCCCCGCGCTCCCAGACCCACACCATCGTCTTCACGCCGATCGAATCAGACACGCCATCCGACTCTGCCTCGGAGTGCCGTATTCGCTACCCCGACGGACTGGAGTCCGCCAGGCATGCGTTTAGTCAGGCGCAATCAGCACTCTCCATTAGTCTGACCTTTTATGAACTGGTCCTGGTCGGGGATCGAGATGATAATCACCGCTATAGCGAGAATGAGCTCAAAGACCTGCTCGAATCGTTCAAACTTCCGTTCCACGAGATCTTACCGTCTACCGCCCATGTGGATGCATTGGCCGCTCAATTCGATCTGGCCCGAAAGGATAATACGCTCGAGGCCGTCATGCTGAGTATGGGCGTGCTGTACGACAAGGGCTACCGGCTCACCACCGCTGACCGAACCGCTTTGAACAACCTTTCCGGCTAGCCCGGATAATTCATGAATACCTACTACAGCGGCCGATCCTCTCGCCCGGAGTGGCTTTTCTCGTTCGGTCTCCTCGACGGACTGCAAGTACGCCTGTGTCGCCCTCACGTGCGAGAAGCCACGCCGGGATTCGGTTTCAGCCGCTTCGCGACGGCATTCATGAATAATCCGGGCCTAGCCCCTCACGCCATTCGCTCCAAGGCTTCTCTCGCGCGGCTGCGGACAGTTTGATCCCAGTCGTCCTGCATGACCACCGTCAATTTGTCCTTCGCTTCGAAGGCATTCAGACGGCCCAGTCCGAGTGCGGCACACGCTCGCACATGGGCATGATCGTCCTCCAGTGCCTTCAGTAGGAGTGGAATCACCTGCTTGTCCTGCAGCACACCCAGATAGCTGGCCGCCATGCCTCGTATACGATGCTGTTTATCTCCCAACGCCGTTTTCAGTGTTGTGACCAACGCCTCGACTAAGGCGGGCGCAACCGACTCTAATCCCTTCATGGCGTATCGATTGATCTCGACCAACTCGAACGCTAACTCTCGCCGCTTATTCGCCACGGTCTCCCGCTCAAACCGTGCGATCAACCGGCTACGCATCTGCACTCGCGCATGGCGCCGGCGAATGTACCTGACGGCTCTCCATCCGAGAATGCCCGCAACAGCGACTACCGCGGCCACCGGCACGGCCTGTTCAATGACATAATCCTGCGTGTCCGGCGTCAATCGCTTCCACGCCCAGACTGACGCCACAATGAGCCCAATCAGAGCCAAGATAGCGGTGAGGTTGGCTTGCCCACGCTGGTCCGTCATCATCGCGCTATCTTAGCCTGGTTCGGTGCGTATTTCCTACTGACCGCCTACCGCCCCGATTGACACACCCGCTTTGCGTTCGCTCTATACCATCGCGTGGACATTCCGGACTTTCACGAGGACTCCTATCTCAAAGTGCTTCGGCCCTTGGTGGAAGCCTATCTCGCCTTTGCCCGCGTGGATAACCGGCATATTCGCGCCATGCATCTCACGCCGTCGCAGTTCGATGTCATGGCCACCTTGGGAGACACCGACGGCATGACCTGTTCAGAACTCTCCGCCGCGACGCTGGTGACGAAAGGGACGCTCACCGGCGTATTGGAACGTTTGGAAGCGAAAGGGTTGATTCAGCGTGATGAAGTGGAGGCCGATCGTCGCCGGACCAAGATCCGGCTGACTGAGAAGGGACAGACTCTGTTCGAGAAGATCTTTCCCGCCCATGCTGCATTCCTGCGCCCGTTTTTCGAGGGTGCTTTGAACCCAAAGAGATTGATGTCGCTCGAACGCTTTTACTTCGTCTACGCGATAGTTTCCAACGCGCTTCCTGACTTTATGGTTCATCCCTTCAGGCTGATGAAAAGAGCTCTACGCAGTAAAGAAAGAGTAAGAATCACAATTCAGATGAAACCAATAGCATTACAGGGATGTTCAAAAAGGCCGCTGTCTCACCCGCCCAATCCCGGCACGCCAAGACGTGCCCTTCCCGGGCGCGGCCGCAGCGAGCGAAGAGGTGAGGCGTACCCTTGGGGTACGTTGAGCCTCTGAGCGACGCGAGAACAAAGCTCGGGAAGGGGCGCGTCTTGGCGCGCCAGGGGATTGGCGGGTGTGATAAGGCCTTTGGGGACATCCTGCTATGAGGTCTACCATGGAGAAACCGGCGGAGACGCAGTATCCGATTCACGAATTGCTTCAACAGCGATGGAGCCCGAGGGCTTTTTCTGACCAAGCGGTGAGCCCGGAGCAAGTACGAAGTCTTTTGGAAGCAGCCCGCTGGGCCCCGTCTTCGAACAATGAACAGCCGTGGACTTTCCTGGTAGCGACCAAACAAGACCAGGCCGACCATGAGCGATTATTAAGTTGCTTGAGAAACACCAATCAAATGTGGGCGCGGCTAGCTCCTGTGCTGGCGATGTCCATTGCCAAACTCGTGTTCACAGATGATGGTGAACCCAATCGCCATGCCTTTCATGATGTCGGCTGGCCGTGGAAAACCTGGTCGTGCAGGCGACAGCACTCGGGCTGATGGTCCATCAGATGGCAGGCATCTACCCGGACAAAGTCCGAGAACTCTATGGCATCCCTGGTGAGTATGAAGTGGTGGCAGCCATTGCGATCGGCTATCCCGGCGACCCTGAGATTCTACCGGAAAAATTCCGTCAACGGGAGTTGGCGAAACGCTTCAGAAAACCGATTGCGGACTTTACGTTCGCGGGACACTGGGGAAATCCCTCCCCAATTGTGAAAGGATAGTGGACGAGAGATGAGACCGGGAGAGTCGAGGATCTCTGGCGAGTTTCCGTTATTCGCACTCGGATTGCTGGCCGCCGCCCAGCACCTGCATGAACCGGTTCAGCCGTCCCGCTTTGACATGATCATCGAGCTTGCTGTAGATCGCCACGAGGTTCTTGAGCATGCGGATCAGCAACGTGCGATTCGAACTTCTTTGGAGATATTTTTCCTCGAATCCGTATCCGGCCTGGACCAGAAATCGGCCACAATCCTTATCTGAGAGCAGCGCGCCGGCATTAAAGCAATCGATGAAAATCTTGTACCGTTCCGATTCGAACTTGACTAAAAAGTGGCCCGGCATTCCGATCCCATTCAATGGCAGCCCGAGCCGTCGGCCAATCAAGAGATAGATCGTCGACAGACTGATCGGGATACCCATGCGCCGGTCTATGACCCGATTGAGATAGCTATTGTCGGCCTCGTAATAGTTTTTCGTATTGCCGCGAAACCCTTGCTCTGAAAAGAGATACCGATTGAGAGTCTTCACGGCCTCTTCCCCTGACACGCGTCGTCCCATTCGTTCTCGAACCTCGGTCGCCATATCCTCCAGCTTTTGGGTATAGGCGTCTGTATCCAGGTTGGGATACGCATAGCGGGCGATGAGCAAGGCATTCTTTTCCAGGTCAATATAGTCATCAGGCAGCGCCCCGACGTGTTTAAATTCCTCTTCTAATCGTCCGCCACGAATTTCATCCAGAATGCATTCGATGCGCCGACCCATTTCCGGCTGCTCAATCTCCGCTTCGGTCAGTAATGGGATGGCGCAGTCGCCAATTTCGATCAATTTGCCGCTAATCGTCTTCGCGATTCGATCGTCTTCATCGGACAACAGCCGAATCAGGGCACGAATCTGATTGTCACCGGTCACCACACCACTCACCTTCCCAACAGTATTTCCTAATTATTATACCGCGAATATCGCGGACACTCACCCCCCTATCCCCCTACCCCATGGCCCGTCGAAACGCCCGGGTGCTTCCGTACAGACACAGGGCATCGAAAATCAGCATGATGACAATCACCATGCCGACACGCGGCAAGGCCTCGACCCAACCGGAGAGAATCAAGGGCCGCACGGCATCAATGGCCCACGTCATAGGATTGAACCAAGCCAAGGCCTGCATCCATCCCGGCATGGCGACGAGGGGCACCAATGCCGAGCTTAAAAAAATCATTGGAAGCGAGAGGAAGCCCAGAACAGAAAAGAAGTCGCCGTGGCTTTTGACGGAAAATGCCATGGCCATCGAAATGGCGGTCAGGCCAACCCCAAACAGAATACTGATCAGCAGGATCACCGCGATACCTAACCATCCGGTCGCCGGACGCACGCCAAATAGGGCTGCGACGCCAAGAATGACGAGGACTTGCAGACAGGTAATGCTCATCACGAAGATGAACCGGCTCAGAATGACCGACGAACGGTGAATCGGCGTGGACATCAGCCGTTCGAGAAATCCGTTTTCCTTATCAAACAAAAGGTCGACGCCGCCGGCCAGCCCATTGTTCAACACCGTCATCACGACCACGCCGGCCGCAAGGAAGCTGATGTAATTCGGCGCCTGCACCACTTGCGTATCCGTAGCGCGCTGAAATAAATTCCCAAAAAAAATCAGCCAGAACAACATGGGCTGCACGAGGGTGAACAACATACTGAACTTTTCTCGACTCAGCCGTCGCACCCATCGCATCGTCAGGGCACTGATTTCCTGCCAATATTCTTGCATGCTCGTAGGCTACTCTTCCTCGGGCGTCGGGAATTCTTCCTTGATCGCGCGTCCCGTGTACGCGATGAAGACATCATCCAACCGAGGACGATGATACTCGATACTATCCAGCTGGCAACCCAGACGGTTCGCCGTGTCCAGCACAATTTGCAGTGCTTTTTCTGAAGACTCCACGCGGACGTCCACGCCATGCGCGGTAGGAGTGACCGACCGAACCGGCGGGAGTTCTTTGAGTGCGGCGGTAAACTGGTCCAGGCGCGGACGTGCCTGTGCCGCAACTGTCAGCGAGAGACTGTCGCCACCGAGTCCGGCCTTTAATTCCGATGGCGAGCCGAGCGCTTTGGTGCGACCACTATCGATAATGGCAATGCGGTCGCACAATTGATCGGCTTCATCCAAATAATTGGTGGTCATGAGAATCGTAATGCCACGCGCTTTTAATGTCCGAATATACTCCCAGATGCGAAGACGGCTTGGGACATCCAACCCTAACGTCGGTTCATCGAGGAACAGCACGCTTGGATTCGGCAGGAGGCCGCACGCGATATCCAGCTTCCGTTTCATGCCGCCTGAATAGGTCTTCGCCGGCAGATCGGCCTTCGCCCCTAGATCGACCAAGGTCAGGATGTCATCGATGCGCCGACGCGCTTCCTGTTTCGGCAGGTGATACAGATCGCCGAGCAGCAACAAGTGCTCTCGGCCCGTGAGAAACCGATCGAGCGCGCGTTCTTGTGGAACGTAGCCGATTGTCGCCCGTACACGTTCCGGATTGCGCACGACGTCATAGCCCATAACCGTGGCGTGCCCCCCAGTGGGACGAAGGAGGGTCATCAACATGCGCAGCGTCGTGCTCTTGCCCGCACCGTTCGGGCCGAGGAGCCCAAAGATTTCTCCGCTATCCACTTGGAAGGAGAGATTGTCGACGGCCGTGGCGCCATCATAAACCTTACAGAGTCCGAATGTTTCAATCGCGGTCCGCCCCATTATCCCCTGCCTTTCCGGTCATCGCGTTCATATCGCTTAAATTGAAGCAGGTCACTGAGGCGGCGCGCCCGCTGTCGTACAGTGTCGGCTTCCAGTAACAATTGCTTTTCCAGTGGTGTGAAATCCAACGAAGCAGAAAGGATATTGACCAGCACTTCGTCGCTGAGTTCCGATTCTAAGCCTTCCCATGCCTGATCACTGTCGCGATGGGCAAGAGATTCATGTAAGATCGCCAGCAGATCGGCTCGAACCTGCCGGGTGAGTGGTTCTGAGGCCTCCTCCAGAACGGGGGCGATCCGAGCTTGCCGATACGGCGCGCGATCGTATTCTTCCTCAAGAATCTTATAACGGCACAGTCCTCGGAGCATAATGTTGGAGCGACCATCTGCAAGATTCTGTATGCTCACGATACGTCCCATACATCCGAGCCCATAGATCGCAGGATTGCCATAGTAATTCTCTTGCCACCCCTCTTTGAACAGCGCCATGCCGATACAATTTCCCGCCGTCGTCACGTCGATCACCATCTGTCGATACCGTGGCTCAAAAATATGGAGCGGCAAATGGGTCCGCGGGAAAAAGACGATGTTCGGGAGAGGAAAGAGGGGAATGCGGTCCGGAAACAGACACGAAGAGGGCTCAGTCGTTGAACAACTCGGCTCCAAAGGCATGCCTCACGATAGCCGATGGGCGCCGAGAATGTCAACCAATTGCGAGGCCACAAGCGAAGGTGAGAAGTGACAAATCCCTTGTCAGCACTAGCGATTGCTCATCGCTCAATCGCGTGCTATAAGCGAACTATGCATTGCCCATGTGTCCGACCAGAGCGGAGTCAACGCCTCTTCACCGAGCGCCGTTTCGGGATAGCACTGTGTGTGGTCCTGGCCTTCTCTTGCATCCTCGGTGCTCTCCCTGCCGTGTCGTTGGACACGGAACAGACGCACTTTCGTGAGGCCGTCAGCGGCTATACCTATCAATTTCCACGTGATCATGGTTCGCACGATGATTTCCGTACAGAGTGGTGGTATTACACAGGACATCTCGCAACGGAAGACGGGCGCGAGTTCGGCTATGAGCTGACTTTTTTCCGGCGGGCCATGGACGACGTACACATCACAACTCATCCGTCACGGTGGGCCATCCGACATCTCTACCTGGCGCATGCGGCCTTGTCCGAGCAAGACCGACACCGGTTTCGCTACGCGGAAAAAATAAGTCGAGCCGGCATTGGAAAAGCGGGTTCCGAGACCGGTCGCCTCCACGTGTGGATCGATCGTTGGAGCGTTGAAGCCTCCCCTGATCACCACCAGCACGCTCTTCGCGCTACGACTGGCGGTTTTTCCTTCGATCTGCACCTAGCTTCTGAAAAAGCCCCCGTGGTTCATGGGGAAGGGGGGATCAGCCGAAAAGGGACTGAATCGGGCCAAGCCTCTCATTATTACTCCATGACTCGGTTACGAACGACCGGAACTCTCACCGTCGACGGACATCTGCAGACGGTGCATGGCATCAGTTGGATGGATCATGAGTTTGGGTCCGGGCGTCTTGGGAACGGCCAGGTTGGGTGGGACTGGTTCAGCGTCCAACTCGACGACCACTCTGAACTGATGTTTTATCTGTTGCGCCGAATCGATGGGACGGCAGACCCGGTGTCCAGTGGAACATGGGTGCTCCCCGACGGAACCAGTGACCCGTTAACTGTGTCCGACGTGAAAATTGATGTGCTGGACTACTGGACGAGCCCGGCGAGCGGCACTCGCTATCCGAATCGCTGGAGACTCTCCGTTCCGTCCCGACGCCTGTCACTGTTGCTGGTGCCACCCATGCCGAATCAAGAACTGATGACCGAACGAAGCACACAGGTCACCTATTGGGAAGGTGCGGTGAACGTAACCGGCGAAGCAGGAGAGCGTCACGTGACCGGCCAGGGCTATGTCGAACTCACCGGCTATGCGAAGCCGTTCGAAACCAGTCGATGACTCTGCATGGTGAGGACACGCGGTTATGACAAGACCTTGCGAGGCGCTTCGCTCTCTTCTCGTGATCTTCGTGACGCTCTTTTTCCTCTCTGCCGGCAGCGGCTGCGGTAAACCAAGTGATGCGATTGTGTCGATTGCGCTGCATCCGACGAACGCCAACATTGTGTATGTGGCTACCAATGAGTCGGTCTACAAAACGCGCGATGGAGGAGGCACTTGGGAACGGATGGCGACAGACCTCAGTACATACCGTGTGCTCTCGATCGCCTTAGATCCTGAGCGTCCGGCGACGGTCTATGCAGGCACCATGTTCGATGCCGTGTACAAGAGTCCTGATGGCGGTCAGCACTGGATGCCTTATAACGCCGGTCTGAAGGAACATGTATCAGTCGTCAACCAATTTGTATTTGACCCACATGACAGCGAAACCATCTATACGGCAACCACTGTCGGGGTCTTCCGGAGCACGGATGCCGGGCGCCTCTGGGACGAGCGGATGACCGGAATGAAAGAAGTGCACATTGTCGTGACCGTGGCCATCGACCCGCAACGGCCTTCGATTTTGTATGCGGGGACGACGGGAGGAGCCTATCGCAGTACGAATGGTGGGGCGAGTTGGACCAAGATCAACAACGGCCTCATCCCTGCTGAAATCCTGGACGCATCGTTAGCGTTGGGGGTAAACACGCTGGTCATCGATCCTCAGCATACGGATACCATTTACGCCGGAACTACGAACGGACTCTTCAAGTCGTCCAATATGGGCACTGTGTGGACGCGGATCGCCGAAAGCATGACCGACCAGTATGTGAGCAGCGCCATCATTGATCCGCAGGATTCACGCATTCTTTACGTAGGTGGACGTGCGGGTATCCAAAAGAGCACGGATGGCGGCCACACCTGGAACACAATGAACACAGGTCTAGAATCAACAAACGTTCGGACAATCGCCATGAGTCCTACAAATACCCACATCTTATATACAGGGACGAATGGCAGTGGCTTGTATTACAGCGAAAACAGCGCAGCAACGTGGAAATCAATCCCACTCACCGCTAAATTTTCCCCATAAACAAGCGTAGCCCAAGAGGCTTGACGCTCTTTTTCATTATGCTTGAGATAATGCTTTATCAATTTCATCATTCACATACCCACATAAAGCAGCACTGTGCTACGTCCTGATGTATGCGAGAAGAAACTATGAGACACAAGCATGTAGAGTTTTCATCTTTTGTTTGTTGACAGAGTATGAAAGCCATGCTATAAAGCAAGCATGTTACAAAGAGGACTTGCTTGGTAGAAGAACTCAAAGACATCCTTGTCGGCCTTGATCAGCGTATCAGCGCCTATAAAGGCCGCCTGCAAGATCTCCAAAAAAAGCGTGGCCGGCTCGAAGAAGAAATCGCCACAATTAAAAAATATTTAGAGCTCGCCGAAACGCTTTACCGAGTTGAAGCTGATAAAGCTAAGCTCGCCAGTCTTTCCAGCCAAATCATTACCGATGATAAAGGGGTTCGCCCGCTACCGTTGACCGACGTCACGGATCAGTCGCGTGAAATTCTGCTTGGACGCAGCAAGTACGTGGGCATGAGCGTTCCGGAAGCCGCCTACCACATCCTCCATGAAGCCAAGCACTCTATGCATGCGAAGGAACTGTTCCAACGGCTGATTGAAGGGGGCATGCAAATCAAAGGGAAAACCCCCCTCACGTCAGTTGCCACTTCTTTAAAAAGAGACAAGCGCTTTAGGAAGGTTGGTCCCAATACGTTTGAAGTGTTGGAGGAACGTTTGACAGAAGCCGTCTAGCTTCTGAACTATTCCTGCTCTACCCGTGGAAGGAGGTGAGTTCACTTGG